>NZ_JBJKOD010000002.1:0-535067 GCF_045765065.1 Winogradskyella sp. 4-2091
TACAAAAAGATGTCAGTATTTTTGCTTTTTTAATTGTTTTATTACAGATTACATTTGGTTTAGTAATGCAACATAACTATGGTATAAATGAAGCTTTTTTATTAAAAGCTATTAGTCAAATTTTAATTACAATAATATTATGGTACTGGCTAACTAAACATCTAAAAACTAAAACTATTATTTCGTAATTAGTTAACACATCAAAGGTTGGAAGAAACAAAGAAAAATATTGTTATTGTGGGCTATCCAAAAAGTGGTACTACTTGGATGTCTAAATTAGTTGCTGAACTTTTGGTATGTCCATTAAAAGGAAATTGGGGATTTAAAATAGACAACGACCCAATAGAAGAAGGTCAAGATAGAATATCTGCTTATGACTGTTATAAATCACATCATACTTATGAAGAGATTTTTAGCGTTGACAAAAAAAGTATTGATAAAATTATATATATAATAAGAGACCCTAGAGATGTTGTTATTTCCGGTCTATATTTCTTTAAATTTCTTAAAAAATCTTCTATAATTGATAAACTCTCACCTAAAGCTTTTAAAAAAAAGCAAATGATTAAAGCAGTGCTATCTGGTAATGAAAAAGTAAATCAATGGTGTAAATTCTCTTGGAAAAATCACTATAATGGTTATCTCAATAAAGACATACTTTTTGTAAAATATGAAGATTTATTACAAAATCCTAAGTTTGAGTGCCAGCAAATTTTAAAATTTCTCAATATTGAGAAAACCGATAAGTTTATTCTAAATGCTATTGACAAACAATCTTTTAAAAATGCTAAACAAACAAATAATCTAAGAAAAGGAGAGGCAGGATATTGGAAACATCAGCTTTCAAATTCAGAAAATCAATTATTTATTGAACATCTAAGTAATTCTTTAGATTACTTTGGATATGAAATCATAAATTAAACACTAGTGTTAATGAATTTCATTAATCAACATTTAAGAAGAAAAAAAAGTATCAACTTTTATAGAGCTTTAATAAAAGAGAAAAGTTTATGTTTTGATATTGGCGCAAACATAGGAGACAAAAGTTCAATTTTATTAAACTTACAACACCATGTAATCGGATTTGAACCTCAAAAAAATTGCTACTATTCTCTGTTAAAAATTCAAAAAAAGCATCCTAATTTTAAAATTAAAAAAATAGCTATTGGAGCTGAAAACACTGAGTTAGATTTATTTATTGGTAGTCATATTGAAATTGCTACACTATCTCATAAGTTCAAATCCTACTTTACCACAGACAATATATATTGGAATCAAAAAGAACGTGTTAAAGTTGTAACTTTAAATTCTCAAATTGAAATGTATGGAATACCAGATTTTTGTAAGATTGATGCCGAAGGTTATGAATATGAAATCTTAAAAAATTTAAGTTATAAAATTTCTATTATTGAGTTTGAATTTACTGGCGGTTTTATTGAAGAAACATTACAGTGTATATCTAAATTTGATGATTTAGGAGATTACACTTTTAATTATATGCTAAATGAAAAACCTAAATTAGAATTAAAGAACTGGATTTCAGCAAAAGAAATGTCCACAGAAATTAAAGCTATGGACATAGGAAACCTACACGGTAATATTTTTGCAAAACTAAAATAAAAGTGAATAACAAAATAATCATATTCAACCCAAAAAGTGCTAATACCAAGCATCGTATACCAAATTCTATTCTTCAAGTTGGTGCTTCAATTCATGGTAAATACGATTACGTTTTTGTAGATGGCAATGTTGAAAACGATCCGTTAAAAATAATTCTCAATTACTTTAATACAGGAGAGTTCAAATATTTTTGTTCAACCGTTATGCCTGGACCACAGTTAAAACAGGCGATTCCTTTTACAAAAAAAATAAAAGAATTATATCCTGAAAGCATTACGATTTGGGGAGGTTATTTTGCCTCAAACCAATATAAAGTTTGCATGGATTCTGGCTACGTAGATTATATAGTAAATGGTCCTGGAGATAATACATTTCCGCAATTACTAGATGTGTTAGAAGGGAAAAATGATCAAAAAAAAATACTTATTCGCAATCTTATATATAAGGATGAGAACGACAATATCATACAAACTGTAAAAGAAGCCTTGTTAGATCAAGATTCATTACCACAATATCCATATACCTATTTCAATACGTTCTATCCCTTAGAAAGCTATCTCGCAAAAACATTTATGGGAAAAAGGACCTTAGCTTACCATTCTAGTATGGGTTGTCCATTTTCATGTTCATTTTGCGCTGTTGTTCCTATATATAATGCTAAGTGGAAAGCTAAATCTGCAGAAAACATATATAAAGATGTTCAATATTTTAAAGAGAAGTACAATATTGATGCCTTAGAATTTCATGATAATAATTTTTTCACCTCAAAGAAGCGCGTCCTAGAATTCTCTAAACTTGTTATTAACGATAATATAGAATGGTGGGGCGAAGGCCGAATTGACACCATTAACAAATACTCTGATGAAGACCTACAACTCATGCGAAAAGCTGGTTGTAGAATGATGTTTTTAGGTGCAGAAACAGGAAACGATGACGTTCTAAAACAAATGAATAAAGGCGGAACACAAAGCGGCCAAATGATCAAGGATTTTGTATTGCGAATGAAAAAAGCAGACATCATCCCTGAACTCTCTTTTGTACTTGGCCTACCAGCAAAAGATGAGAAAACAGTATATGAGCAAATTTTATGGGATATTAATTTTATAAAAGAGATAAAAACAATCAATCCAGATACTGAAATTATAATTTATTTATACAGTCCTGTACCTACTGAAGGTTCTGAACTGTATCAGCAAATTTTAGATGCAGGCTTTTCATTTCCTAAAACCTTAGAAGAATGGATTAATCCAAGTTGGGAAAAATTCGATTTACGTAAAAATCCTTTAACGCCATGGTTAAAACCCTATATGATAGATAAAATTCAAAATTTTGAAACTGTATTAAATGGGTACTATCCAACCGTTTCAGATTTTAGAATAAAGGGATATAAGAAACAAATTTTAAAATTAATTTCTGGTTATAGATACAAGCAAGGTATTTATAAACTACCTTATGAAATTAAGGTTTTACATAAAATCTGGAAATATAGACAACCCGAAATAGAAGGATTTTATTCAGAATAATGAGAAAACTAATAAAGCGACTATTAGATCCTTTTCTAAAATTAGGAGCAAAAAAAGCATTTTCAAAACCTAGACCATTTAAATATGATGGTATTGAGGTCATGGTAATGCCAGAGGTGTTTCCTCCGCATTATACATTAAGTACAAAGATTCTATTACAATACTTAAAATCATTAGAATTAGAAAACAAAACGGTTTTAGAATTGGGCTGTGGTTCCGGAATTATTTCATTATTTGCAGCGTCAAAAAAAGCTATTGTTACAGCTTCAGACATTAACAACATTGCTCTTACAGCACTAAAGCAAGCTACGGTTAAAAACAATTTAGATGTTGAGATCATTAATTCAGACCTATTTCAAAACCTTACATCTCAAGGTTTCGACTATGTTATAATTAATCCACCATATTATCCTAAAAACCCAACAAATATCAAAGAAAATGCTTGGTTCTGTGGAGAAGACTTTGAATATTTTCGTAACCTGTTTACACAACTAAAAAATAGGTCAGATGATTGTATTCTTATGATTTTATCGCAAGATTGTAACATTTCTAAAATTACTGACATTGCAAGCAAACAAGGTTTTAAATTAGAAATTGAGTTAGAAAGAACTATGTTCACAGAACGTAATTATATATATAAGGTATCATCAAAAAACTAAAACGAATACTAAGCATTATATAAGTCTCTAAATTTCAACATAAAAAAACCTTCATCAAGGTTTGGTAAATCAATAGTTTATCGTAAATTTGCAAACTCTTTTTTAAAGAGGAATGTTTAATCTTTTTGCGCTGTGAAGCGTAAATATAAATCAAATTAGTGTGGATACATTAAGCTACAAAACAGTTTCAGCTAACAAAGCTACCGTTAATAAGGAGTGGGTTTTAGTTGATGCTGAAGGACAAACTTTAGGTCGCTTAGCTTCAAGAGTAGCAATACTTTTAAGAGGTAAGCACAAGCCTAATTTTACGCCACACGTTGATTGCGGTGATAACGTAATTGTTATTAATGCGGAAAAAATCAACTTAACTGGTAACAAATGGACGGAAAAAAGTTATATCCGTCACACAGGTTATCCAGGTGGACAAAGAAGTTTGACAGCTACTGAATTATTTGGGAAAGACCCAAGTAGATTAGTAGAGAAGTCAGTAAAAGGAATGTTACCTAAGAACAAATTAGGTGCAACTCTTTTTAGAAATTTAACAGTTGTTACTGGTACAGAGCATGCTCACGAGGCGCAAAAACCAAAAACAATGACATTAAACGAAATTAACTAATGGAAGTAATTCACAAAATTGGCCGTAGAAAGACGGCTGTTGCTCGTGTGTACCTTGCCCAAGGAAGTGGCAAAATCACGGTGAACAAAAAAGACATGGCGGATTATTTTAGTACTGCAACATTGCAATACAAAGTAAACCAACCTTTAGCCTTGACTAACAATGATGGCAACTTTGATATTACTGTTAACGTATATGGAGGTGGTATCACCGGCCAGGCAGAAGCAATACGTTTAGGATTAAGTCGCGCTATGTGCGAACTAGATCCTGAAAACAGACTAGTATTAAAGCCAGAAGGTCTATTAACGAGAGACCCAAGAATGGTAGAGCGTAAGAAATTCGGACAGAAGAAAGCGCGTAAGAAATTCCAATTCTCGAAACGTTAATATCCAAACAACACTTAATTCAGAACTTGTTTTTACGAGTTCTGAATTATTTTATTTTATTAGAACGATTCTAAGTCAATTTAGAATCAAACAGTTTAGCATCTAAATGAAGCCAACGGCAAAAGCCAAATGGAACATTGCTAATTTAACAGAACGTAAACTATTACAAAATGGAAAAAGTAGAAGTAAAAGAATTACTTGAAGCAGGTGTACACTTCGGTCACCTTACACGTAAGTGGAACCCAAACATGGCTCCTTACATCTATATGGAGCGTAACGGTATCCATATTATCAACCTTTACAAAACAGCAGCAAAAATTGAAGAAACTTCTGAAGCGTTAGCTAAAATAGCAGCATCAGGAAAGAAAATCTTATTCGTTGCTACAAAAAAACAAGCTAAAGACATCGTTGCTGAGAAAGCAGGTGCTGTAAACCAACCATACATTACTGAGCGTTGGCCAGGTGGAATGTTAACAAACTTTGTTACTATTAGAAAAGCTGTAAAGAAAATGGCTGCTATTGATAGAATGAAGAAAGATGGTACATTCAACTCTTTATCTAAAAAAGAACGTTTACAAGTAGATCGTTTACGTGCAAAATTAGAAAAGAACTTAGGTTCTATTTCTGATATGACACGTTTACCAGGTGCTATTTTCGTTGTAGATATCATGCGTGAGCATATTGCAATTAAAGAAGCTCAAAAATTAAATATCCCAATTTTTGCGATGGTAGATACAAACTCTGATCCTCGTGAAGTAGATTATTTAATTCCTGCAAATGATGATGCTTCTAAATCTGTAGATAAAATTTTATCTATTGTAACATCTGCAATCGCTGATGGCTTAAACGAAAGAAAAGCTGAACGTGCAGAAAAAGATGCAAAATCTCAAAAAACTGAAACAAAAGCAGAAGCTAAAAAGGAAGCTAAGCCAGCAGCAGAAAAAGCTGAAAAAGCTCCGGTAGCATCTCAAGAAGAAGAATAAATAACATTTATACAATATTAAAAGTCATTTGGTTCTTTTCAATTTGAAAATTAATTAAATGACTTTTTTAAATTCAAAAACTATGGAAAATACTGTAAAAGTTACAGCAGCAGAAGTAAACAAGCTTAGACAAGCAACTGGTGCTGGTATGATGGATTGTAAAAAAGCTTTAGTTGAAGCTGGTGGTGATTTTGATAAAGCCATTGAAGTATTACGTAAAAAAGGGCAAAAAGTTGCAGAAAAAAGAGCTGACAGAGATTCTTCTGAAGGTGCTGCTATTGCAAAAATAAACGCAGACAACACTTCTGGTGTAGCTATCGTTTTAGGATGTGAAACTGATTTTGTTGGTAAAAACGAAAACTTTGTAGCATTAGCTAACCAATTAGCAGAGATTGCTTTAAATCATGACTCTAAAGAAGCATTTTTAGCTGCTGATTTTGGAGGAATGACTGTTGCTGAAAAATTAATTGAGCAAACAGGTGTTATTGGTGAAAAATTAGACATTACTTCTTTTGAGAAATTAGAAGCTCCGTACGTAGGACAATATGTTCACATTAACAAAATTGCAGCTTTAGTAGGTTTATCTTCAAAAGTAGACAATGTTGAAACTTTAGTAAAAGACGTAGCAATGCAAGTAGCTTCAATGGGAGCAACAACCTTATCTTACAAAGATTTTGAGCCTGCATTTATCGCATCAGAAACTGAAGCGCGTATCGCAGTTATTGAAAAAGATAATATTGAATTAGGACGTTTAGGTAAAACTTTAAAGAATGTACCAAGTTACATTTCTATGGCTCAATTAACGCCAGAGGTTATCGCTGAAGCAGAAGAGGCTGCAAAAGCTGAATTAAAAGCTGAAGGGAAACCAGAGCAAATTTGGGACAGAATTTTACCAGGTAAAATGGAGCGTTTCATTTCTGATAACACAACTTTAGATCAAGAAAAGTGTTTATTAGATCAAAAGTTTATCAAAGACGAAAAGCAAACTGTTGCTGATTACGTAAAATCTTATGGTGACGTTGCTGTTACTGGTTTTAAACGTGCAACTGTTGGATAATTAATAAGATTCAAATCCTATTATACTAAAAAATGCTTCTCAGAATTGAGAAGCATTTTTTTTGCATTTTTTTCACTTTTACAGAAGCTAATAATTACGTAGCTTTGCCCAACCTTTAAATCATACAATGAAATATAAAAGAATACTTCTAAAATTATCTGGTGAAGCCTTAATGGGAAATCGTCAGTATGGTATTGATCCAGAACGTTTATCAGAATACGCTAAAGACATTAAAGAAATTACAGACTTAGGAGTAGAAGTTGCCATTGTTATTGGTGGTGGTAATATTTTTAGAGGTGTTGCAGGAGCTATGAATGGTATGGACCGCGTACAAGGTGATCATATGGGCATGTTAGCCACTGTTATTAATGGATTGGCATTGCAAAACGCCTTAGAAGATGCAGATGTAAAAACACGTTTACAAACAGCAATTAAAATTAACGAAGTAGCAGAACCTTTTATAAGAAGAAAAGCAATGAGTCATCTTAGAAAAGGACGCGTTGTAATTTTTGGAGGTGGTACAGGAAATCCTTATTTTACTACAGATTCCGCAGCTGTTTTACGAGCTATTGAAATTGAAGCTGATGTAATTTTAAAAGGAACACGCGTAGATGGAATTTATACAGCAGACCCTGAAAAAGATACTAATGCTGTTAAGTTTGACAATATTTCATTTAAAGATGTATTGAGTAAAGGTCTTAAAGTAATGGATACGACAGCATTTACATTAAGCCAAGAAAATAACTTACCTATTATTGTATTTGATATGAATAAAAAAGGAAACTTATTAAAAGTAGTTTCTGGTGAAAACATTGGTACCAAAGTCAACTAACAACTTTTGGCTTAGATTTTGATAATCTTAAATTAAATTTTTAACATTATGAACGAAGACATTAAATTTATAATAGATACTGCTAAAGAAGCTATGGATGCTGCAATTAAGCACTTAGAAAAGCAATTTGTAAACATCAGAGCTGGGAAAGCGAGTCCTGCAATGTTAGGTAGTGTTATGGTAGATTATTATGGTTCTCAAACGCCTTTAAGCCAAGTGGCTAATGTAAATACACCAGATGGTAGAACGATTACAGTACAGCCATGGGAAAAATCAATGCTTCAAGAAATTGAACGCGGTATTATGGTTGCAAACTTAGGATTTAATCCTATGAATAATGGTGATACAATTATTATTAATGTACCACCTTTAACTGAGGAACGTAGAAGAGATTTGGCGAAACAAGCGAAAGCAGAAGCTGAAGATGCAAAAATCGGTATTAGAAACGCGCGTAAAGAAGCAAATCATGATATTAAGGATTCTGATGAATCTGAAGATCTTCAAAAAAATGCTGAAATTGACATCCAGAAACTAACTGATACTTACGTTAAAAAAATAGATGAGACGTTAGAAGTTAAGGAAAAAGAGATTATGACCGTTTAACCGCGAAATTTCTTAATCAAAAATCCTTAAATTTATTTAGGGCTATTTTTATTCAACTCAATTAAAAATTTCAAATGTTAAAACATCTACTTCTAGTTTTTATTTTAACGTTTTCCCTATTAAGTTTTGCTCAACAGCCTCAGTCCTTAGATAAAGATTCTACCATAACCGCTAGAGATTCCATAAAAAAAATAGAATTTCTAAAAAATATTGGTAATGGTTTTCTTCCATTCAATCACTTCAATATTGATTTAAGATATCTTATAAAGTTTAATCAATATGAAGGTTTTAGAACAGGCTTAGGTGGTATAACAAATGATCGTTTTTCTGACCGTTATCGCTTAGATGGCTATCTCGTTTATGGTTTTAGGGACAAATCTTTAAAATATAAAGTTGGTGGTGGATTTAGAGTAAATAAAGCCTCTAACACTTGGGTAAATCTTTCTTATATAGATGATTTACAAGAAACGGGAAGTTCAAAGTTTCTTACAGATAAGCGGTTCTTTACATTTTTTGAACCACGTTTATTAAACATTGATTTATTTCATAGGCATATAACCAAATCAATTGCTATTCAACATAAAGTATCTAAAAATTTATTATCTGAAACGCAGTTCGCAATTTCCAAAATAACACCAACTTATAATTACACCTACATTCTCGATGATACTAATTATAAAACTTACGATTTAAGCACTGTAAAAATGAGCTTACAATGGAGTCCATTCAGCCATTACACTGTAGAGAATGATATGGTTAAAGAGACAAAGGATGGCTATCCAAAATTTACCCTTCAGTTAACCCAAGGATTTAAGTCCGTATTTGGTAGCGATTTTAATTTTGCTAAACTAGACTTTAGGACCATCCACCAGCTCGTACATAAAAACGAAGCCATAAGTAAAGTAACCTTAGTAGCAGGAATCGCTGGAGGCGACACGCCTTTAACACATTTATATCACGCTTACCCAAATAATATAAATAAAGAAACTGTTATGAGGCGATTTTCTGTAGCTGGTTTAAATAGTTTTGAAACCATGTACTTCAATGAATTTTTCAGTGATAAATTCTCTACGCTACAACTAAAGCATTACTTCAAACCATTTAAAATAAGTGAACGTTTTAAGCCTCAATTAGTATTAATTTCTAGATATGCAGTAGGTGCAATGAATAGTAAAAGCAGACACCAAAGCATTGAGTTTAATACTTTAGAAAAAATCTATTCTGAGTCTGGCCTTGAAATCAACAAATTATTTTTTGGTTTTGGCTTAAGTTTCGCCTACAGATATGGTGGTTATCACTTGCCAAAATTTGAGGATAATCTAGCTTTTAAGTTCACGTTTAATATTTCATTATAATCTAATTAAATACCTTTCAATTCTTTAGGTTTTTTCTACCTTTGCTCCTTATTTTATTTTTGCATGTTTAAACTTTTAACCACAGGCTTTTGGGAAGCTATTGCGAGGCTAATTCTACGTAATAAAATCTTTATACTTATAGCTATAATACTTACCACTGTGTTTTTCAGTATGCAATGGAAGCACATGCGTTTTACCTTTACTGAAGCTAATCTACTACCAGACGATCATGAGGTAAATCTTATTTATAATGATTTTTTAGAAGTCTTTGGAGAAGAAGGAAATCTAATTGTCCTGGGAGTTAAAGATTCTACGGTGTTTTCTGTTAAAGAATTTAATGCATGGAACAACCTTGCTGGTTCGTTTAAAGATTATGAAGAAGTTGAATCTGTTCTATCCATAAAAGATCTTCAAAAACTAGTAAAGAATAACGAAAAAAAGCAATTTGACTTAGAACCGTTTATTAAAGATTCTATACACAGTCTTAAAGAAATAGATGTTCTTCAAGACGAGTTGTTTAAAAAATACCCATTTTACGATAATTTTTTGTTCAATGCAGAATCCAAAACGATAAGAACGGCCATTTATTTAAAAAAGGATATTGTTAATACATCTGCTCGAAAAGATTTCGTAATTGATGATTTTTTACCAAAAATTGCGGCTTTTGAAGAAGAAACAGGATTAGACGTACGTGTTTCGGGAATGCCATATATAAGAACATTAAATGCGCAGAACATTGTAGATGAAATTCCAATTTTTATTGGTGCTGCCTTATTTGTTACCTCACTAATATTCTTTTTATTCTTTAGATCATTTAGAGCGACCTTTATTTCACTTATTGTTGTTTGTTTTGGTGTGATGTGGACTTTTGGAATTCTTGGTTTATTAGGTTATGAAATAACCGTACTTACCGCTTTAATTCCACCATTAATAATTGTAATTGGTATACCTAACTGTATTTTCTTAATTAATAAATATCAGCATGAAGTAAAATCGCATGGTAATAAAGTAAAATCATTACAACGTGTAATTACTAAAGTAGGTAATGCAACATTAATGACAAATATTACTACAGCTTCTGGTTTTGCTACTTTTATTCTTACTGAAAGTAAATTGCTAAAAGAGTTTGGTATCGTAGCTTCGCTAAGTATTGTCGCTATTTTCATTCTTTGCTTACTTATCATTCCTATTCTATATACGTTTTTACCTTACCCTAAAGCACGTCATTTAGAACATCTAAATAAACGCTGGATTGGTGCCTTTGTAAATTGGATGGTAAGCATGGTAAAAGACCGAAAAATTACCATTTATGCTACCGGATTAATTTTAATCATAGGAAGTATAATTGGTATTTACCAAATTAAAATATCAGGAAGTCTTATTGAAGACATGCCACAAGACACGGAATTCTTTAGAGATATTAGATTTTTTGAATCTGAATTTGATGGCATTATGCCATTAGAAATAATGATTGATACTAAGCGTAAAAAAGGAGTTATGAAATTATCTACCTTAAAGCGCATGGAACAATTAGAAGAAGTAATTGATGAAATTCCAGAATTATCACGACCTATTTCCGTAGTAAGTTTAGTTAAATATAGTAAGCAGGCATATTATAATGGGAATCCAAAATATTATCAATTACCAACAAGTCAAGAAAATAGTTTCATCTTATCTTATGCTAAAAACTCAACTTCAGATGTAGATTTACTCACTAGTTTTGTAGATAGCACAGGTCAGTATGCACGTATTACCACATTTATGAAAGACATTGGTACGGCAAAAATGGAACGCATACAAGAAGACCTTCAAACAAAAATAGATAAGGTTTTTCCAAGTGAACGCTACGAGGTAATAATGACTGGTAAAGCTTTGGTTTTTCAGAAAGGAACGAAGTATTTGGTTAAAAATTTAATCATTTCCTTAACCTTAGCCATTGTATTAATTGCCTTATTTATGGCTTACCTTTTCCGTTCGTTTAGAATGATAATTGTGTCACTAATTCCAAACTTATTGCCACTTTTAGTTACGGCAGGATTAATGGGGTATGTTGGTGTACCAATTAAACCTTCAACCATATTAGTATTTAGTATTGCATTTGGTATTTCTGTAGATGACACTATTCACTTTTTGGCAAAATACAGACAAGAATTACAAGCCAATAACTGGAAAATTAGAAAATCCGTTTATGCAGCACTTAGAGAAACTGGCGTGAGTATGATATATACATCTATTGTGCTATTCTTTGGTTTTTCGGTATTTACCATTTCAAGTTTTGGTGGTACAGTGGCATTAGGTGCTTTAGTATCTATAACGTTACTTTTCGCGATGTTATCTAACCTACTATTATTACCTTCGCTGTTGCTATCTTTAGAACGTAATATTGCAAACAAAGAAGTCTTAAGAAAGCCTTCAATAAATATTATACCTTCGGAAGATGAAGCTGAAGATAATCCAGAACAAAACGATTAACACTTCTAAATAGATTTTAAAATTTATTTGGTATCATATATATTAGCATTCAAAATAATTAAAAAATGACTTCAAAAACTGTAGCAGAATTATTGTCACAAGATGGAACGTTACAAGACGTTTCTATAAAAGGTTGGGTAAGAACTTTTAGAGCAAACCGATTTATTGCTTTAAACGATGGATCAACCATAAATAATATTCAATGTGTTGTTGATTTTGAAAATTTTGACGAATCCTTATTAAAGCGTATCACAACAGGTGCAGCTATACATGTTACTGGAGAATTGGTAGAAAGCCAAGGTAAAGGGCAATCGGTTGAAATTGTTGTAAAAACATTAGATGTGTTAGGAGATTCTGACCCAGAAACCTACCCTATTCAACCTAAAAAACACTCTTTTGAATTCTTAAGAGAAAACGCTCATCTACGTACTAGAACTAATACATTTAGCGCTGTAATGCGTTTGCGTTCTTCGTTATCATTTGCAGTACACAAGTATTTTAATGAGAATGGCTTTAACTACATGCATACACCTATTGTTACTGGTAGTGATGCTGAAGGTGCTGGAGAAATGTTTAAAGTAACAGCTTTAGATGCTAAAAATCCACCACTAAATGAGGATGGAACTGTAAATTATAAAGAAGATTTCTTCGGAAAAGAAACGAACTTAACTGTTTCTGGTCAACTTGAAGCTGAAACGTACGCGATGTCTTTAGGTAAAGTTTACACCTTTGGACCAACATTTAGAGCAGAAAATTCTAATACAACACGTCATTTAGCAGAATTCTGGATGATTGAACCAGAGGTTGCTTTTATGGATTTAGCCGGAAATATGGATTTGGCTGAAGATTTTATGAAATCTGTTTTAAGTTACGTATTAGAACACAACAAAGAAGATTTAGAATTCTTAGATAATCGTTTACAAAAAGAGGAAGAGAAATTACCTCAAGCACAACGTAGCGATATGAGCTTAATTGAAAAAATTAAGTTTGTTGTAGACAACAACTTTAAGCGTGTAAGTTATACGGAAGCGATTGACATTCTAAGAAATTGTAAGCCCAACAAGAAGAAGAAATTCAATTATTTAATAAATGAATGGGGAGCAGATTTACAATCTGAGCACGAACGTTTCTTAGTAGAAAAACACTTTAAATGTCCTGTGATTTTATTTGATTATCCAGCAAACATTAAAGCATTTTACATGCGTTTAAACGAGCCAGACGCAGAAGGAAGAGAAACTGTAAGAGCTATGGATATATTATTCCCAGGAATAGGCGAAATGGTAGGTGGTTCTCAGCGTGAAGAACGTTTAGACGTTTTAAAAGAAAAAATGAAAGCTTTAGATATTGATGAGAAGGAGTTATGGTGGTATTTAGACTTACGTAAATACGGAACCGCAGTACACTCTGGTTTTGGTTTAGGCTTTGAGCGTTTGGTAATGTTCACAACCGGAATGGGCAACATTAGAGATGTCATTCCTTATCCAAGAACACCTCAAAATGCAGAATTTTAATTGTAAAAATTTACCTGATAGGTTATAGAAACCCATCAGGTTTTTTTTATTACATTTATAATCAACAGAAATTATATGTCTTTAAAGCAGTTTTTATCATTTAAACTTTCACAGAAGCTCTCACCACAACAGATTCAACTTATGAAGTTGATTCAGTTGCCTACGCAAGCGTTTGAGCAACGGTTAAAGCAAGAGCTAGAAGAAAATCCTGCGTTAGATACTGGTAAAGAATCAGAAGCATCACAAGATAATTTAGACGAATTTGATAATTCAGACGACACTTATGATGATAATGAAACTATTGAAGCCGACGATATAAATATTGATGAGTATCTAAGCGACGACGAGATACCAGAATATAGAACACAAGCCAATAATTATAGCGCTGATGATGAAGAGAAATCTGTGCCCTACGCAGCCGGAACTTCGTTTACACAGCATTTAATAAATCAATTAAATACATTTCGTTTATCTGAACAAGAAGAAGAAATTGCTTATTTCTTAGTTGGTAGTGTTGATGAAAGTGGTTATATACGTCGTTCATTATCTGACATTACGGATGATTTAGCTTTTACTCAAAATGTATATACAACTGAAGAAGACGTTGAGAAGGTTCTAAAAATTGTACATCAATTAGATCCTGCAGGCGTTGGTGCACGTAACTTGCAAGAATGTTTAAGTATTCAGTTGCATAGAAAAGAACAACATCCAGATGTTGAAATGGCCATTGCAATTATTGATAAAGCGTTTGAGCAGTTTACTAAGAAGCATTATAAAAAGTTGCTACAAAAATTCAATATTGATGAAGAGCAGCTTAAAGACGCGATTGAGCAAATAGAACACTTAAATCCTAAACCAGGAGGTTCTTATGCAGGTAATAATAAAATTGTTCAGCATATTGTACCAGATTTTGCTATTAAAATTGTTAATGGGGAATTAGAGTTGACTCTTAATGGTAGAAATGCTCCAGAATTACATGTGTCTAGGGAATACAATAACATGCTTAAGGGTTACAAAGAAACCAAGCAGAAATCTAAGTCTCAAAAAGATGCGGTAATGTTTATAAAGCAGAAATTAGATGCAGCAAAATGGTTTATAGAAGCAGTTAGGCAACGTCAGCAGACTTTATTTATTACAATGAGTTCTATTATGCATTATCAAAAAGAATACTTCTTAACTGGAGATGAGCGTAATTTACGTCCTATGATTTTAAAGGATATTGCAGACGAAATTGAAATGGATGTTTCCACTATATCTCGCGTAGCTAACAGTAAATATGTAGATACGCCTTATGGTACTAAACTGATTAAAGAATTCTTCTCTGAATCAATGACAAACGATCAAGGAGAAGAGGTCTCAACTAGAGAAATTAAAAAAATACTTGAAACGGTTATTGAAGAAGAAAGTAAAAAGAAACCACTAACAGATGAAGCCCTTTCTAAAATCTTAAAAGAAAAAGGTTACCCTATTGCAAGACGTACAGTAGCAAAATACAGAGAACAATTAGATATACCTGTAGCTCGTTTAAGAAAGGAACTTTAATAATTTTAATGAAAAATTTTATTTTAAAAGGAATATCGTTTGTTTTTCATCCTTTAATAATGCCTTTACTAGGTGTGTTATTTTATTTTTCAAAAACACGCAGATACATTCCAGATCCTGTAAAGAATGCTAAGATATTTTCTATAATTATCCTTACCGTTATATTACCGATCTTGTTATTCTTCTTATTAAAAACAATAAATAAAGTAGATTCAATTTATTTAAAAAGTACAAGAGAACGATTAATTCCCTTGTTTATTAATTGTATCATCATCGTTTTAATTTTAATTAGAGTTTTACCTCCTAGTGAAATAATAGAATTGTTTTATTTCTTTTTAGGTATTTTTTGCTCAACATTAATCTGCTTCTTAATGGCTGTTTTTAAAATAAAGGCCAGTATACATATGATTGCTGCTGCAGGTTTTTTTATGTTTGCCATTAAC
The DNA here is from genome assembly GCF_045765065.1 of Winogradskyella sp. 4-2091. NCBI lineage: Bacteria > Pseudomonadati > Bacteroidota > Flavobacteriia > Flavobacteriales > Flavobacteriaceae > Winogradskyella > Winogradskyella sp. 4-2091. Next base: position 15,603 of record NZ_JBJKOD010000002.1, read on the forward strand.
ATTGGTGTATACTATCATATAAATATAAATGGTACAATTGCCCTGATGATGATTATTTTAGGTGCTATTGCTACATCACGTCTGCACTTGAAAGCACACACAAACCAAGAGTTAATCTTAGGGCTATTTACAGGGTTTACACCACAATTAATACTTTTGAATTATTGGTTATAAAATGTAGAACATGAGACCTATTTTAAAGGATTTCATATTTACATTATCCGTTTCTAATTTCGCACTAGAATCAAAAATTGAATTGAGTCCGTAGTACATGTGAAAATTCCAAGTACTATAACCTGCACTTAAAGTTAAGCCGTACTGTAATGAATTAAAGCTATCTAAATTTGATAATTTTACATTGGTAATTTCGCTCGTGAATTTTGTTGAATTATAGACCATATAACCTACTTTAAAGCCCGTGTAGATTCGCCAAAAGTTATAATCTTCTGCAGTAGAGCTCCTCCATCTCAATTCAAATGGAACTTCGATTAAATAGGTTGCAAATTTATTTTTAGTAACATTGTAATCATCTTCATCTATAATACTAAACTCGGTAGCATTATTTATTTCTTCAATTAATAAATCTTTGAGATTGTACGAATTAGCAGAAACACCTAAGCCTAATCCAATAGCTACATTTCTACGCTTATTAATAGGCATATCTCTTATAAACCCAAAATGAAAACCAGACGAAAACCCACTTTGCTTCACGCCTGATGGTTTTTCATTTATTAAATTATAGGTTATTGACGTATAGAATTGGTCTTCTCGGTATTTATTATCAATACCTGAACTTCCATCATTAACTTGCGAAAAGCCATAAAAACCTATAGAAATAATAATCAGAAACAAAATACCTTTCATGTTGATAAAACTACGAAATCTTTCATTTCTATTGAACAAAAAAACGTCCTGATTGCTCAGGACGTTTTAATTATAAAATTAAGAATTTATTAATCCTCTGTTTTTGTATTTGCGATATACATTACTTTTAATGCGTTTTCCTTACGCAATTCTTGCTTAATATCAGACACTAAACCAGCATTGGTTTCTTTATCTACTTTTAAACCAATTACAACTTTACTTTGTAAGTCTTCATTTAGTTCGTAAATAGCTTGTCTTACAGATGGCCCTACATCAGACACACCAATAAAAGCATCATTAAACTGTATTCTAGGTTCTGTACCAAACTGCTTATATTGCTCACTTGGTTTTCCGCCATATATAAATACCGTTCTATCCTTTTTTAATTTCTCAACCTGATCTGCGCTAGGCAAATTGTTTTCAATCATTAAAGAACTATCACGCATTACAGTTGCTACCATAAAAAAGAAAAGCAACATAAATACAATATCTGGAAGTGAAGCCGTTGAAATCGCTGGCAATTCACCTTTATCTTTATTTCTAAATTTAGACATATTTGTTTCTTTTAATTTTTATCTGGTTCTGCTTCAGACAATTTCATCGGGATTAATTTCTTAACAGCGTCAATACGCTCATTAAGTACCTCATCCTTATTAAATTGATTCTTCTCTTTCTCCTCTAACATTGCAGTAAACACTTTATCTGCATTAGGATAGTACTTTCTGTATAGTCTTTCAGCTTCACGCTCTCTTAAGATATTGTAAGCTGCAACTAATTCATTTTGTACGTCCATGTACTGTTCGTATGGAGTCTCTCTATCATGCTTCATTGAGATAATTGCCTTATCCGGATGGTCAGACGAATCACTAAGTCTTTCACCTTTACAATAAGTACAAGATTCTCCTGCTGCATTTGTACCTCCACCATTATCTAAGAAATCAATTGCTGCCTGTCTTAAATCCTTCATTTCCATTATTTCGTCTTCGACTAATAATCGACCATCACGACCTATTTGTACAGTAAACAAATTCTTTTGCTTAATAATTGGTGGCTCTACTACAGAGTCATCAATGGGTGGCAAACTTCTTAATAATCCTTTGTCTTTCTCAATTGTTGTTGTAACTAAGAAAAATATAAGTAATAAGAAGGCAATGTCAGCCATTGATCCTGCATTCACTTCGGGTGCTGCTCTTTTTGCCATGTTATATTATTTACTAATTACTTTTTTAACTCCTGATCCAATCATAGCAATTGCTGCAACTGCTAACAATATATAGAAAGCAACAATACCAGCACCTACCATTGTAGATTCATTTGGTGTTGCAATTGTATCTCCGTTTTTATACTCTATTGGTAAATCACTACCAGATACAGCATAAGAAATAACTAACACTGCAACAAATGCACCAACACCAATTAAAGTGTTTTTAAGACCAGATGTGTTTGTAAATAAATTTTTTAATACAAAAACCAATACAAATGCAATAGTAATTCCTAATGTAATATAACCTATCCAAGCCATCGGCTCAAAGAGACCATCCTCTCCGCCCGTTTTAATGGCTTCGTCACCAGCTGAGATAATTCTAACCAGAGAAATAATTCCGATTAAACTTAAAACAGCAGCTACTATTTTAAATATTTTGTGCATAATTAATTTTTATTTTTTGTGTCTTACTAATAAATCCATCAATGTGATAGATGCGTCTTCCATATCATTTACAATGCTATCTATTTTAGCAATGATGTAATTATAAAAGATTTGAAGTATAATAGCCACAATAAGACCAAATACAGTTGTTAAAAGTGCTACTTTAATACCACCTGCTACCAAAGAAGGTTGCATATCACCAGCTGCCTCAATTTTATCAAAGGCTTGAATCATACCAATTACCGTACCCATGAAACCAAGCATTGGTGCTAAGGCGATAAATAATGAAATCCAAGATACATTCTTCTCTAATTGGCCCATTTGAACACCACCATAAGCTACAACAGCTTTTTCAGCAGCATCAATGTCTTCATCTGCTCTATCTAAACCTTGATAGAATATAGAAGCAACAGGTCCTTTTGTATTTCTACAAACTTCCTTTGCAGCTTCGATACCACCAGAGTTAAGTGCATCTTCTACATTTTGAGTTAATTTTTTTGTATTTGTTGTTGAAAGGTTTAAAAAGATAATTCTCTCAATAGCAATCGCTAATCCAAGAATTAAACATAGTAGTACAATACCCATAAAGCCTGGACCACCTTCTATAAAACGCTTTTTTAATTCTTGGTGAAACGTCAAATCTTCAGAAGCTGGTTCTGCTTGAGTTACACTTGTTACAGTTGCTGTTGCACTTGCAAATGCTGTTGTTGCATTGGCATTAACAGTTCCGATGGCCATTAAACATGTAATGGCAAGGATAGAAAATAATCTTTTCATTGTTCTGAATCTTAATTTTATTAGTTAAAGTGTTAAAGATAAAAAAAAATATGTAATTATTACATAAAATATCAGCAGAGAGGAAGGGATTCGAACCCTCGATACCCTTTTGGAGTATACACACTTTCCAGGCGTGCGCCTTCGACCACTCGGCCACCTCTCTGTAAATTTAATTTTAAATTACATACCGCCAAATAACGAAAAAAACTTCAAACCCTAAAATTAAATCCGTTATTTTTAGGAGATTTCTCCTCTAAGGGATCTTTCAAAATAAAATTGAAAATCTTTGCCTGATATTTTTACTCCTAAAAGATACATCATTTTAGCAATTGCGGCTTCCGTAGTCATGTCATTTCCAGAGATTACACCTATAGATTTCATTTGTGAACTTGTTTCATATTGTCCCATATTCACACTTCCTCTTACACATTGCGTAACGTTGACAACATACAACCCTTTATCTATAGCCGTTTTTAATAAATCTAAAAACCAAGATTCTGTTGTTGCATTCCCAGAACCGTAAGTTTCAATAATAAGCCCTTTTATTAATTTACTTCTAAGTATAGCTTCGCAAATTGGTCTTGATATTCCTGGAAATAATTTTAACACACCTATATCAGAATCCATTGTGGTTCTTAGTATGAGTTCTGCATTTGCTTTTGGCTTCCATAATGCATCAGTATTTACTTTTAAATGCACTCCAGATTCTGCTAGAAAAGGATAATTTAAAGACTCAAAGGCTTCAAAATGTTCTGCACTAAGCTTTGTTGTTCTATTACCTCGGTACAATTTGTATTCAAAATACAAACCAACTTCTCTAATTACAGGTTCTCCATCTTTTTGCAATGAAGCCATTTGAATGGATGTTATTAGATTTTCTTTAGCATCTGTTCTTAGATCACCAATTGGTAATTGCGATCCTGTTAGTATTACAGGTTTTGAAAGATTCTCAAGCATAAAGCTAAGCGCAGAAGCTGTATAACTCATAGTATCACTACCATGCAAAACGACAAAACCATCAAATTTCATGTAGTTATCTGCTATAATTGTAGCTATATCTGCCCAGTATTTTGGATTCATATTAGATGAATCAATTGGCTCATCAAAAGATATCGTTTCTATTGAACAATCTAACAATCTCAGTTCAGGTATTTTAACTAATAAACTTGTAAAATCAAATGCTTTCAAAGCGCCAGAAGTTGCATCTTTAACCATGCCTATGGTACCTCCTGTATAAATCAGTAATATGTTTGGTTGTGTGTTCATTTATACTCCGAATATTGCTTTTGAATTTTCAGTTGTTATTCTTGCAATCTCTGCTCCGCTCATTCCATAAAGTTCTGATAATTTTTCTAAAACCTTATATACATATGAACTCTCATTACGTTTTCCTCTAAACGGTTTGGGTGCTAAATATGGAGCGTCTGTTTCTAAAACGATATGTTTTAAATCTATTTGATTAATAAATTGATCAATCTTACCATTCTTAAAAGTTACTACGCCACCAATTCCTAATTTCATATTATATGATAATGCTTTATGAGCCTGTTCTAAATTACCCGTAAAACAATGAAATATTCCAAATAAATCATCTGATTTTTCTTGCTCTAAGACCTCAAAAATCTCATCGAATGCTTCTCTACAATGAATTACTATAGGTAACTTATATTGCTTTGCCAATTGTATTTGATATCTAAAAGCATCAATTTGAATATCTAAAGTAGATTTATCCCAATATAAATCAATACCAATTTCGCCAATAGCATAAAATTTTCTATTTAATAACTGTTGTTCAACATGTAATAACTCAGACTTATAATTTTCTTTTACTGACGTAGGATGCAAACCCATCATTAAAAATACATTTTCAGAAAAATCCTTTTCTAATTGAAGCATAGATTTTGTATAACTAGAGTCTATTGCAGGTATAAAAAACCGTGTTATACCCAAATCTATTGCTCGCTGAATCATTTCTGATCTGTCGTCGTCAAAGGCATCGCTATATAAATGTGTATGTGTATCTGTAATTATCATTTTGCAAAAATAGGTATACCAAATTAAACTTACATTCTTCAAAATAGATATTATATTTACAAAAATTGAAAAATGGATTCACTAAAGGACTTCCTGAAATTAAAAGGTTATTCTAAAATTAAATTAAAATTTACCAAAACAAACCATTTCGAGATTAAAGCAACTATTAATGGTGTAAAAGGTCAATTTATTTTGGATACTGGAGCTTCAAATAGTTGTGTTGGATTTGAAGCCATTGAGCGATTTAACTTAAAAGTTAAAGATTCGGAGATTAAAGCTGTTGGTGCAGGCGCCTCGGATATGCTAACGCAAATTTCTACATCAAATTCTATAAAAGTTGGTAAATGGAAAAAGAACAGAGTAGCATTAATCCTATTTAATTTATCTCATGTAAATAACGGTTTAATTAATCATAATGCAGAACCTGTTGACGGTATTATAGGAGCAGATATTCTAAAAAAAGGTAATGCGATTATTGATTATGAGAAAAAATACCTGTATTTAAAATTGTAATAAATGCCGCATATTCTTTTTTCTTAGTACCTTTAATTAGAATTAATAGCAGCATGAACCCTCACATAATTATAGCAGATGACCATCCGCTTGTACTCAAAGGTCTAAAAGATTTTTTAATCGAAAAAAATTTTAACCTTTTGGCTAGTGCAAAAAACGGAAAAGAAGCTTTAACCTTAATAAGAGCTCATCTACCTGATATCGCAATTTTAGATATTAAAATGCCCTTCTTAACGGGTTTACAAATTGCGAAAAAATGCAAAGATGAAAATCTTAAAACCAAAATCATTTTAATGACCTTTGAAAAGGATGAAAAAATATATAACGAAGCAAAAGCTTTAAAAATATATGGCTACGTCTTAAAGGAATTTGCATTAGATGAAATTGAAAATTGTATTTCATCAGTTATTGAGGACAAACCCTATTTTAGTCCAGAACTATTATCGTACATTGAGTTTAATGAGGTTCCTGAAAAAATAAAATCATTAACTGGCGCTGAAATAAAAATTCTTAGACTTGTTGGCGAGAACAAAACGGCTACAGAAATAGCAAAAGAGCTCTTTATTTCGTCTAGAACAGTAGAAAAACATAAAAGTCACATTAGAACAAAACTCTCATTAGACTCAAAATCAGCAAGTTTATATTTATTTGCTAAAGAAAATTCTAAATTTCTTTAAATATACGTAGTTCTACGTATAGCATTGTATTGTTAAATTTATGACCTTTACCACAGTGATACGATTGGCAACAATTAAAATCATTGTTATTAATTAAGGGTTAATAACGAGCTATTAGTTAGTTCTTAGGGGATTATTAAAGCCTCGAACGACTGTTCGAGGCTTTTTCATTTAAAAAATTTAAAATATACGTAGTTCTACGTATAGCATTGTATTACAATTATTTGCAACTTTACATCAGCTATTAATTAACACCCTAAATACAATATTTTAAGGCTTGAGTTTAGCAAAAAATTCAGAGCTTTTCTAATCAAAAAAAATGATATTATGGAAGTAACAAAAAATGAAACATCGAAACGAGATAGATTATTTATTGCATTATTAATAATTAGTTCTATTATCGTCATATCAGCAAATGTTGCTGTAAATTTCTTTAGTTAATTTTAGTTAGTTAGTTAGTTAGTTGTTCTGTTGTTAGTTAAGAACAAAAAAAAGCGCAATTCGATAAGAATTGCGCTTTTTATATTTATTCTTTTAAAAATTTACATTTCTAAAGCTTTCTTAACATCGTTATCCATTAGTAATTCCTCAGGATTTTCTAATGCTTCTTTTACAGCTACCAAGAATCCTACCGATTCTTTTCCATCTATTATTCTATGGTCATAAGAAAGTGCAACGTACATCATAGGATGAATTTCTACTTTACCATCTACCGCAATTGGTCTCTGAATAATGTTATGCATTCCTAAAATTCCACTTTGAGGAGGATTAATAATAGGTGTAGATAACATACTTCCAAAAACACCACCATTTGTAATAGTGAATGTTCCACCTGTCATTTCATCTACAGTTATTTGACCATCTCTTGCTCTTAATGCTAAACGCTTTACTTCAGACTCAACACCTCTAAAAGATAGATTTTCTGCATTTCTAATCACAGGAACCATTAATCCTTTTGGGCCAGAGACTGCAATACTGATATCAACAAAATCATAAGATAACATTTCCTTGCCATCTATCATAGAATTTACAGCAGGATACATTTTTAAAGCTCTAACTACGGCTAATGAGAAAAAACTCATAAACCCAAGGCTTACACCATGTTTTGCTTTAAAATCTTCTTTATAAATTTTACGTAACTCAAAAATTGGTGTCATATTAACCTCATTAAATGTGGTTAACATCGCTGTTGTATTTTTAGCTTCTACCAAACGCTCTGCAACTTTACGTCTTAGCATTGACATTTTACTTCTTGAAGTTCCTCTATTTCCTCCTGTTGGAGTTCCCATAGAAGGTACAGCCTTAACAGCATCATCTTTGGTAATTCTGCCATCTTTACCAGTACCAGAAAGTGCACTTGCGTCAATTCCTTTCTCTGCTAAAACTTTCTTTGCCGCAGGACTCGCAGTACCTGTAGCATAAGTTTTAGATTCAGCGGCTGGTTGAGATACTTCTTTTTTAGGAGCTTCCTCTTTTTTAGTTTCTTTTACTGGTGCTTCTCCACCTTCTGGTTTTGCAGCACTCGTATCAATTAAACATACTACAGCTCCTACAACAACTGCATCACCTTCCTCATATCTATTGCCATCTTTATCAGTAAGCGTAATTATACCACTTTCTTCTGCTGGCAGCTCTAAAGTTGCTTTATCACTATCTACTTCCGCAATTGCTTGGTCTTTTTCTACATAATCGCCATCTTCTACTAACCATTCTGCAATTTCTACCTCAGTAATCGATTCGCCTGGTGAAGGCACTTTCATTTCTAAAATCATGCTTTGTTGTTTTATTAAGCTCTAATTTGAGTTGTTTTATTTATTTTCTCTGGTTGTTTTTGGTTTTATCAAAAACGTAATCTATAACTTCTTTATGTCTTATTTTAGATCGTGTAGAACTACCTGCTGCTGGTGCACCATACGGTCTTCTACTCGCTGACCTAAATTGTTTTGCCTCTTCTAAATGCATTAATATATGACTGTAAGCTCCCATGTTTCTTGGTTCTTCCTGAGCCCAAACTACATCATCTGCATTTTTATATTTTGTAAGTATTTCTCTTATTTCTTTTACCGGCAACGGGAACAACTGCTCTAATCTTACTAAAGCAACATCATCTCTTTCTAATTTTTCTTGCTCTTCTAATAAATCATAATAGAATTTACCTGTAACAAAAACTAATGATTTCACTTTTGCTGCTTTAGCTGAAGCATCATCTATTAACATTTGAAAACTTCCTGTTGCAAATTCATCTACAGCAGAAACTACTTTTGGATGACGCAATAAACTCTTTGGCGTAAAAACAATTAATGGTTTTCTGTAATTGGCTTTCATTTGTTTACGTAACAAATGAAACATATTAGCTGGAGTTGTACAATCTGCAATAAACATATTGTCTTTTGCACACATTTGTAAATAACGCTCCATACGACCAGAAGAATGTTCTGCGCCTTGACCTTCATAACCATGTGGTAATAACATTACCAACCCATTAGAAGTTTTCCATTTATCTTCACCTGCAGATATATATTGATCTAACATAATTTGGGCTCCATTACTGAAATCTCCAAATTGCGCTTCCCAAATCGTTAATGTATTAGGGCTTGCCATGGCATAACCATAATCAAAACCTACAACACCATATTCTGATAATAATGAATTAAAAATATTAAATTGTCCTTGGTCTTCAGATACCTTCTTTAATAAAATAATCTCTTCTTCGCTATCCTCTACCTTCACAACAGCATGTCGATGTGAAAACGTTCCACGCTCAACATCCTGACCAGAAATTCTAACATTATAACCTTCTACAAGCAACGATCCATAAGCTAAATGCTCTGCCATTGCCCAATCTAAACGGTTTTCATCAAACATAGTTTGACGCGATTCAATTAATCGCTGTATTTTACGTATAAACTTTTTATCTGTTGGTAAGTTAGAAATTACCTTTGTTATATCTCTTAGAACTTCTTTAGATACTGTTGTATCCACTTGTTCCATCATTTTATTCTCTGTAACTCTAGAAAAACCTTTCCACTCCTCTTGCATAAAAGCAGTAATCTCAGTTTTATCTTCCTTTCTAGAATCTTCTAATTTTTCTTCTAATGATTCTTTGTAGCGTTTCTCAATATGTTTTACATAACCATCAGTAATCACACCTTCATCTAATAAACGCTGCGCATAAATATCTCTTGGGTTTTTATGCTTTGCAATCGCTTTATATAACAACGGCTGCGTAAATTTAGGTTCATCTCCTTCATTATGTCCATATTTTCTATAACCTAATAGGTCAATAAAAACATCGCGTTTAAACTTCATTCTAAAATGAAGTGCAAAAAGTGCAGCATGCACTACCGCTTCTGCATCATCTGAATTTACATGAAGAACTGGAGATAATGTAACTTTAGCAACATCTGTACAATACGTACTAGAACGTGCATCTAGGTAATTTGTAGTAAAACCAATTTGATTATTAACAACAATATGTATGGTTCCGTTTGTTTTGTAACCATCTAATTTTGCCATCTGCACAACTTCATAGACTAAACCTTGACCCGCAATTGCGGCATCACCATGCACAACAATAGGTAGTACTTGAGACGCATCTGTAATATCATCCTTATCTTGTTTTGCTCTAGTTATTCCTTGAACAACAGCACCAACAGTCTCTAAGTGAGATGGATTTGGCGCGATATTAAGATTAATCTTTTTATTATTATAAGTTTCGCGATTACTCGTCCAACCTAAGTGATATTTTACATCACCATCAAATACTTTTTCTTCGTAATCTTTTCCGTCAAATTCACTAAAGATATCTTTTGCAGATTTACCAAAAATGTTCGTTAAGGTACTTAAACGACCTCTATGAGCCATTCCCATTACAAACTCTTTTACGCCCTCATCAGCTGCTTTTTCAATTATAGCATCTACAGCAGGAATTAAAGATTCGTTTCCTTCTAAAGAAAAACGTTTCTGACCAACATATTTTGTATGCAAAAATGATTCAAAAGAAACCGCTTGGTTTAATTTTTTAAGAATATATTTCTTTTCGTCTGACGTAAATTTTGAATGATTATCATTTACATTCAACTTGTTCTGAATCCATTCAATTTCTTCAGGTTGTCTGATATACATGTATTCAATACCAATAGAATCACAATAAATGCTTTCTAAATGATCTATAATTGTCTGCAATGTAGCATTAGAACCTAGACCTAAAACCTCACCTGCTGAAAACACGGACTGCAAATCGCTTTGCTTTAGTCCAAAATTTTCTATTTCTAGCGTAGGTGCATATTTGCGTCGAGCTCTAACGGGATTCGTTTTTGTAAACAAATGACCTCTACTTCTATAACCATCAATCAGTTTTAAAATTTGAAATTCTTTTTGAAGCTGCTCTGGGATTTGCGCAGAAACACCTTCAACAATTTCGCCATCAAGGCCATAGTTTTCTGCTCCAAAATCATAACCTTGAAAAAAGGCACGCCAACTTGGCTCTACTGAATCTGGGTTTTTTAAATATTGATCGTATAAATCAGCAAAGTATGCTGTATGTGCTGCGTTGAGAAAGGAATATTTATCCATTATACTTTTTGAGACGTTGTCGTTTCAACATAATTTATTCAAAAATACAACTTTTACTAAAAATAGATAAGGTTTTATTATATTTATAACAAATTGAAAAAACAATTATGACTATCACAAATTATAAGCATTTATGCAACATTAAAACTAAATTAAGTCTTCTTTTATTATGTTTTTTTACTTTATTTTCATTTGCGCAAGATTCTAATACTGAAAATGAATTTTGGAATAACGTAGAATTTGGTGGCGGTTTAGGCTTAAATTTTGGAGATGGTTTTTTTAGCGCTGCCGTTTCGCCAAATGCATTATATAGATTTAGTCCGTATATAGCGACAGGAGTTGGGCTCAATTTCTCGTATAGTTCTCAAAAAGACTTATTTAAATCTACTGTATTGGGAGGAAGTGTTATTGGATTATTTAATCCTTATGAACTCGTACAAATATCTACAGAGTTTGAACAATTACATGTAAGTAGAAATTATAACCAAAATTTTGTTACTAATGCAGATGATGACTATTGGTATCCTGCTTTATTTTTAGGTCTTGGTTACTCTAGTAATAATGTAACGATTGGCATTAGATACGATGTATTATATGATGAAGATAAAAGTATCTACTCTGAGGCCTGGATGCCTTTTGTCCGTTTTTACTTTTAAGAAAATTTCGCCTTAAACCAAACTTTTTGCCATTCGCGTTGAAGAATTAAAAACGTTACGTCTTCCGATAATTTTACAGCATCACTCCCATCTAATTCTTTAATTTTCAATTCAGAAACATCTACGATATAAAGCAAATTAAGATAGTCTGAGAATTTAGAATTTATGAGGTTAAAAACGGTTTCTTGTAACACAAATTTTAAACTCGTAGGCAAGGTTTCTTCATCAAATTCTAAATCTATATTAGCATATAGTAAATCTTTATTAAGCTGAAGAATTAATTTTTTATACAGGTTCAAGCCTTCTGCTTCTGTAATTAGATCTTCAAAATTAGATGGCAAATTCATTAAACACGTCTGGTCATTAATTGTTCACCAAATACTCTTAATAACAGTTTCTTGTCCTCTGTAATATTTAAAGTTTCTAAAACATCAAAAGCTTTGTTTGTATAATCCTTTACAGCATTCTGAGTAGCTTCTGCTGCACCAGAATTTATAAATAGTTCTTTAACTTTCTCTACCTTATTCTCATTAGACAATTCAGAAATAGACATAAAAGTCTTTAAATTAAGTGCATCATCATCAGATCCCAACTCTAAGGTTTTTATATATAAATAAGTCTTTTTGTTTTCAATAATATCGCCACCAACTTGTTTTCCAAAAGTTTCAGGATTGCCAAAAGCATCTAAATAATCATCTTGTAATTGAAATGCAATACCTAAAAGTCTACCAAATTCGTAAATAGCATTTTGGTCTTCAATTGATGCTTTTGACACAATAGCTCCCATTTTCATAGCGGCACCAACTAACACTGCCGTTTTATACTCTATCATTTGTAGATACTGAGCAATGGTTACGTCATCTCGAGTTTCAAAATCAATATCATATTGCTGACCTTCACAAACTTCTAATGCCGTTTTGCTAAAGAGTTTAGCTAACGCTCTAAATGTATTGGACTCATAGTTTTCAAATAATTGATAAGCCATAATTAACATGGCATCACCAGAAAGAATACCTGTATTAAGATTCCATTTTTCATGAACTGTTTCTTTACCTCTTCGTAAAGGAGCGTCGTCCATAATATCATCATGTACTAAAGAAAAATTATGAAACACTTCAATAGACAAAGCCGCATCCATCGCTACTTCAGTAGTTCCCCCAAAAACCTCAGCAGTCATTAAGGTTAAAACTGGTCGTAATCGTTTACCACCTAATTGTAAAATATAATTAATAGGACTATAAAGATTTTGTGGCTCTTTATTTACTGTAAAACCTTCTAAATACTTTAGAAAGGACTCTTGGTACTTTTCAATATGTTCCATGTAACAAAAATAATGTTTTATACATATTATAAACTAACATTGGCCGTGTTAAAAAAATATTAAAACTTTGGAAACTTTTTTGGTTTTTAAAGTTTCCTATTGTAGATTTGCACCTCTATTAAAACGATTCTGACCCAACGGGACTTAATAAAATGAAGGAAAAAATAATAACAAAATCTACTGACTTGTTCTTAAACCTAGGTTTTAAGAGCGTTACCATGGATGATATTGCTAACGAAATGGGGATTTCTAAAAAAACCATTTATCAGCATTTTAAGAACAAAACGAAGTTAGTTGAAGCAACAGCTTTAAATGTTTTTGAAAATATTGCTTGTGGCATAGACCAGATATGTGCTTTGAATAAAAACCCTATTGAAGAAGTTTATAAAATTAAGCGTTTTGTGATGCACAACCTCAAGGACGAAAAATCATCGCCTCAATATCAATTGCAAAAGTATTATCCAAAAATTTATGCTACTCTAAAAGGGAAGCAATTTGAAAAGATGCTAGGTTGCGTAACACAAAATTTAGAAAGAGGAATAGCTCAAAATCTTTATAGAGATTCTATAGAAATTGATTTTGTAGCACGCTTGTACTTTAACAATATGGTTTCATTAAAAGATCAGGATATTTTTCCTCGAGAGCAATTCTCTATGCCAACATTAATGAATAATTATCTCGAATACCACTTAAGAGGTATTTGCTCAAATAAAGGATTAGAAACACTAACACAATTACATATCAATCAAAATTAAACAATGAAAAAAACACTTATCATAGTTGTAGGTTTCATTATTTTTCAAATGGGCTACTCGCAAGAACAGTCTCAAAATCTTTCGCTTCAAGAAGCTATTGACTTTGCTTTAGAAAATAATAGGTCTGCCATAAACGCTGCACGAGATATCGATGCTGCAGAACAACAGAAAAAAGAGACTACGGCTACCGGTTTACCTCAAATAAACGCTAGCATAGATTATCAAAACAATTTAAAACAACAAGTATCATTATTACCAGCTTCAGCTTTTGATCCGTTAAGTGGTATTAGACAATTAGAAGACTATTATGATTTAGAGGATCTTGAGATTCAAGCACTACCTGATGCTCCAGAAGGTTTTCTTCCTATAACGTTTGGTACTAAACACAGCATGACTGCTTTTGCTACTTTAAGTCAAAAAATCTTTGACGGCTCTTATTTAGTAGGTTTACAATCAGCTAAAGTATTTTTAGAGATTTCAAAAAATGCCAAAATTAAAACAGATTTAGAAGTTAGAAAAGCAGTTATTGAAGCTTACGGAAATGTGCTTTTAGCAGAAGAAAGTATTCAAATTTTAGAACGTAATATAAAAGTGCTAGATAAAAACCTTTTTGAAACTGAAAAAATATACCAAAACGGATTAGGCGAAGAGGAAAGTGTAGAGCAACTACAAATTACATTATCTGGTGTAAAAAGTAATTTAAATAATGTTGAGAGATTAAAAACTTTAGCTTATCAAATGCTAAATATTACGTTAGGATTAGATATTTATAATGATTTAGTTTTAACAGACAATCTTGAAACGTTAACTAATGAAAATATTTCATTATCAATATTAGAGGCTGACAATAATCCTGAAGCTACTATTGATTACTTAATCGCTGAGAACGATAAAACCTCAAAAGAATTATTATTAAAATTAGAAAAAAGTAAAGCATTACCAACACTTAACGCTTTTATAAATGGCGGTTATTCTGGTTTTGGCGATGACTTTAATTTTACTAAGAAAAGTCAAGATTGGTTTGGCTCTTCATTATTTGGCGTAAGCTTAGATATCCCAATTTTTAGTTCTGGTATGCGAAATGCATCTACACAACGTGCAAAAATTAATCTTGAAAAAGCTGAAACTGAATTAACCGAAACGGAACAACGTATTAAACTTCAGATAGCATCAGCGAAAAGTGATTATCAATTTGCTATTGAGGATTACGAGAACAAAAAGCAAAATTTAAACCTTGCAGAGCGTATAGAAACAAAAAATCAAACCAAGTTTTTTGAAGGTATTGGATCTAGTTTTGAGTTACGCCAAGCACAAACCCAATTATATACAGCACAGCAAGAGTTGCTTCAAGCCATGCTAGATGTTATTAATACCAAAGCAACTTTAGAAACTGCATTAAACACTACAATTTTAAATTAATCAATCATGAAAAACATATATTCAATTGTAATCATCACGTTACTTTTAGTCTCATGTGGAGGCGAAAAGAAAAATTCTACAGCAAAAGTCTTAGAAAGTAACAGCTTAGAAACTATTCGTAAAAAACGAGGCGAATTAGTAAATGAGCAACAAGTTATTAATGATCAAATAAAACAATTAGACGAGAAAATAAAAAGTTTAGATACGACTCAAAACATTCCCTTAATTACAACGCTTACCGCGAAAACAGAAAAATTTGAGCACCAATTAGAACTTCAAGGTAATGTTACTACCAAAAATTTATTAACCATTACGCCAGAGTATAATGGTATTTTAACACGTGTTTATGTAAAAGAGGGGCAAAAAGTTAGAAAAGGACAATTACTTGCCAAAATTGATGATGGTGGATTAAGCCAACAAGTGGCGCAGTTAAAAATTCAATCCGAATTAGCAAAAACGACTTATGAGCGTCAAAAACGTCTTTGGGATCAGAACATTGGTAGTGAAATTCAGTATTTACAAGCTAAATCTACTTACGAATCTCAGCAAGAAGCCGTAAGTCAATTACAACAGCAAATTGCAAAAACTACAGTCAAAGCACCTTTTTCTGGAACTATCGATGATGTTATTACAGAACAAGGAAGTGTTGTTGCGGCAGGCCAGTCACAGTTAATGCGTATTGTAAATCTTGATGATATGTACATTGAGGTAGAAGTGCCAGAAAGTTATATATCTAATATTGTTAAGGGTAAGAAGGTTGTGGTTGAAATACCTGTTCTAGGAAAAACAATTGAAACCGAAATTCGTCAAGCAAGTGATTTTATCAATCCTGCTAACAGAACATTTAGAGCAGAAATTGAAGTTGCTAACAAAGACAAGGACATTAAGCCTAATCTTACAGCGCGTTTAAAAATCAATGACTATACAAGTGAAAATGCCATTTTAATTCCACAAAGTGTGATTTCAGAAAATGCAGATGGAGAACAATATGTTTACGTAGTAACTGATAAAGATGGAAAAGGTATTGGTACAGCAAAACGAATTATTATTGAAACCGGAAAAACACAAGGTGATGTTATTGAGGTTCTTAAGAACTTAGAATCTGGAGCAGAAATCGTAAAAGAAGGTGCTCGTAGTGTTAAAGACGGACAGTCAGTAGAGGTAATCAGCTATAAAGAAGTAGGCAATGAGTAGTAATAAGAAAAAAAATACCGAGAAGGAATTTGGGATGTCCTCGTGGGCAATTAATAACAAAACCACGATGTATGTTCTTATCGCAGTCTTTTTTTATTTAGGGATCTCTGCTTTTTTTAGCATGCCTAGAGAAAATTTCCCTGAGGTAAACGAAACTAAAATCTATGTGAGTACAGTATATCCTGGTAATACCGCAGAAGATATTGAAAAACTAATAATTGATCCATTAGAAGACAAATTAAAAACCGTTAGTAACGTTGTAGAAACAACATCGACTTCTCAAGAAGATTACGGAATGCTAATTGTTGAGTTTGATGAAGGTATCACTGTAGAAGGTGCTTTACAAAAGGTAAAAGACGAAATTGATACAGAAACCTCTAGTGAGGATTGGCCAACATTTAATGGTGCAAAAGTAGAACCAGATGTGTTTGAATTAAGTCTTTCTGAAGAAATGCCAATTCTAAACATTAATATTTCAGGAGATTATCCTATTGAAAAATTAAAGGATTTTGCTGAATATCTTCAAGATGAAATAGAAAATCTTCAAGAAATTAAAAAGGCAGATATTAGAGGTGCTCAAGAAAAAGAGGTCGAAGTTGCTGTAGACATTTATAAGATGATGGCTGCAAAAGTAACATTCAGTGATATACTTGGTGCCATTAATAATGGTAACGTAACGCAATCTGCTGGTAACTTAAAAAGTAGTGGTCAACGCAGAACGATTAGAATCATTGGAGAAATAGAAAAACCATCAGAATTAGAAAACTTTGTAGTCAAAGCAGAGAATGGAAACGCTATTTACTTAAAGGATGTTGCGTCTGTGTCTTTTAAAGAAGAAGATAAAACAACCTTTGCTAGAAAATCTGGAAAACCTGTAGTAATGCTCGATGTAAAAAAACGAGCAGGAAAAAACATGGTTGCTGCGGCTGAGCAAATTCAAGTGATTGTAGAAGAGGCTAAAGCAAATGTATTTCCTCAAGATTTAGTGGTTTCTATCACTAACGATCAATCTGAAAAAACAATAGGACAAGTAGATGATTTGGTAAATAACATCATTTTTGGAGTTATTTTAGTAGTTACAGTTTTAATGTTCTTCTTAGGATTTAAAAACGCGCTTTTCGTTGGGTTTGCTATACCAATGTCAATGTTTATGTCATTGATGATATTAAACCTTATTGGTTATAGTTTAAATACTATGGTGCTTTTTGGTTTAATTATGGGACTTGGTATGTTGGTAGATAACGGAATTGTGGTTGTTGAAAACGTATATAGACTCATGGAAGAGGAAGGCATGACCAGAATTGAAGCTGCCAAAAAAGGTATTGGAGAAATTGCGTTTCCTATTATTATTTCTACAGCGACTACTGTTGCCGCCTTTGTTCCTTTAGGGCTTTGGCCAGGAATCATGGGAGAGTTTATGAAAATTTTACCTATAACGCTATCTATTGTATTAGGCTCATCTTTATTTGTGGCCATATTTTTTAACTCGGTTTTAGTATCGAGATATATGACTACGGAAGATAAAGACATGCCTATTAATCAAATTATAAGAACTACAATTATTGTTGCCGTAATTGGTATACTTATTCTTGTGTTTGGTGGAGCGTATAGAGGTTTAGGAACCATAATGATTTTTACAGCTATTATGTTGTGGGCTTATCGTTTCTTTATTAGAAAATGGGCAAATCGTTTCCAAAACAAATCTTTAGTAAAATTAGAGAATTGGTACGAGCGTCAATTACGTTGGGCACTTTCTGGTTGGAAACCTCAAATTCTAACGGCATCTACAGTTCTTCTATTAATTGCTTCATTTGTTGCCTTTGGAATTTCAGTGTCTAAACAACGAACTAAAATTGAGTTTTTCCCAGACAACAAACCAAATCAGATTATTGTATATATAGAATATCCTGAAGGTACAGCAATAGAAAAAACTAATGCTATAACTAAGCAAATAGAAAGCCGAGTATATGATGTAATCAATAATGATTATTATATGGATGGTGATAGGAATTTCTTAGTAGAAAGTGCGGTTTCACAAGTTGGTGCTGGTGCCGGAAATCCTAATACAGATTCAGGTTCTTCCGCAGAAATGCCTCATAAAGCTAAGATTACAGCCTCTATGCGAGAGTATAAATACCGTCGTGGTGAAGACAGTGAAATTTTACGCCAAAAAGTTCAAACTGCATTAGTAGGTATATATCCTGGTGTTATTATTTCGGTTGAAAAAGATGTTAACGGACCACCAGCTGGTTCGCCAATTAATATTGAGATTGAAGGTGATGATTATGTAGAATTGATTTCTACAGCAGAAAAAATGCGTGAGTTTATCAATTCTAAAAATGTAGCTGGTATTGATGAACTTAAAATTGATGTTAACAAGGATAAACCAACAATGTTGGTTGAAATTGATAGACAAAAAGCAGGAGAACTAGGTGTTAGTGCACTTCAGATTGGTAGTCAACTGAGAAATTCAATTTTTGGATCTAAGGCTGGTATCTATAAGGAAGATGGAGAAGACTATGATATTTATGTGCGTTTCAATGAAGAAAACAGATACAACACTAGTGCTTTATTTAACCAGAATATAACGTTTAGAGATAATACTGGTCAACTTAAAGAAGTGCCATTATCTGCTGTTGCAAAACAAAAAAATAATTCTGGTTTTAATGCTATTAAGCATAAAGATGCTAAGCGTGTTGTAACTGTTTATTCCGCATTAGCGCCAGGTTTTACAGATGCAGGTGCTATTGTAACTCAGATTCAGAATGAAATGAAAAGCTTTGAAGGTTTATCTGAAGATATCCATATTGACTACACAGGTCAAATTGAAGAACAGAATAAGCAAATGGCATTCTTAATGGGTGCATTCTTTACTGGTTTAGGTTTAATATTTTTCATCCTTATATTTCAATTCAACTCTGTTTCTAAACCAACGATTATAATGATCGCTATTTTCTTAAGTTTCATTGGTGTATTTGGAGGTATCGTAATCTCTGGAAGTGCCTTTGTAATTATGATGACTATGGTTGGTATTATTTCACTAGCCGGAATTGTGGTAAATAATGGTGTTGTTCTCTTAGATTATGCACAACTACTAATAGATAGAAAGAAAAACGAACTCGATTTACATGAAGATCAATTATTAGTAAAAGAAGATCTTTTTGAAAGCATTGTAAAAGCAGGAAAAGCACGTTTAAGACCTGTTTTATTAACAGCCATTACAACTATTTTAGGGCTAATACCTTTGGCAATTGGATTAAATATTAATTTCTTTACGCTGTTTGCCGATTTTGATCCAAATATTTATATGGGTGGAGATAACGTGGTATTTTGGGGACCATTAGCTTGGACTGTAATTTACGGATTACTTATTGCAACATTCTTAACATTAATCGTTGTTCCTATCCTTTTCTATTTAAGTGTAAGACTTAAAATGTGGATGAATAAATCTAGAGTGGCTTCTACTTATGAAGTTAGACCTCAAGAATCCTTTGTTATTAACGAAAGTTTAGATGAAAACACCATCTAGAACAAACTATAGATAAATTAGACAAAAAGCCTCAACAATTGTTGAGGCTTTTTATTTTATACTCATTTAACTTCCTTAAATTTGCAACCGCATTCATCTATGCATTCGCAATGATGAGTAAAATTAAAATTTCATTATGTACAGAAGTCACAATTGTGGTGAATTAAGAGCATCACACAGCAATACAGAGGTTACACTTTCGGGTTGGGTTCAAGGAATAAGAGATAAAGGGTTTATGATTTATCTCGATCTTAGAGATCGTTATGGTATTACTCAGCTTTATTTTGATGAAGAACGCAGTTCTAAAGACTTAATGGATCGAGCATCTAAATTAGGACGTGAGTTTGTTATACAAGTTAAAGGCACTGTGATTGAACGTGCTTCAAAAAACCCTAATATTCCAACAGGCGAAATTGAATTATTAGTTTCAGAATTAATAGTGCTTAATAGTTCATTAGTTCCACCTTTTACTATTGAAGATAAAACTGATGGTGGCGACGATTTACGAATGAAATATCGTTACTTAGACATTAGACGTAATCCTGTAAAAGAAAGCTTAATCTTTAGATCAAAAGTGACTCAAGAAGTTAGAAATTATCTTTCAGGAGATGGTTTTATAGAAGTTGAAACACCATATTTAATAAAATCTACACCAGAAGGTGCTCGTGATTTTGTGGTACCTTCTCGTATGAACGAAGGTCAGTTTTATGCACTTCCACAATCGCCTCAAACTTTTAAGCAGTTGCTTATGGTTGGTGGCATGGATAAATACTTTCAGATTGTAAAGTGTTTTAGAGATGAAGATTTACGTGCAGATAGACAACCAGAATTCACGCAGATTGATTGTGAAATGGCTTTTGTAGAACAAGAAGATATTCTAAATGTCTTTGAAGGTTTAACGCGTCACTTACTTAAAGAAGTAAATGGTGTTGAGATTGAAAAATTCCCGCGAATGCTTTATGACGATGCTATGCGTTTATACGGAAATGACAAACCAGATATTAGATTTGGAATGGAGTTCGCCGAGCTTAACGAGGTAACACAACACAAAGATTTCGGTGTTTTTAATAGTGCTGAATTGGTTGTAGGTATTGCAGTACCAGGAGGAAATAGTTACACGAGAAAAGAAATTGACAACATAATAAAATGGGTAAAGCGTCCACAAGTTGGTGCTTTAGGCATGATCTATAGTCGTTGTAATGACGATGGCACATTTAAATCTTCAGTAGACAAATTCTACGATCAAGATGATTTAGCTAAATGGGCAGAAGCAACAGGAGCAAAAGCTGGCGATTTAGTTTGTGTACTATCAGGAGATACTAATAAAGTAAGAGCGCAACTAAGTGCGTTACGTATGGAATTAGCAGAACGTTTAGGCTTACGAGATCCTAAAGTATTTGCACCTCTTTGGGTTATAGATTTCCCATTATTAGAGTTAGATGAAGAAACTGGCCATTACCATGCCATGCATCATCCGTTTACATCGCCAAAACCAGGACAAATAGAATTGTTAGATACCAATCCTGGTGATGTAAAAGCTAATGCTTACGATTTAGTATTGAATGGAAATGAAATTGGAGGTGGATCTATAAGAATTCATGACAAAGCTACTCAAGCCATCATGCTAAAACACTTAGGGTTTTCTGATGAAGATGCTAGAGCACAGTTTGGTTTCTTAATGGATGCTTTCGAGTATGGCGCACCACCACATGGAGGTTTAGCTTTTGGTTTAGACAGATTGGTTGCCATTTTAGGAGGCCAAGAAACCATACGAGATTTTATTGCATTCCCTAAAAACAATTCGGGACGAGATGTGATGATTGATGCACCTGCACCAATTGATGATGAACAACTTGAAGAATTGAGTTTGAAACTTAATTTAAAATCTTAAACAATTAAAATCCTGCTTTTTGCAGGATTTTTTAGTAGATTTAAGTAATGCCAAAAACAAAACTATATAAACGTTTATTGCTATTGAGATATAAATATGTCTCTGAAAAGAACTTTATATTTCTGTTAAGTCTAATTATTGGATTGTTAGCTGGTATTGTTTCCGTAACCATTAAAAATGTCACTTTTGCTATAGAAGCTTTTTTAGAAAAAGGAATTTACTTTTCAAATAATCAGCTTTATTTTATTTTGCCTGTTATTGGGTTGTTGTTGGTTTACTTATTTGTGAAATATGTCTCAAAAAAACCAAGTGGACATGCTATACCCTCAATACTTTATTCGTTATCAAAACGAGGAGGTATTATTGATAAAAAGAACATTTATTTACCTTTAATTACGGCTCCATTGACCGTTGGTTTTGGAGGTTCGGTCGGTTTACTAGGACCTGCGATTGCTTCAGCTTCAGCTATAAGTTCTAATTTAGGTCAACTACTTCATATCGACAGAAAAAAACGAAGTCTTTTAATTGCCTGTGCTGCTGCAGGAGCTATTGCGTCTATATTTAAATCGCCAATTGCCGCCATTATTTTTGCTATCGAAGTCTTTAGCTTAGACCTAACGTTCGCTTCTTTACTTCCGCTGTTAATTGCTTCTGTATCTTCGGTTATTACCTCTTACTTTTTTTTAGGAGACAGTGTACTTTTCAACTTTACAGTTTCAGAAAAATTCATGATTAAAGACACCTTATTCTATGTTCTATTGGGTATTGGTACTGGCGTGGCTTCCATCTATTTTTCAAAAATATATTTTGCTATTACTGGGTTTTTCAATCGTTTTAAATCAGCTCAGCATAAATTTATAATTGGTGGTTTAGCCATTGGTGTGATGCTCTTTTTTATTCCACCACTCTACGGTGAAGGTTTTAGTTTTATTAATGATTTAATGTTAGGAAACGATATTAAAGCCTTAGGAAACACTCCATTTGATGAACACTTAGATAATATTTGGATTGTAATAGCCTTACTTTTTGGTATAACATTATTTAAAGCTATTGCCATGACTACTACTTTTGCTGCAGGTGGAACTGGTGGAATAATTATTCCGACTTTAGTAATGGGAAGTGCTCTAGGTAATGTTGTGGCCAAAGTGATAAATAATTGCGGACTGAACTTTTCAGTATCCGAAGCTAATTTTACCTTAATTGGTATGGCTGGTCTTATTGCAGGTGTGCTTCATGCGCCATTAACAGCTATTTTCTTAATTGCTGAAATTACTGGTGGTTATGAATTATTTGTACCATTAATGATTACGGCTTCCATGTCATTTATAATTAATAAAAATGGTTTAGATCACACCATTTACACTAAAGAATTGTTGGAGAAAGGAGCCCTATTAACACAAGATAAAGATCAAAGCGTCTTAACCTTGATGAAACTCGACTCTGTAATAGAGCAAGATTTTATAGCTCTACATCCCGAAATGAGCTTAGGAGATATGTTAAAAGAAGGCGTTTCAAAATCTAGTAGAAATCTATTTCCTGTTACAGATTCTAAAGGCATGTTTGTTGGTATTATTTTATTAGATGATATTCGTTCTGTGATGTTTGATCAATCACTTTATCGATCTACAACTGTAGAAACTTTTATGCATCAAGCACCAGAATATATTATTTATGAAAAAGATTCCATGCAAACAGTGATGAAAAAATTTCAAGATTCTAATGCATGGAATTTACCTGTTATAAAAAACAATAAATATTATGGATTTGTGTCTAAATCAAAATTACTAACGGCTTATAGAACCGAATTAATTAACTTTACATCTTAGATTTATTTAAAAATCCATGATAAAATTATCTCAATGAAGCCTATTAAGATTATAACATTTATTGCATTTCTAGTTTCATTTGCCAGTATTATCTGTGGTTTAATTTTAGAAGTAGACTACAAACAGAAACTTATAGGATTTGGTGTTCTCGGCTTGTTTTTTGTTGTTTTTCCATTGTTTTCATATTACAGATGGAAAGACAAAGATGTTAAAGATTATATGCTAACGAAGGAGAATCTTGACAAAATGCGTGAAAACCAACGTGATTTGAGAAAATAATTCGCAAATTTCCTACAAATCACAAATACACTTGAAATCCTTTAATAATAGGACTTAACAAAGCTTTTTAAAAATCAACTTAACTCATTGACTCTCAATATTGAAGCTAAATCTCAAAATAAAACGATTTCTTAACATTAGCGTTTATTTTTATAGTATCTTTGCACTTTAATTTTTATAATATTATATAATGACTGGAACAGTTAAATTTTTTAATGATTCAAAAGGATTTGGATTCATTACCAACGAAGAAACAGGAAAAGACATCTTTGTACACGTATCAAACCTTAATGGCGTAGAATTACGTGAAGGTGACAACGTAGAGTACGATGAAGAAGAAGGAAGAAAAGGAATGGTAGCTGCAAACGTGCAGGTACTATAAGTATATATCTTATTAGTTTCAACGCTCAACCTATGGTTGGGCGTTTTTTTTGCCCTATTGCGAACTAAAAAACTAATTGTTAACCAATTACACCACCTTTATTCCTAATTAATTGAGCCTTCTACTCAAAAACTATTGGTAATTTTGATTTCAAAATCTTTGCTATATAGTAAGGCTGTGTCATTACACTAGTTGCATTTCCTATTGGAGCACTATGCTTCACTTGAATCAATTTATTATCTGAAGTTGTTGAGACTGCAACATCAATTTTGTGTCCTCCACTACCTTTTACGCTTTCAAAAACGGCAATAACATCATATTTTGAAAAATCAATCTTAGTTTCACTAAAACCAGACGATACTTTATTTACGGAATCTATTTGATTTAATAATTGGGTCCAATCGTTTTCATTAGTAATAACTAAATTTTGCTTTTCAAGACCCTCAGATCCTGAACCGTAAAGATTTCCCTTAGATATTAGAGTCGCTTCAACTTGTTTGTTTACCATTTCGGTACTGGTTTTATTGCATTTACATCCAAAAGTAACTATTAAGGCTAGTAATATTAAAGTCTTTATTTTCATGATTAATATATTTTAAATTAATTCAAATTCCGTTTTTCTATAAAAAAACGTTTCATTAAAGCTGATGCCTCTTCTGCCAAAACACCACTAACTACTTCTGTTTTGGGATGTAATGTTGTACCCATTATTTTGTATCCTCTTTGTGTATCTGAAGCTCCAAACACTATTTTAGAAATTTGGCTCCAATACAATGCTCCTGCACACATCTGACATGGCTCTAAAGTAACATACAGCGTACATTTGTTTAGATATTTTCCACCCAAAAAGTTCGCTGCAGATGTAATAGCCTGCATTTCTGCGTGAGCCGTAACATCATTTAATAACTCCGTTAAATTATGCGTTCTTGCTATGATTCTATTTTCTACTACAATTACTGCGCCAACCGGAATTTCCCCTTTTTCAAAAGCAATTTCAGCTTCCTGAAGCGCTTTTTTCATAAAGTAGGTATCGTCATAAGGATTTATCATAGTTGTAAAAATACAATTTCAAAATTATAATGATTAATCACGGCAAGAAATTTGATGCTATCAAACAAAGCCATCAATTATGAAATCTAACTATTCTATTTCTATTCCAAAACCATGCCATGAAGATTGGGCTAAAATGACATCTAATGAAAAAGGTCGGTTTTGCCAATCGTGTTCAAAAACGGTCATTGATTTTACTAATATGCCTGAAGAACATTTAAAAAAATACTTAGCACTCAATAGCAAAAAGAATATATGTGGCCGATTTAAAATTTCTCAACTCGAAGAAATAAGAATTAAAATTCCTCAGCAATTAATTGAACAAGAAACCAGTTTTCATAAGTTATTTCTTTTAGTATTACTCATTGCTATGGGAACGACATTATTCAATTGTTCTGACCAAAACGGAAACACTAAAAAGATTAATGTTGTTGAAGTTGTAGATTCATTAAAAACAAAACCTGAAACAGATTGTAAACTTGAAACAGATACGGTTAAACCTCTTATCGATAATTACAAACAAACACCTTCTAAAAAACACAAACCACCTATTCCTATACTAACAGGCGTTGTGGTTATTGAAAAGTCTTCAGAAAACGAACCTGTAGAATTAAATAATGTCGAAAACACTGAAGAAATCATAGATGATGAAATTGTTGTTGGCTATATAGTTGTAGAGCAGCCACCAGAATTTAAAGGCACACCCAATAATCTTTCAAATTCTGAAAAGAAGACATACATGACTAATAAAATTAAAGAGATCATTATTGATAATTTTAATAAAGCTATTGGTAAGCAACTAAATTTAAAAGGTAAACAAAGAATAATAGTGCAATTTAAAATCAATGAAAATGGGCTCGTTACCAATATAAAGGCAAGAGCTACACATCTAGAATTAGAAAATGAGGCAAAGCGTGTCATTAAACTATTACCACAATTTATTCCAGGCAAACAAAGCGGAAAAAACATTGGCGTTGTTTATTCTTTACCAATTGTATTTATAGTCGAAGACTAATAAAATCTCGTATTTTTACAATGTGAAAACGTCGTTTTTAAAACAAATTAATTTACCTAAAGATTTACGTCTTCTTAATCAAGAAGACTTACCTCATCTTGCGAAAGAGTTACGGGACTTTATTATTGATATCGTTGCAACAAAGGAAGGTCATTTAGGGGCAAGTCTAGGCGTTGTAGAACTAACTATTGCTTTACATTACGTTTTTAATACACCAAATGACGAATTAATTTGGGATGTTGGCCACCAAGCGTATGGTCACAAAATACTCACTGGACGAAAAGAAATTTTTGACACTAACAGACAACTTAATGGTATCAGTGGATTTCCAAAACGTGGCGAGAGTGAATACGATTCCTTTGGTGTTGGTCACTCGTCTACCTCAATTTCTGCAGCCTTAGGTATGGCAATTGCTTCGCAATTAAATGGCGAAGACAAACACCATATCGCAGTGATTGGAGATGCATCAATTGCAAGCGGAATGGCTTTTGAAGGTTTAAATCATGCTGGAGTTACCAATGCTAATCTTTTAGTCATTTTAAATGATAATGCTATTGGAATTGATCCAAGCGTTGGTGCTTTAAAACAATATTTAACCAATGTAAAAAAAGGGACTGAGAAGCAAGATAACATTTTTGAAGCTTTAAATTTTAATTACTCTGGTCCTATTGATGGTCATGATTTACCAACTTTGATTTCAGAATTAAAAAGACTTAAAACGATTAAAGGTCCAAAATTTTTACACATCATTACAACCAAAGGTAAAGGCTTAAGACAAGCTGAAGAAAATCAAGTTAAATATCACGCACCTGGAAAATTTGATGCCAAAACAGGTGAGTTAGTTACAAAACATAACTCAGATCAAGAAACTCCTAAATATCAAGATGTTTTTGGGGAAACCATTGTTGAGTTAGCTTTAAAGAACGAAAAAATTGTAGGTATTACACCTGCTATGCCTACAGGAAGTTCATTAAAATATATGATGGAAACCATTCCCAATCGTGCTTTTGATGTTGGCATTGCAGAACAACACGCCGTTACTTTAGCGGCTGGTATGGCAACACAAGGACTCATTCCTTTTTGTAATATATATTCTACTTTTTTACAACGTGCTTATGACCAAGTGATACATGACGTGGCTTTACAGAAATTACCCGTAATTTTTTGTTTAGACAGAGCAGGATTGGTTGGCGAAGATGGAGCAACACATCATGGCGTTTTTGATTTAGCCTATTTAAATTGTATCCCTAACTTAGTGATTTTTGCACCAAGAAATGCTATTGCATTAAGACATATAATGTATACAGTTCAATTAGGTATTGATTTCCCAATCGCCATAAGATATCCAAGAGGTCGAGGTCATTTAATAGATTGGAAAAGACCTTTTGAAAAAATTGAAATTGGTAAAGGTGTTTGTTTAAGCGAAGGAGAAAGTGTTGCGGTACTTTCCGTTGGCACTATTGCGCATAGTATAGAAAATGCTATAAAAGAAATAGATACAGAACATAACGTAGGGCATTATGATATGCAGTTTATAAAACCCTTAGACCAAACATTATTACATAATGTTTTTCAGCATTATGATGCTATTATTACGGTTGAAGATGGTACAATCATTGGCGGATTTGGCAGTTCTATTTTAGCTTTTGCTAATGCCAATAATTATAGTCAAAAAATAGTGACCCTAGGTATTGAAGATCAATTTGTAGAACATGGTACAACAGAGCAATTAAATAAACTTCAGCACTTAGATGTAGTATCATTAAAAAAAGAAATAGAACAATTACTCTTCTCTCTCAACGACAGCCATTTCTGATGAATTTTCAACAGACTGCTCAATTTCCGCAGGTTTATTAACTGAATAATTTTCCGTGTTTGGGCTAGAAATATCATCTAACATCAAAAGGCAAGTCACAACAACAAAGAATATAACTAGTCCTCCAAGTATATTATTTCTCATAAGTAGGTTTTTTAATAGCTTGAATATCAGGTAAATTAAAACTATTTATCGCTAAAAAACAAATTTATTCGATGAAATGCACTTTCTGTTAAATTTGACCTTTCAATTTCTTATGTAATAACATCGCATTAGTGTCTGATAATTTTGAAATATAAAGGCAAATCGCCAGAAGATTATTATACAAAGATTTAGTGCCTAATTTAATAGTTTCAGGAAGACTATTTAAAAGCAGCTTGTCGTAATTAGTGATGTTGCCATCAAAATAACGAAATGCCATCTTACCGTAAGCTACCAAAAGCTGATTTAAAATTTCGTAGCCTGCAATTTCCTTATTTATAACGTCCTTAGATTGATATACATTTTTAATACTAATATTAATTATATCTTTTATTTGGGCTTTATATTGACTAACATCTAATAATGCTGTTTCAAATTTACCTGCTAAAATGCGCTCTTCATGTTCCATAAACAGTGAAGCAGCTTCATTAATTAATCTACCAATTGCTAATGCTCTTAAATAACTAATTCTATCCTCAGTTGTTCTTAAAGCATTATAATTTTCGGTTTTAATACTGTCTCTAACTAAATTAATTAAATATTCTAACGCGTATTCTTCTTGAATTAATCCAAGGTTAATACCATCTTCAAAATCAATAATTGTATAACAGATATCATCCGCAGCCTCTACCAAAAACGCTAAAGGATGACGTTGATAACTCAAATTATTTTCACTGCGTTTTGTTAAACCTAATTCCGTTACTACATCTTCAAACATTTGCTTTTCACTCTGAAAAAACCCATATTTCTTATCTACTATATGAGCACTTGGCTTTTTGGGTAAGGATTCTTTTGGGTATTTTGTAAAAGCTCCTAAGGTTGCATAACTCAATCTCAATCCACCTTCACGACCTTCTCTACTTTCGGTTAAAATCTTAAATCCGTTAGCATTTCCTTCAAAGTCACATAAATCTTGGTATTCTTTATCTGTTAAAAAGCTTTTGAAATCTGCACCATCTCCTTCTTTAAAATAAGCACCAATGGCTTTTTCGCCAGAATGACCAAAAGGAGGATTACCTATATCATGAGCTAAAGCGGCTGCAGCTACAATAGCACCAAAATCATTCATTGTATAACCGTGTACACTAGCTAAATGCGGATGTTTCTTTAATAACATTTGCCCAACCTTGCGTCCTAACGACCTTCCTACAACACTGACCTCAAGACTATGTGTTAATCTGGTATGAACAAAATCGGTTTTTGATAAAGGCACAACTTGAGTTTTATCTTGTAGACCTCTAAATTCAGAAGAAAATATAATTCTATCATAATCTACCTCAAACCCTAAACGTGTTTCATCTTGTTCTTTTCTTAATCTTTTGTTAGTGTCGCCAAAGCGTTTTAAGGACAGTAATTGTTCCCAATTCATAGTTATAGTCTTAGATAGATGCAAGATAAATAAATTGCTATACAATCGATTATTTAATACAAAGTTAGATGCTAAAATTTTCAATGTTAAGCCATTGTTTCCTTAATATAAATTCGCTTAATATTTAGCTAACAATAAACTAACCTTTTAGTGACAAATCATTAATTTTTATATAACCTTGAAACAAAGTAATGATAGTTTCTTTGCAGCGTAAAATGAACAAATCAAACTGAACAATAAATTTTTACTCATGAAAAAATTACTTTTAATTACTTTAATCGCTTCTTCACTAGTATTTACTAGCTGTTTTAAAGATGATGATACTCCTATAATAATAGAAGAAACTACAATATACATTAACGATAATGGTGGTGGAACAGTAGATTGTCCAATCGTTGCAGTTACAGGTGCTATTACAGAAAGTACAACATGGACTGCTGATAACATTTACCAATTAAACCAAAAAGTGGTTGTAAGTGAAGGTGTTAATTTAACAATTAATCCTGGTACAATTATTAAAGGTTCTGCTGGTACTGGTTCTTTAGCTTCTGCTTTAATCGTGGCTAGAGGTGCAACATTAAATGCACAAGGTACTGCTGACCAACCAATTATTTTTACATCTACTAGTGATGATATTTCTTGTGGTGAAACTGCAGGTACAAACTTAGATGAAAATGACAGAGGTCTTTGGGGTGGATTAATTGTATTAGGTTATGCACCATGTTCTTTTTCTGGTGATATTACTGAAGCTCAAATTGAAGGAATTCCTGCTGCTGATACATTTGGACTTTATGGCGGTTCTGATGCTGCTGATAGCTCTGGTGTTTTGCAATACATCTCTATTCGTCATGGTGGTGCATTAATTGGAGAAGGAAACGAAATTAATGGATTAACACTTGGTGGTGTAGGTTCTGGTACTGTAATTAACAATATAGAAGTTGTTGGAAACGTAGATGACGGTATTGAATTTTTCGGTGGAACTGTTGATGCTTCTAATTTATTAGTATGGGCTCAAGGTGATGATGCTTTAGATATTGACCAAGCTTATTCTGGCACTATTGATAATGCTGTTGTTGTATTAGGAGATTTTTCTGATCATGCTTTTGAAATTGATGGTCCTGAAGGAACTGCTACTGGTTCATTTACTTTACAAAATGCAACTATCATTGGTAACACAGTTACAGAAAATGGTGAGTACGCTGATTATAGAAGTAACGCAATGGGAACAACAAGTAACATTTTTGCATACGGATTTAAAGATTCATCTGATGTAGAATTAGACAACGATGGTGTTGCTACTAATTACAACGATGGTTTAATCACATTTGGAGCTTGGGAAATAGTTTTACCAACAGGTGTTGCTACTGCTGCTGATATTTTTGTTAACAAAGCAGAAACAGTAACGGTAACTGGATTTGGTTCTACTGCTACGGCTGTAACAGCAGGTTCTCAAACTGTAGGAGCTACGACTTCAAACTTAAGCTGGACATACGCAAATACTGCTGCAGGTTTAGGCTTCTAAAAATCACAATTAACTTTTTGCCCATCGATTATTTATTAGTCGATGGGCTATTTAAATATTAATATGAAAAATATACAAAAAGCTTTAGTTTTTGTTTTCTTTCTAGCTACATTTTTTTCCTTTGCACAAGGTATAGTTACGGGTACTATTATTGATGATGAATTTAGTGAGCCAATGGCCTTTACTAATGTATTGGTAAAAGGAACATCAATTGGAATTAGTTCTGATTTTGACGGAAAATACCAATTAGAATTAGAAGAGGGTACATATACTCTAGTATTTTCATTTGTTGGTTACACAACTAAAGAAGTTACTGATGTTGTTATAAAAAATGGAGAAACGGTTATATTAGATATTCTATTAGAAACTAACTCTTTAGACACAGTAGTAATTACAACGTCTACAAAACGAAATACTGAAAGTGCCGTACTTAACTTACAGAAAAAATCTGTAGTAGTTATGGATGGTATTTCTGCACAAGCCATTAAAAACTCTGGTGCAAGTAATGTTGCAAGTGCTGTGAAAAGCGTACCAGGTGTTTCTATTCAAGGTGGTAAGTATGTTTACGTGCGTGGATTAGGTGACCGTTACACTAAATCGATTTTAAATGGTATTGATATTCCTGGTTTAGATCCAGATAGAAATACAATTCAGATGGATTTATTTCCTACTAATATTTTAGAAAATGTAATCGTTATAAAATCTGCATCTGCTGAATATCCTTCAGATTTTACTGGTGGACTCGTAAATATTGTAACTAAAGATTTCCCTTCTAGAGCAGAATATACGTTGTCATTAGGAATGGGTTACAATCCAGATATGCACTTCAACAACAACTATTTAACCTCTACCGGAAGTGATACAGATATTTTTGGATATGATGATGGTACAAGAAGTTTACCTATTCACAGATACCAACAAATACCTGGTACTTTTGAAAATAGATTACTATTAACGACGTTAACTGATAGATTTTCTAAAGAACTTAGAGCTAAACAACAAACTAGCGGAATGAACTTTGATTTTGGGTTTACACTCGGAAATCAGTACGACTTAGGTGATAACAAAATAGGTTATTTAGCGTCTTTCTCTTATAAAAATGAAACTACGTTTTATAAAAATAGAGAAGATGGTGCTTTTGTAAAGAATTTTGCTGATTCTGGAAACAATGAATTAAGCTCAGTATTTGATTCAAAAGGAGCAGAAGGAACTAACAACGTTATTATGAATGGTATGTTAGGTTTAACTTATAAAACAGATTTATCTAAATATAAGGTTAACTTTTTACATATTCAAAATGGAGAATCTAGTGCTGGTTTTTATGATCAGATTATATCTCAAGATGCTGTTGGTGGAGGTTTAGAACCTTTAACTAAAAATGCCATTACCTATACAGAACGTTCTGTAACAAACCTTTTATTTTCTGGGACGCATCGCTTAAGTGATAAAGAAAACCCAATGAATTTAGAATGGAAAATAGCACCTACGTTTTCTAAAGTAATGGATAAAGATCATAGAATTACACCATTACAACAAGCTGATAATGGTGATTCATTTATTAGTCCATCTGCTTCTACGTTTCCAATTCAACTTTGGAGGAATTTAATTGAAGAAAGCTGGTCTGGTAAAGTAGACCTAGACAAAAATATTGAGTTATTTGGTCGTGGCGCAAAAATTAAATTTGGTGGAGCTTACACTTATAAATTTAGAGATTTTAGCATTGATGATTATACGTTTAATATTGCAGGTGACGACGCCTTTATAGCAAGTGGAGATGTAGATCAATTATTAAACTCTAATAATATTTGGAATCCTACTACAGATAACGGTACGTTTTTAGTTTTTGGAGATCAATTTAATGCTAACGATGCTTATGAAGGTGAGCAAACTATTGGAGCTACTTATTTCTCTACTGAATTTAACCTTTCAGAAAAATTAAAAACAGTATTAGGTGTAAGAACTGAATATTTCAGTTCTTATTACACAGGTCAAAACAATACAATTGTTTATGATAGAGAACCAATTTTAGATGAGTTGGATGTATTTCCATCTGCCAATTTAATATATTCCTTAAATGATGATATTAACTTAAGAGCATCATATGGTAGAACAACAGCAAGACCATCTTTTAAAGAGGCGTCTGTGGCACAAATATTTGATCCTATTACAAGTCGTTTATTTATTGGAAATATTGATTTAGCTCCAACGTATATTAATAATTTTGATGTAAGATTTGAACGCTTTGGTGAAAATGGTCAAATGTTTGCTGTTAGTAGTTTCTATAAAGATCTTACTGATCCTATCGAGCAATCATTCTTTTTACAAGCACCAACTCAAATTACAGTAGATAACTTAGGAAACGCTAAAGTATATGGTATTGAGTTTGAATTAAGACAACGATTAGGTTTCTTATCTGAAGGTTTAAATAATTTGAAATTAAACGCTAATATTTCATTCATGACGTCTGAATTAACGATGTCTGATGGTGAATTTGAAAGTAGAACACTTGCTGCTAGAGATGGAGAAACTGTAGAAAGAGAAAGAGATTTACAAGGGCAAGCACCTTTTTTAATTAATCTTGGCTTAGACTATAACAATTCAGATTTAGGTTTACAGACTGGTTTATTTTTTAATGTACAAGGCCCAACTTTAGAAGTTGTTGGTATTGGTTTAGTACCAGATGTATATACGCAATCTTTTAATAGTTTAAACTTTACGTTTAATAAGACATTAGGAGAAAGTAAAAAATCTTCTATTGACTTAAAAGTTACTAATATCTTAGGTAGCGAAAGATTAAGTGAATACGAGTCATACAAAGCATCTAACCAAACATTCTCATTAAGAGATCCAGGCACAGAAATATCTTTAGGTTATTCTTTTAAATTCTAAGGTTTAAGAACACATAATTCCTAAAAGCAAAAAAGGCTTTCTGAAAATCAGAAAGCCTTTTATTTTTATGTAATCTATTAACTATCTATTTCTAATAGCCACTTTAGTTTTGTTGTCCCATTTATTAATATTCACAACACGAGAATCGATATAGTCAACTTCCTTTAAAGAATCACCTTCCCAGAAGAACCACTTACCAACTTTTTTTCCTGCTTCGTAAGTACCAACCGTTACTTTATTCCCATCAACATCAAAGCTAGTCCATTCACCTTGTAATTTACCATCTGAATCAAAAGCACCCGTTTGAGATACTTCTCCACTTTCGTGGTAATACGTAGCAATAGTTAAATCACCTTTCTTTTCTAATTTTGTTTCGTTTATATCTTGAGCGTATGTGAAGCTTACACTTAGCATCACTAATATCATTACTAAATTTTTCATATCTATTTGGGTTTAATTTAATATTTACTTTACAAATATAACATTAATTTTACATTTGAACAACATTTACATAACATTAAATTAACATTAGAATCATTAATGTCTGATTATCAATAATTTAAAATGCCACTAAGATTAACAATCCGTCTCATATTAAAAGATGAATTTTATAAAAAACACTAATTTTGAAATCATTAATAATTAATAAAAGTACAATAACCATGATAACCGTTGACAACATGCTAGCAAGATCGATACTGATGGTGACCTGCTTTATTTTATTTAATCATTCAGCTTTTGGTCAAACAAAAAACGAAAAAGAAACACGGATTAAATTGTCT
Organism: Winogradskyella sp. 4-2091; assembly: GCF_045765065.1. NCBI lineage: Bacteria > Pseudomonadati > Bacteroidota > Flavobacteriia > Flavobacteriales > Flavobacteriaceae > Winogradskyella > Winogradskyella sp. 4-2091. Next base: position 50,587 of record NZ_JBJKOD010000002.1, read on the forward strand.
AGTTTCCCTGAATTGGCTCAAGAAGTCATTAAAAATTTACCTGAAAAATGTAGACGTTTAAAATACTTTTTGGAAACTGATGGCAGCAAACGCAGTTTTGAACTTAAATTTAAATTCAATAAAAAACGTTACAGTCTAGAATTTTCTGAAGAAGGAAAAATTGAGGATATTGAAGTTGTAGCTCAATTAAGAGCAATCAATCCTTTGACCAAAGGAAAAATTGAATCACACCTATCTCAAACTTATCTCAAGCATAAATTCATTAAAATTCAAAAGCAATTTGTTTATACTACAGACTTTGATCGCTTAAACTTTGTAAATAACCTTCTACAAAACGAAACAAACGTCTTACCTAATTACGAAATAATTGCGGAAGTAAAATCAAATAAAGGAAAAGACACAAGAGAATTCACTTTTAATAACAAAGGTGAATTTTTAAAGTATAGAATCTTAAAGCCATCATCTTACGAGCATGTACTCTATTAAAAAAGTACTTTTACTACATATAATTTTATTAGGTCTAAACCTTAATTCTCAAAACGATTTTGAAGGACTGGGCGAAACCGCTTTTTCCATAAACCACAAAGTTAATAGCACATATAAGACTAATTTTGCCATTAAAAGTCGTTATTATTTGTATCAAGATGAGTCCTTCAGTTTTATAAATAGACAAATAGATTTAGTTCATTTTTCTACGCTTGCCTTAGATTATAACCACAGTCTTAGCTTAGGTATACAATATAGAATAAGAGAATCTATAGATGAAGGAAGCGACGAACTTAGATTGGTACAACAATTTAATTATACCAAAAAAAAGAATGCTATTCGTTTTGGCCACAGATTTAGAACTGAGCAACGCTTTCTTAAAGACCTTACTATTTTGCGCACGCGTTACCGTTTTGCTATAGATTTTCCGCTAAATGGTGAAAAACTAGATATTGGAGAGCCTTATCTGGTAGCATCAATGGAAGGATTACTTAGTACAAGTTCTAAATTAAAACCAGAATTAGATCATAGAGCTACATACCAAATGGGTTGGCTTCTATCAAAAAAGTCTAAATTTCAATTTGGTTTTGAATATCGATTTGAAGCTTTAAACATTAATACTGAACACAAATTATTTATTCTTACATCTTATATTCTAAAGGTATAAATTCTAAAATTCGTCGTTAAAATTCAATTTATTTGGATGAAATGACAACTTTTAATAATAACAATTAGATAACATTATTTTAGAGATAAAAACGGTACTTTGCGTTCAATTTTTAGCATCCTTTTAAATGGAAAACCTATATGTCTATATGCTTGCTGCATTGGCTTTTTTAGCCATAGCAGATTTAGTAGTTGGTGTAAGTAATGACGCTGTTAACTTTTTAAATTCTGCAATAGGATCTAAAGCTGTTTCATTTAAAACCATAATGATTGTCGCTAGTATTGGTGTTGCTGTAGGTGCAATGACCTCTAGTGGAATGATGGAAGTGGCCAGAAAAGGCATATTTAATCCTGGCGAATTTATGTTCAATGAGATTATGGTCATTTTTATGGCTGTAATGTTAACAGACATATTACTTCTTGATTTTTTCAACACACTCGGAATGCCTACTTCCACTACAGTTTCTATTGTATTTGAATTATTAGGAGCTTCCGTTGCTGTCGCTTTAATTAAAATTTATGCTGATAGCGAACAGTCTATAACTGACTTATCAATTTATATCAATAACGACAAAGCGATTCAAATTATATTAGGAATACTGCTGTCCGTTGTTGTAGCATTCTCCGTTGGAGCCATTATTCAATATGCTTCTAGATTGTTGTTATCCTTTAAATTTCAAGAAAAACCATCTTGGTATGGTGCAATTTTTAGTGGTATTGCAACCTCTTCAATTTTGTATTTTATACTTATTAAAGGGATTAAGAATGCAAGCTTTATGAATGACGATATAAAGTCATTAATTTCTACAAATCCAATAGCTTTAATTGGCATCAGCTTTTTAGTTCTTACTGCAGTATCATATTTACTTATAAAGTATAGTAAAACCAATATATATACGGTAATTATAGTCGTAGGTACTTTTGCATTAGCAGTGGCTTTTGCAGGTAACGATTTAGTTAATTTTATTGGTGTTCCTATTGCCGCTTTTAACTCTTACGAAGCATGGTCTGCAAGTGGTGCTCAACCAACTGAATATGTAATGACCGCTTTAGGCGAACCTGTACAAACACAACCCTATCTTTTATTAATTGCCGGACTCATAATGGTATTAACACTTTGGTTTTCTAGTAAGGCAAAAGCTGTTGTAAAAACCTCAGTAGATTTATCAAGACAAGATGATGTAAAAGAACGTTTTGAACCAAATTTCCTATCTCGAAGTATCGTTAGATTTTCAATGGGTATCTCAGAAAGTCTTAACGCAGTGCTACCAAATAAATATAAAGTTTGGTCAGATCAGCAATTTATAAAACCTAAAGTGATTGTTAAGGAACAAGATATTCCGGCTTTTGATTTAGTGAGAGCTGCCGTAAATTTAATGGTTGCCAGTGTCTTGATTTCTATAGCGACTTCAATGAAATTACCATTATCTACAACCTATGTTACTTTTATGGTTGCCATGGGTACCTCTTTAGCAGATAGAGCTTGGGGCAGTGAAAGTGCTGTGTATAGAGTTGCTGGTGTTTTAAATGTAATTGGCGGTTGGTTTTTTACAGCATTTAGTGCTTTTGTAGCTGCTGCGATAATGGCTTACATTCTATATTACGGTCAAGGTTACGCTTTAGTTGGTTTATTAGTATTAGCTGTGCTTTTATTAATACGTAGCTACATGGCGCACATTCAGAAGTCTAAGGTAATGAAGGTAGAAGATCAGTTAGAAAAAGCTGAAAGCAGTTCTACTCAAGGTGTTATCCAAGAGAGTGCTACTAATATTGCTAGTGTTGTAAGACGAGGAAACAAAATATATACTTCGGCAATTAACGGTCTTGCAGTTCAAGATTTAAAATTATTAAAGAAAAATAGAAAACAGATAGATAAGCTTTCAAATGAAATTGATGACTTAAGAGATCATATCTTTTATTTTATTAAGAATCTTGAAGAGCCAAGTTTATCAGCAAGTAATTTCTACATCAATATATTAGGTTATTTACAAGATATGACGCAGTCATTAGATTACATATCTAAAGTAAGTCATAAGCATGTTAACAATAACCACAAAAAATTAAAGTTTAGTCAAATTAAGGAGTTAAAAGAGTTAGATGCTCGTATGGAAGCTTTATTTACTAAAACTCAAGTCGCTTTTGAATCTCGTTCATTTGAACAAATTGGTGCAGTTTTAGCAGAACGCTCTGATGTCTATGGTTTAGTTAAAGAAAAGATTCAAAAACAAGTTGAGCGTACACGAAGTGAAGAGTCTAGTCCTAAAAACACAACGCTATATTTTAGCTTATTGTTAGAGACTAAAGATCTTTTAACTGCAACAATGAATCTGCTTGAAGAATACTTTGGCGCCCATGACAGTTCTGTAGAACCAGCCAAACTAGCTAACGACCAAGAAGAATAAAAATATAAGGATACAATAAACAGCCCAATATTAGCGTATTGGGCTTTTTATTTGACCAAATGTTAATTTTTTTTGTCTTTCAACGTCCAAAACAATCAACCTATCGTATATAGAACTATAAAACTAAATTTAAACCAAAATTAAAATAATGAAAAAAATTTCAATCTTATTAGTAACAGCAGTTTTATTAAGTTCATGTGTATCTAAGAAAAAGTTCTTAGCTTTAGAGCAAGAACATGGAGAAACAGTTAGTGAACTAACTAAAACTCGAGTAGAAAAAGAAGAATTAGAAAATAAATTTGCAATTATAGAGGCACGTGTTAACCAATACAACTCTAAGATTCAATCTTTAAATAGTGATGTAGAAGGCTTAACTTTAGAAAACAAATCTAAATTTCAAGTTTCTAAGGATGGTACTGTAGCATCTGGAGCAAGCAAAGAGAAAATGCGTGCTACATTATTAAATGTTAGTCCTGAAAAATTAGCTGGAGCTAAAACTTTAAAAGATTCAATGAATTTAGCGATTCAGTACAATTTAAGTAAGGCAATGAACACCAATGATCTTAACGAAGATGAAGACATCGTTGTTGATATTAACGAAACTGTAGTAATGATTTCTATTGATGATGATATGTTATTTAGCACTGCAAGTTACAGAGTAGGTAACAAAGCTGATAAAATCTTAAAGAAGTTAGCAGACGTTATTAACTCAGAGCCAAGCTTAGACGTCATGGTAGAGGGTCATACAGATTCTAGATCAATCAACACAGAGAAGATTTCAGATAACTGGGAATTAAGTGTTTTACGTGCAACTTCAGTTGTAAAAAAATTACAAAACCAGTTTAACGTTGCTCCTGAGCAATTAATCGCTTCTGGTCGTAGTAGTTACCAACCTCTAGTAGAAAATGATACTTGGTCTAATAGAGCTAAAAACAGAAGAACACGTATTATTTTAATGCCAAACATTGACAAGTTCTTTGCAATGATGGAAGAAAAATAAGACATTGTTTATAAAATATAAGTTGATTTAAACTTACTAAAAAAGCATCCTCCCGAACAAATCGGCATTGGATGCTTTTTTTGTTTTGAAACGTTTATAACGCTATAAAGTAAGCGTTGTATACATATAATAATCTAGCAACAGCACAATTAAATTATGGATAAAGTGAATTACAATACCATACCACAATGTGTTGTACTTACTCCTTAAATAGCCCAAAACAAGACCAAATGGAAAAATCCATAACAAACTTATAAACGAAAAATGAACTAATGCAAATATAAAAGCTGTCGCAATTATTGTAATTCTTTCACTGACTATCTTTTGTAGTTGATTAAACAAGAAACCTCTAAAGGCTAGTTCTTCAAATATTGGAGGCAAAATGGCTATAAATATTATGGACCAAAATAATGGATAATTTAAATAAACATAGGTTTCATAATAATTTTCATCTATAGCTTCAAAAAAATACGTGTTTAAAAACTCAAATGTGTAATACACTGAGAAGGCAGAAAAGATGGGGAATATAATAGTGAATATTATTATTCTCCAATTTATAACAGGTAATTTATAAAGCTTTAAAATGACTTTAAAATCAAACACTGCAAAGCCCAAAACTAATAAAGCGAATATACCTTCAGTAGTAAGTTCCGAACTAAGACTTTGCTCTATCTCAGAATTCACGTAGTAACTCAGAGCTATAAAAACTAAAAATACAACGTAGAAAACTATAATAAGATTTAACGTTCCTGCTCTATTTTCTATGATAGATTTCTTTATTTCTACACCACAATTTGGGCAAAATTTTATCTCATTCTCAAAAGTTACTTGACATTTTTTACAACTAAAAGTCATTTAGATACAGCTATTAATTTACTTCCTTATAGATGAGGCAGAATATACACCTTTACCCAAATAAGCAATTATTAAAATTTTAAAAATTATACCTTTTATAATAGTTGCAGGATCAATAATTGTTGAAATAATAATGGTGGTTAAATATAAAAGTAATCCTAATAAAATGGCCACCAAAGGTTTTTTGGACGTCCAAGATCCTAAAAGAAGATAAATAATACCTAAAACTACGTTAGTTACAAGTACAGAGGCATCTTGATCTGTAAAAAAGAAAATAAAGCCAAATAGCATGGTAACTCCAGCGATGATGTACAACACATTTCTCGCCGATTTAATTTTTTTATCAGCATCTAATTCATTGCTTTTTTTCATGATATTTCTAGCATGAAACTGAGCTACATCTTTTTCTGTACCATGTTCTGGAAAGCCACATTCTGGGCAAAAAACAGTTTCAGCAATCATAAGTGTGTTGCATTTAGAACACTCTAAATTCTTAACTTCTGTAAGTATAGGTTCTTCCATCTAAGCTTATTTGGGGAATTATTTCAACAATATAGAAAAAAGTATCTACTTTAGTAAACATCCAATAAATACTCGTTATGATTAAAACTATTCTCGTTGCATTTCTAAGTTTTACTTCACTAATAGCTATGGCTCAGAACGTTTCTGCCAAAAACGTATTAGAAAAAGCTATTGACTACCACGATCCAAACGATAATTGGCAATTATTTAATGATAAGTTCACTGTAGAAATGACGACACCAAATTCTGCAAAACGCACTAGTCATATCTCAATTAATTTACCTGCAGAATTTTTTGAAGTAGAAGCAACAAAAGATACAATTACTACAACCTATACTCTATCAAAGAAAACTTGCGAAATGCACTATAACGGTAAGTTATTAGATAGTATAGCTGCTAAAGAAAAAAAGATGTCGTGCGATAGAGCTTTACTTTATAAAAACTACTACACGTATCTATATGGCTTACCAATGAAATTGAATGATCCTGGCACCAACCTAAACGATAAAGTTGAAAAGAAAACCTTTAAAGGTAAAGACTATTTGGTTTTAAAAATCACTTACGATGAATCTGTTGGTAGCGATGTTTGGTATTTTTATTTTGATCCTATAACGTATGCTATGGAAATTTATCAGTTTTTTAAAACTGATGATAACGGAAACGAAAAACCAGATTCTGGAGAGTATATTCTACTATCTGATGAAACCATTGTATATGATATTAAAATGCCTAAAGTAAGAGCATGGTATTATAATAAAGGGGACAAGTATTTGGGGACTGATAGTTTGATTGAGGATTAATACATATATTCTTTATAGTATAGAAAAAGCATCTCAAAAATGAGATGCTTTTTTTATCCAATATTATGTGCTCAGTTATTTTTACTTCCCTAAAAGTTTCGGCAAATAATCCAATGCTACTGGGTCACGATCTTTGAAATACTTTTTTGCATTTTCAGGTATCCATTTATCAAATATAAACTTCCTAAATGTCGGTAATACCTCTAAAGGATACATCCTAGCTTCAACATCCTGCCTGTCATCAAGAAATGAATGGTCATAATGCTTGTGTGATCCATTAAATTTGGAATCTATCTTTTTAAGATAGTTTGAAAACATTCTACCAACAGAAATATCTGGCATAATTTGTTTTCCAGTTTGTCCTTTGTCTGGAATTTCATAGCCGACTTTTTCCAATTCAGCATTTAGAGTAATAAATAATTCACTTATAACCGAAAAATAATTTCTATCTAGTTTGTGAAGGTTGTCCTTATACCTTAAGTAAAAATTAGGATATTTACTTCTATCAATTTTTCCATAAAAACCTTTCTTTCTAATTGAAGGGATAACTTCTTCGAATAACCAGTCTTCAAACTTTTCGGCCGATTCTAATTTCGATTTCACTGTAAGCCTATAAACATTTGGCTCATTGATTAGCGTTACTTTTTGGTTTCCTCTTTGAGTCGGGATGTCGTGTTTCACGACACCTTTAATTTTACAGTGCCTACCTATAGCATCTCTGCCGTTGGAATAACCCAACACATTAGTAACGTCAGCCGCTACAAACCATATTTCTCCTTTAATTTCTAATGTCCTAATCTCGTTAAACAAATGTTCTTCTTCTGATTTAAATTTGAATATTTCTACTTGCATTTTTTTAATTTTAAGTTATTATTTACATTATGCGTAAACCCTTTTTTTTATGTTTACACGGATATCTATATGGTTATTCATAAGTAATTCAGATTCATAAAGCCTGAAAAACACTACGAGTTTAAACCATTAATTCGTTTATGGAAATATTTAACTTGGTAGAAATATTCAAATTTCGTTTCTTTGCAGAACGAAAGCGAGACGAGTTAATCTCATTTCTATTTTTTCATACAATATTAGGGGTGTGATCCAAATTTGTATTAAAATAAACCAAGAGGAATGTTTCACGATGTTCCTTTTTTTTATGTCTTTTTTCTACTCTTCATCTTTTCATTTAATTAAACATACTTTTATCATCAATTCAGCTATCATTTCCTAAATAGGTGTGTTAAAATAAATTATTAATAAAATTTATTTTAATACACTGTTTTTCAAGTGATTAAACCAATAATATTATTTTAAAATTTCGCCTAAAAAAACCACTCTACACTATATAGAGTGATCTTTTAATAATTAACGCTTATGTATTTTCCCTAGCTGTTACCCTTCACAGCTAGTACATTCCTTCTTTTGCTTAAACTTCTGTGCAGCATTCATACTATGTTGGTAGTACAATGATTTTACACCTAATTGCCATGCAGTAACATAAAGCTTATTAATATCCTTTACAGGCATATCTGGATGCACCATAATGTTTAATGACTGTGCTTGGTCAATATGATTTTGTCTATTAGCAGCTTGATAGATAATAGTCATTTGATCTATTTCTGAGTAAGTTTTAAACACATCCTTCTCGTGATCTGTAAGACCATCTAAGTGCTGTACTGAACCATCGTAATCTCTAATGCTTCTCCAAATTTCTGATGTATTCATTCCTTTTTCTTCTAATAGAGCTGTTAAAAAAGGATTCTTAATCGTTGTTTTAATTTTAGCAATATCTTTTACATAACTATTAGACCATATTGGCTCAATACCTTGTGATACTTGACCTAGAATAAAAGCTGAAGATGTTGTTGGTGCTACAGCATTTAAAGTGGTATTACGTCTTCCGTAACCTTTTAAGACTTCTGGCTCACCAAATAACTTTGCTAATTCTTCTGAAGCCTTAACCGATTTTGTTTTAATTGTTTTAAATATTTCACTATTTAAATCAAAAGCTTCCTTGCTATCAAAACCAACCATTTTAGATTGTAATAATGAGTGCCATCCTAAAGCGCCTAATCCTAAAGCTCTATTTTCTTTTGCGAAATTGTAAGCCTTCTCCATAAACATAAACGTCTGTCTGTCATCTCTATCTGCAGAATCTCTATAAACCTCTAGCTTAGTGATAAATTCTTCTAAAACAGCATCTAGGAAATAAACCATAGTTTCTACTGCGTCAGTATCTTTCCACTTATCATAATGTAATAAGTTTATAGATGATAATACACATACAAAAGACCATCTTTCGTTGGTTGGCAACATTATTTCAGAACATAAATTACTTGCGTAAATTTCATGTTTATTTTCTCGGTATACTTCTGGAGCATTATTGTTAGCATTATCCTTAAAGAAAATATAAGGATATCCTATTTCGCCTCTACGTTGTAATACTTTGGCCCAAATAGCACGCTTATCTGTATCACCATCAATCATTTCTTGCATCCACTCGTTACCTACAGTAACACCATGCGTTAACTCTTGAATTGGATTCCCTTCTGTTCCTATTTCTAAAAACTCATGGATATCATTATGTTCAATTGGTAAATAAGGAGAAAAACGACCTCTTCTTACAGAACCTTGACTAACTACATCAACCATTTTTTCAAACAATTGCATAATATGTACAGCTCCAGAAGACTCTCCATTATTTTTTACTGGTGCACCTCTATGACGAAGTTTACCAAAATAACCAGAAGTACCACCTCCTAGTTTAGACATCATACCTACTTCAGATTGTGTGTAAAGAATATCACCCATATCATCAGATATATGCGAACCAAAACAACTAATTGGCAAACCTCTCTTTTTACCAAAGTTAGACCAAACTGGCGATGCTAATGAATAATAACCTTCTGCCATATAGCCATAAAACTTATCTGCAAAACCATCAATACCTAAAATCTTTTCTGCGTTGTTCGCAATTTCTCTAATTCGCTCTTCAGGTGTTGTGTCTTCAGTAAGGTAACCAGATGCTAAGAATTGACGACTATGGTCTGTTAACCATTTAATTTCTGGCTCTGACTTTGCTTCTTTTATAGCTTCTTTTCTGGCTTTTAATAATTCATCGTGATTTGAGGTTTTTGTAGTTTCTAAATTTGCTTTTAGTTCAAGGTCTGGATTAATGTGGTCGTTCATAATTTAAAATAGGTCGTCGCTAGTTATACTTTTTGTTCTTTTGCTATAGTTGATAGAACGTTTCACGAAGAAATCTCCATGTTTCGTTCCTATAATTTCATCATCAAACCATTCGGTTTGCTCTAATAGTGTGTCGTTTACATCAAATACTTTTTCAATGCCAATACTTTCTAATGAATTATTGAATCTATTTTTAATAAATTCATTAATCACATCTTTTGGTAAAAATTCTAATTCACCTGCTTCAAAAATCCAATCCACAAGTTTACTTTCAGATTTAAATGCTTCTTCACAAAGTTCTCTTACTAAAGCACTGTGCTCTGCATCAAACCATGTTGGGTTTTCTTCTTTAATAATTCTTATAATGTCAATACCAAAATCACCATGAATTTGCTCTTCTTTTGAAGTTGCTTCTACAACATTAGAAACTCCTTTAAGCATGTTTTTATGCTTATTAAAAGCCATAATAATTAAAAATTGAGAGAATAAAGACACATGCTCAATAAAAAGAGAAAACAATAAAATTGATTCTGCATACTCCTTATTATCTTCACTTTTAGCGTTTTTTAAAGCCGTTTCTAAATAATGAACACGTCTCATTATTACTGGCTTTTTCTTTAAGTGCTTAAATTCATTGTTAAGACCTAATATTTCTAATAAGTGCGAATAAGCATCATGGTGACGTACTTCACTCTCTGCAAATGTTGCACCTACTGCTCCAATTTCTGGCTTAGGCATTTTATTATAAATCTCTCCCCAAAAAGATTTTACTGCAACTTCAATCTGCGAAATTGCGAGCATTGTATTTTTAATAGCATTCTGTTCTACAACAGTTAATCTTGTTTTAAAATCTTGAATATCACTTGTGAAGTTAAATTCAGAATGAATCCAATATGAGTGTCTTATCGCATCAACATATTCATTTAAAGCAGGATACTCATAAGGCTTTAAATTAATACGTTTTTCAAAAATATTTGTTTTTCTGCTTCTGGCTTGTTCATCTCTATACAGTATGTATGCCTTAGCAACACCTGGAAAAGAACTAACCATTAACTTTTCTTCTACAAGATCTTGTACTTCTTCTACAGTAGGCAAGTAATTATGGTCTAAACCTTTTCTTTCTAAAAGCGTTTGTAAAACATTTACAGAAATTTTATTCGCATCTTCTTTTGATCCATTACCAACGGACATCATTGCCTTTTCAATAGCATTAGAAATCTTATTTAAAACAAACGGACTTGTTTCATAATCCCTTTTTATAATCTGCGTAATTTCCATAAATTTTTAGTTTAAAGCCTAACAGTCATTAGAACGATTTTAACCGTTCAAAACCATATTAATAAATCCGTAAAATGTGTTTTATTTTTCCCTAACAAGGAATAACTGAGACAACGTTTGTATAAAATTCAGTTTCTAGATCGAAAAAAATTAGAATGAATGATAATATTTTGTCCTGAACAAAGATTGACATTTGTTGTTAAAAAAGAAAGGGTATGTTATAAACGTTTTCAACAAGTTTTTAACAAACTCTTGTATCGCCCATAAAACGTACATTCTGCATAAAAACTGGTTAACCAATTGATTTACAGTAATTTAAAATAATTTTTAAATTTAAAAAAATGTAGGTTTTATCGTGTTAAAACTAGGCCTAGCAGTGAAGTTTATTAGTGGTGATACTTATAAAATAATGTTAAAATTACAAACAAAAAAGAGCACTGTTTAAGTGCTCTTTTTCCCCTAATAACTAACTTTAAATTAATGCGCATCAATTTTTTCACAAATTGATTACAATAATTAACACTGAAATGAAAAATCAGATTTTCTAAATCGTAATTTTATCAAATTAATAGCTTGAATCCGAAAAAGCAAAACCCTCATTGTGCTTATATACATTCGATTTCATAACTCAAATATCATTATAATATGCTTATAATCATGATTCTAATGTATGATTGGTAAAAAATAATGTATAAATGGTTTTACCTATTTATTCAAATTAATATTTAGCATTCTATACACAAAACTATGCATTGCACACATCTTTACACCCAAAATATTTATTATATACATATATTTATATGAAATAAAAGCACCACATGTTAAAAGCAGTAATTGTAGACGATGAACCTAAGGCTATCCAAAGTTTAATTTGGGAGCTTAGTAATTTTAAACAGGAGGTTGAAATTATGGCATCTTTTTCAAACCCAGATGAAGCCCTAAAGTTTTTAAACTCTAATACTCCAGACTGCTTGTTCTTAGATGTGCAAATGCCAACTATTGGTGGGTTTCAATTTTTAGAACAAATAAATCACTCCGATTTTGCCGTAATTATTACTACTGCTTATGATGAGTATGCTATTAAAGCTTTAAAGCACGAAGCCATAGATTACCTTTTAAAGCCTATTGATTCTGACGACCTAAGAGAGAGCATCTATAAAATTAAAAAACACAACGAGCGCAGCATTAACTCTAATAAATTAGAGCGAATGCTCACAAATTTTAATTCTCAACACGACAAAAAACGGATTACAATAAACACAGATGGTAAATTGCTTTTTTTAGATGTTGATGATATAGTCTACATAGAATCAGACGGCAACTACAGCACATTATTTTTACAGAATCAAAAAAAAATTGTAGTTACCAAAAAACTTAAAGAGGTAGATGCTATTTTACCTGAGCACTATTTCTTCAGGATTCATAACTCCTATATTATTAATTTGAATAAGATTAAGGCATTTATAAAAAACGAAGGCTATGTTATTATGGATAGTGATCAAAAAATTCCTGTAGCACGTCAACGAAAATCAGATTTTTTAGAAAAACTCTAACCTATGAAATCTTTGTACCCAAAGCAAGTATTTTGTCTCTGTTTAATTATCTTACTTATCAGCTTAAATAGTAGTGCACAGCAATTATCATTTGAAAACTCACTATCATTTGTAAACAAAAATCATCCCACTCAATATTCTCAATTAGATTCAATATTAAAGCCGTTTGAACAAGACAGTTTAAAAATGAAACATCTACTCGCAGTTTCTGCAAAGAATCGTAATTACGAGGCCTCATGTTATGCGCTAAATGCTCTTGGTATTGTTAATAGAAATATTTCTAATTACGACTCGTCTATACGATACCATCAAAAAGCTAAAATATATGCAGATTCTGCTAAAAGCATAGAATTAAAAATCATTAGCCTTAATATGATTGGTGTTGCTTACCGAAGAATGGATATTATTAAACCAGCACTAGATTACCACACTGAAGCTCTAAAAACCGCCTATTCTGTTGAAAGCCCTTCACAGACTGTAAAACGGAGTATTGCTGTATCACAAAATAGTATTGGTAATATATATATGGCATTGAAGCAATTTGATTTAGCCATTACCCAATTTAAAAAGTCTCTAAAAATTGAAAAGGATGGCAATAACAAATTAGGACTTGCCATTAACTACCACAACATAGGATATGCAGAGGAAGCAAAAGGCAACCTAGAAGGTGCTTTGACTAATTATCAAAAATCATTAGAATACAATAATGCTATAGACTCTGAAATAGGACGTGTAATTTGTTTCAATAGCCTTGGTGCCATTTACTTAAAACAAAAAAAATACGATGAAGCAGAACCAATTATAAGAACAGCTCTTGATAAAGCCTTAAACCTAGATGACCAGTTCTATATTGCATCTTCGTATCTCAATTTAGGTACATTACAATATAATTTAAAGAACTATGAAACATCGGAAAAAAACTTAAAGAAAGCACTAAATATTGCTAGTTCTTATAATCTTAGATCCTCAGTTGCCGAAGCTAGCAAAATGCTGTCTAAAATTAATGAGGAATATAAAAATTACGAAGTTGCTTTAGATTACTATCATCAGGCCGTAGACATTGAAAACACCATCTTAACCGAGCAAAACTTACAATACGTTAACGACATTGCTGTAGAATATGAAAATGTAAACAAGAATAATCAAATTAAAGCTTTGGCTTTAGAAAACGAATCGGTTAGACTTCGATTAGAGCGTAATAAAAATATACTATTATTTACTTCTCTACTTTTGGTCATTATAGGAACCATTTTATATATCATGAACAGGACCAAGGCTTTAAAACGCGATAAACATATTTTAACTTTAGAGCAAGATATGTTGAGAAGTCAAATGAATCCTCATTTCATTTTTAATTCGCTCAATTCCATAAAGCTTTACATTATTAATAACGAAAAAGAAAACGCTGTTTATTACCTCAACAAATTCTCTAAACTCATTAGAAAGATTTTAATGGCTTCAAAAGAAAAAGAAACATCGCTTAATGATGAACTTGAAACTATGAAACTTTATATGAACATAGAGAACATCCGTTTTTCTAATGAAATAGATTTTAAAATTAATGTAGATCCTTCTATAAACACTGAAATCACTAAAATCCCTTCTTTAGTTCTTCAACCTTTTTTAGAAAATTCCCTATGGCATGGCTTATCTTCTAAAGACAGTAATAAGAAAATAGAACTAAATGTTAGTAAAACGTCTTCAGATTTCATTAATGTTGAAATTATTGATAATGGTATTGGTAGAGCTGCATCACAGAAAATAAAAAAACAAAAGAAACTACAACGAGACTCTGTAGGTATTGACATAACAAAGGCGCGATTATCAAACTTCTCTGAATCTTTTGAAAACTCATACACTCTAAAAATTGAAGATTTATATGAGAATAATCTACCATGTGGTACTAAAATAACACTGCAAATACCTACAAAAAAATTAAAGGAAAATATTCACAAACTAACCTCCAAAAGCGCTTAACATAGAACCATATTTGGTAGTATCAATAGAAAAGTCTGTTTCTTCTAAGCCAACGCACTCCATTGTCATGTTGTTTTTAGATTTCTTTTTGTCTTCATAAATCATTTCCATCATTAACCCATTTTCTGTGTACTTTTTCATAATGTCTGCATCAAGCCCTTTTGGTAAGTTTTTAGAATTAGAAGCAAATGCGCTACTCAGACTTACAGGAACATCATCCGTAATGTAAAATGTAATTTTCATTTTATCATTCTCTGTAACGTAGCCTTCACATTCATAGCCATTGATAGTTTTAGAATCTATTTCAGTAAATGAATAATCAGACATATCATCATTAGAGCTAATATCTGATGCTTTTAATTTAGTCTTTTGTACTACCTTTTTTCCCATCATTTCCATAAACATTGCTGTAATTTGTAGATCAGAATCCATTACCATAAAAATCTCTGAGTCTGAACCAGATTTAGACATTTCTTCGCTGTTAAAACCAAAATAAGATTCATCTTCATTAAGATAATAATCAAAAGTAATATCGCCTTTTTTATGGGTCATTTTTAATTTGTAGATATAATCAAATTCATATGAATCTGGAAGTTCTACTTTACTTGCTTTACCAATTTGAGAGAAGGCAGTTTGAAGCGTTAATAAACAAAATATAAATAGTAAGTTTTTAGAAATAATTGAAGTTTTCACTAGGTTTATTTTTTAGATTAATTACTCTGAAATTAACAATTAAAATCTATATATCAGAAGTTTATGTATAAACAGAGGCCAATATTGTATAATCGGAAGATAAATTTACCACTCTTATTAAAAGAACAAATTAAGATGGAACACAACTAATTGGAAAATATTAATCACTTACGATTATAACCATCGGCAACTTTCTCTAATTCAGCATACCAATCTTCTCCAAATTTTCTAATTAAAGCTTCTTTTACAAATTTGTAAATTGGCACTTGTAATTCTTTCCCCAAAGTACAAGCATCATCGCAGATTTCCCACCTATCGTAATTAACACCAGAAAACTCAGTATATTCTCTAACTCTTATAGGATATAAATGACAAGACACTGGTTTTTTCCAAGTAATCTCTCCTTGGTTATATGCTTCTTCAATGCCGCAAAGTGCCGTTTTTTTCTCATCAAAAATAACATAAGCACAATCCGCTCCATTAATTAATGGTGTCTCCAAGTCACCAAAAGCAGTAACAACAGATGTACCTTGTGCTTCAATAGCTTCAATGCCTTCTTTACGTAAAAATGGTTTTACTTTAGGATATATATCTTCAAGTATTTTTACTTCATCTTTATCTAAAGGCGCACCTGCGTCTCCATCAATACAACAAGCGCCTTTACATGCTGAAAGATTACAGACAAAATCCTTTTCTATGATGTCTTCTGAGACAATAGTTTTTCCGAGTTGAAACATGTTGTAAAAATACTTAAACTTAAACTATTTCAAAGTTGAAATGTTATTTATCATCAATTAATATTGCATATCTCCAATAATGTCGCACCTTTGCAAAAAATTTGAGACCCTAAAGGTTTTATTTGATTTTAAAGCACTAAAAAACAGCAGTTTAAAGTCTATTTTTATATTCTAAAACACATTTTAATATGGAATTACAATTCGATTTTAAAGAAATATTTACAGCCTTTATGGTACTTTTTGCAGTTATTGATATTATAGGTAACATTCCTATTATTATGGATTTAAGACAAAAAGTTGGTCATATACAAAGTGAAAAAGCATCTATCATTGCTGGTGTCATTATGATTATATTTTTATTTGTAGGGAAAAGTCTCTTAAACCTAATAGGTATTGATGTCAATTCTTTTGCTGTAGCAGGTGCATTTGTAATCTTTTTTATTGCACTAGAAATGGTTTTAGGCGTAACTCTTTATAAAGACGATGACCACGATGCTATGACGGCTTCTGTGTTTCCATTAGCGTTTCCTCTAATGGCAGGACCTGGTAGTTTAACAACATTGTTATCTTTACGTGCAGAATTTGCGATCGAAAACATTATTGTTGCTGTTATTTGCAACGTTATTTTAATTTACATTGTATTAAAGACTTCATCTAAAATCGAAAATTTTATTGGAGCTAATGGTATTAAAATAATAAGAAAAGTTTTTGGCGTAATTTTACTAGCGATTGCTGTAAAATTATTTGCTCATAATATTAAAGAATTGTTATCTTAAAAAATTAATCATGAAAATTTTCACAATTATACTAACTGTAATTGCAGTAGCACTTATCATTTTTAATACAACTAAATTAAATTTTGATGCTCTATTAACTGGAGAAAGTCAAACGGCATTAATCACAATTATTACAGCACTTTGTGCAATTATACTGTTACAAATTTTAAGGATATCTAAAAAAATAGAGAAACTTTCAAAAAAAAACAGAGCCTAAATAACTAATTTAAAACTTAGTATTTAGGCTTGTAAAACTGGTGTTCTTATACTAGTTTAACGATGTATAAGTGACATCAAAAGAACCTTCGGTAAAAGTATATGTAGTACCACCAGCTAAAAGAGCCTCTCCTACAAAATTAAATGTACCAGAAACTTTTCTGGCTTCTACATTATGTGCCGTAATGGTTAAACTACCCTCTGATGATATAAAACCATCACCATTACTATCATCATAGCTTGCTACCAATTGTAAACCCTCTACAGTGTATGAATCGCCTGCATTTGCACTAATAGGAAAATTAATAACAACATTATTACCGTTAGCCTCACTACCAGAGATAGAAATTGTGGAGCCTTGAACTGTAATAAAACCGTTTACAAATTCAGGATTGTAATCTGAGCCATTAATTTTTGAATAAAAAGAATTATCATTAACAGAATTTGGAGACGAATTATCATTATCTCCACAAGACGCTATGACAATTGCTAATACCATGCATAAAATTGATTTTAATACTTTCATTTTAAAATAGAATTTAATTTAACTAATTTATTTATTAATGAAAGTTTTCTAAAAATGTAAACATCATAATATTAGATATCCAAATTTAATTTCATTGCAATTCTTTTTCTCTAACTTTGAGTTTACTTTTTAGCTTATGTAACATTAATGGAAAAAGAACCTACACTAAAAGATCTTTTGAAGGATAAGAATAATAGCTTTGAACTGCTTTATAAAAATTATAAAGATGATTTCATTGCCTTTGGTAGAAAGTTCTCATTAAAAGAAAATGAAATAATAGATATTTATCAAGAGAGTTTTTTAACACTTTATGAAAATCTATTGAATGGAAAAATATCAGAATTTACAAGTAGTATAAAAACCTACTTATTTAGCATAGGGAAGTTTAAAATATATGAATACCTGAGAGCTAACTCTAAATTAAAAATTATAGATACTCCAATTAATGAGGAGATTACACTTGATGATTTAACTTTAGAAAATGAACTATTATCAGAAAGAGAACAGCTAATAAAAGCTAATTTCAAAAAATTAGGAAAGAAGTGTCAACGTATTTTAGAACTTTTTTATTTCAAAGGAAAAACATTAAATGATATTAAAGAAATTGAAAACTACGACAACACAGATGTCGTAAAAAGCTTAAAGTCGAGATGTTTAAGAACACTAAAACAACTCGTAAATGCATAGATATGAAAAGAGAAGAATTTATAGCACACTATTTCGATGGTACTCTCAATACCAAACAAAAAGCCTTGTTTATTGAATTAATGACAAATGATAATGAATTTAAAAAGCAAGTTGAATTTGAAGAACAGACGAAAACCGCTATTATTTCTGTAAAAAAAGACGAGCTTAAACAAAAGCTAGAACTATTAGAATCACCTAAAAAACAGTTTAAATTTTATGCTATTGCAATTGCAGCATCATTAATTATTGCATTAGGCATTTTTAGCTTGCTACAACCATCAAACCGCGTTACTAATGAGCAACTATTTGCTAATTATTTTGAGCCTTACCCAAATATCATTTCGCCAGCATCTCGAGGCAACCAAACTAAAAATGCCAAAATTGAGGCTTTTAACTATTACGATGCTAAAAACTATAATCTAGCCTCTCAAAAATTTGAGGCATTGTATAAATCTACCAACACGCCTTATTATTTATTTTATCATGCCATTTGTCAATTACAATTAGGCAAAACCGACAGTGCAATTACTCTTCTTAAAAAACGAGAAGGTGTTACAGATAAATTGAAAATGCATACTAATTGGTATTTGGCCTTAGCTTATTTAAAAACGAATAATACAACAGAGGCTAAAATTTTACTACAAATTATAAGCGCAGAAAACTCGTTTAAACACAAGGCTGCCAAAGATATTCTTAAAAAAATAAAATAAATAAGTTTACTTTTTATCATCATTGTCATTAATAAGAAACCAACAACTTATTAATGCTACATTATATGAAAAAACCACTACTTATTCTAAACCTCAATTTTTCAAAAGTGTAAAAACTGACTCTTCAAAGTATGTAATTACATCGCAACTGCTTTGAGCATTCAATAAAGATTAAAACCTCCTATTTTTTTTTAAAATCAATTTATTATGAAACACTTATACATCCTAATATTTTCAAATGTACTTTTCATTATATCCATAAATGCACAAGCTAGTTTTTTCAAGACTGTAAGTACCACAAGTGAAACTAACCGCACAGTAAGTCCTGGAATAGAATTTAACGGATATCATTATTTTACTGCAGCCACCTCAACATACTTAATGCGTACAACACTTTGGAAAACAAATGGCACAGCAACTGAGACCATAGATTTCATTGATAATGAAGATGACATTTACAGTGCTCAAGCAATGTTTGTGTTTAACAATGAACTCTATTATTTAATAAATGAACTCGGTATTTCTAAAATCTTAAAAACAGACGGAACTACAAGCGTCACATTCTTAGAAGCAACAAATGAATCTCCATATTTAGCTATAGAGAATAGAACAATGGCTGTACTAAATACTAATTTTATTTTTAGTCATGGCTCACAAGCAACAGGCTACGAATTATATATTAGCGATGGAACACCGAACAACCATACTATGGTTAAGGATATTAATCCAGGCTCAAATTCTAGCGCTCCAATTTACTTCTCTAAAATAGCTAATAACAAAGTAGTGTTTATAGCCAACGATGGCAGTAATGGCAAGGAAATTTGGGTAACAGATGGCACAACTACTGGCACTAATTTAGTTAAAGACATCAATCCTAACGGTAATGCCTCTATAAACGGGTTAACAAGCTTCAATGGTAAAGCTTATTTTCAATTAGGAAATGATATTTGGGAAACCGACGGAACAGAAGAAGGTACTATAATCTTCCTCAACCTTAGAGGCCATGATAATTCTGAAACGCCTTTTCATATTTATAAAGATCATATGTATTTTACAGCTTACGATGCTTCATTTAACAAAGTAGATCTTTGGAAAACAGATGGAACTACAGCTGGAAGCACAATTTTAGTTAGCAATCTTAATTATGCTGATGTATTTAAAGGCACAAACGACATCTTATTTTTTGCTGCTCAAGATGATACACATGGTTATGAACTCTGGCGTACTGACGGAACTGTTAGCGGTACACACTTAACAAGAGATATCGTTCCAGGAATAGAAGATGGATTACTATCTAACTTATCTGAAAATGACCTGGGAAACGGAGGTGATCAACTTTATTTTCAAGCAGTATATTATGACGACGACGGAAATACAGATCCAGATTTACATAGAGAATTATGGACATCTGATGGAACGACAACAGGAACAGTTTTACACACAACTATAAATCAAACCTCAACAGGTAGCTATCCAGAATCATTTTTCAATATTAATGACAAACTCCTTTTTAAAGCAGACGTTACTCCAGAAGGTAATTTTTCAAATCAAGGTCTAAATTTATGGAGTGTAGATACCAACCTGCTATCGGTTTTAGAGCAAGAAAATATTTCAAATAAATTAAAAGTATATCCCAACCCAAGTTCAAACTCTATTGCTATTTCTAATAAAGACAATATTAATGAAGTAGTTATCTTTTCTATGGATGGTAGAGAAATCAAAACTATAAATTCAAATTTTGGATATATTTCTATACACGATTTATCATCTGGCACTTATTTACTGTCTGTAAAACTTAAGGATGGGAAACATAGCACTTTAAAATTTTTAAAGCAGTAATTCACAACTTTAAAGTTTTAGACTTGGCGATTAAGATTTCGGTTTTAATCGCCTTTTTATAATAAGAATGATTATTAATAGTATAGCAGAACAAATAATGCCATAAGTCCACGATAAATTGGTTGGTTCAATAATTGCCGAAGTATCACCTGTTAATATAAAACCTGCCCAATAATAAGGGTGCTTTAAATTGGGGTCTTCAGTATTGTTTAAGTAATGTAGTTTAGCATTTTTAAGGGCTACATTCTTTTGTTGTCCTTGTTTTAAATTCTTATAAAACTCCTTCATTATTAAAGAGGTTTCTTTATCAGGAACTCGCCATAAACTTGTTAAGGTAGCATCACTGCCTGCATATTGAAAAGCTCTAGAGAGGCTTAAAACCCCTTCAACTGGATCTATGTCTCCATAAGCAGTGCTACAGGCGCTCAGTGTAGTAAGGTTAGACGACAATTGTAGGTTATAAATATCTTTAATACTCATATAATCTGTCTCTTCGCTTCCTGAGAATAATAGCATTGCCTCCTCATTAGATTCTGGATTAGCAACGGTAGCATGCATCGCTAAATGCACCAATGTGTAGTCATCAACATGCGCAATAAAATTCCCTTTATTTGCATCTTTACCACTAAATAAACGACCATCAAATAATTGTGTAATAAAATAAGCTTCTTCATAAGCATTTGGTAGCTCATAACTACCAGAACGCTCTACATTAGCTATTACTTTAGAATTACTACTATTTTTACTAGAGTATTTTGGTGCGTAAGCAACAATAGAGATCTTATCTGCTTTTTTATTTCGCTTTGTATCTAAAGCTAAAGATGAATTATAACTTATGGCTTTCTCACTGTTTAAAAAGTCGGAGCCTAATAGAGTTTCAAATGGCAAAAAGTTAAGCTCTTCATGAGGTATAATTTTTATTATAGAATACGGCTCAGAATCATCAAAGACTGGCTTTAAATAAGTCTTAATAGCATTAATTTCATTAAATATCTCATCTTTTGATATTATTGATTTTGTAAAGTTATCAATAAGATTATTCAACGTTTCTCGTTCTCCAAGTTTATAAAATTTAAGTTCTTCATTAGTTATTAAATATGCATAAATTTTGGTCTCTGTTACATAAAATCTTAAAACTGCTGAAGCGCTAACCAAAGAAGAACGATAAGTCTCTAAATCAAAACTCGGTGAGGTGTAAAAAACATATTTTGGATATTTTTCTCTGATTATTGAATTAACACTATCTCTATAATTAACAAATTTTAAATACGTTTCATTTTCAGTTATACTAGTATTGTTTACTTTATTTTGATATTGCTTTGTAATTTTAAAGAGTTTTCTAGTTGCCTTTTCACGTTGATCAATCAATAGTTTTAAATCACTATCTCGATTCATAACTATATCCTTATTTTCATTTTTCTGTAGCATTTCAAGAGATTGATTTCCCTCTAAAATTCTGATAATAACGTTATCATTCTCTAAGGATCTTACTCGAGTGGCTAAAATACCTTCATTTATTTCTTTAAGTAATTTAATCTCATTAGGATTGAAACCTTGATTTAACTTTAGTTTATTTAATAAAATTGCTGCTAAAATATAAAGTTGATTACTCTTAGGTTTTAAATAGTCTAAATTAGATTGAGAATAAGTGTTAAAAATATCTGCCAATTTCATTAAACGTTGAATAGTATTTGAGTCTGCTATAATATTTTTAATATCATCATTGTTAGACAGCGCTTTGTCGAGATTATTAATTTTTAGTTGACTTAAATAAACTTTTAGTAGGCTATCTACTTTTTTGAAATCTTTATCTAAAAGATAATTTTCAATCGTATAAATTTCAGCACTCCTAATATTATGAAGCGAATTTAATTCTATAGCTATCGTCTTAAATTTCTTTAAATAGTAATAAGCACTATCACTCTGTTTTTTGCGATTATAGAATGTGATTAAGCCATCGTAAGCATTCAATGGATTTATATGCGCATCATAGTCTAAATGACTAATTAAATCTATTGCGCTATGAAATATTTGTGGAATTTCAGGATCTTTTGGATTAATATTCTCGTGTAAATATCCTTGAATTTGAAGCGCATTTGCCATATTACCTATAGCCAAAAAGTACTCTTCTGTATTTGGAGGAAACTGCTTTAGAGCTATAGCATATAATCTTTTTAGCTCATCTAGCTCTTTATAAAATTTATCTTTTTCTTTTGATTTAGAAAACAAATATAATTTTCTAAAACTTACAAGAATATCATCAATAATATCTACTGGTACCATATACTTCTCATAAAGGTCTAGGAAAATATGCGCCTTTGGTAAGTCTCCCATTCTGATGTATGTACTTGTCATCATACCTAACAAATCTGCTTTATAGAGATTGTAATTTAGAATATCATCATGCTTTTCTTTGACAAGTTTTTCGGAATATCTTAATATTCTTCTCTGCATATCTCCATCTCCCAAATGGCGCGCACATAATAAGTATGGTGTTTGCATATTTATTTTAGAAAGTAATAGAGATTCCTTTTTCTCTTTAGAAGAATCTTCCTCAAGGCTGTTATCAATAATATTAAAAGCTGGAATAAAAACACTTTCGATAGCTTTATCGCATTGACCAGTGTATAATAATTGATTAATCAGTACACTATAGGTCTCTAGTATCAATTCTATATCTAAGTCATTTTCTGTATTACAAAAAGTTATAAAATCTTCCATGCATTTTATAGCATTGGCATGATCACCAATATCTTCGTAAAATCCCCAAATATCTTTATAAAGTTTGAAAGCATAGGTGATATCTTTCTGCTCCACGTTCTCATAACTTATAAGTATTTTTTCAGCCAATGTCATAATTGAATCTATGGGCAAATTTGATCTTCTTTTAATAAGATATTCATTATACAATTTTTTAGTAAACACGAGATTTGTACTATCCTTCCTATTTCCTTGTTTATAAGTTAAATTTACGGCTATGTTAGTTTTAAAAAACTTTTCACGTTTCTCTGTACTTTTATGACTGTAAAAAGTCATTAAAATGACTAAACAAAATATAAATGAGAATAAGTTCTTTATAAATTTCATAATCTCTATTTGTTAGGTATAATGAATTAAGAATAAAAATAAGTTATGTTTCATATAACTAAAAATTAATTTTATAATCTATTTCTATGTTCAACACACTAATTATTGGCGCTGGTGCAGCAGGTTTATCTTGTGCATTAGTATTAGGCTCTGCAAAAAACAAACCTTTTGCAGAAAACAAACACATTGCAATTATAACCCATCAAAAAACATCGCACTTGCAAAATGCATTATTTAATAATGTTCTTGGATTAAAACCAGGAACTTTAGGTGCAGATATTCTAAATGATGGTTTAGAGCAATTGACTAAATTATATCCTCACGTCAACCAAATTCATAAAGAAAAAGTACTGTCGGTAACTAAGCAAGATGAGCACTTTATTATTGAAACTAATAGAAATAGTTACACTTCTACCATTGTAGTTGTTGCTGTAGGATATACCAGCTTAATGCATATTGATGGTTTAAAACCTTATATAGAACCACATCCTAGAGCTGTATTAGAAAAAGATAGAATCTGGTTAAAAAACACAGACCATCGTATTGATAAAAACTTATATGTTGCTGGTACGTTAGCAGGTTGGCGTAGTCAATTTGCTATAGCTAGCGGAAGTGGAGCGCATGTTGCTACTGATATATTAACACTATGGAATAACGGTAAGCATACTAAAGTGCACGATAAAATATAGGATTTAATCTTGTGTGCTATCTGGATATTCTGTACTAAGTAAAATAACTTCTTGTACCATAATATCTTCCTTATTAATTATTTCTTCAAAAGCATTATCATCAAATAATTGTCGTGCTAATGTCGCCTTTATTATGCGTCTTATTTCGTCGTTATAAGCTACAAAAGTGATATTTGTTCGTTCTCTTTCGTTGACATACTCCTCAAATCTTACAACAATATCGTCACTCACTTCAAAATTATTAATAAAGTCATATTTAGAAACATCTTCATATAAAGCTCTAGCCTTATCTAGTTCTTCAAATACAAAATAACCAAAATGTCCTCGTCTTCTCAGGTAATTAATGGTTTCATTATCAAATAAACGGTCTACAGGTACAAATACGTCTGGTATGATGCCTCCTCCTCCATAAACTACTTTTCCTTTAGGTGTTGTAAATTTCAACGAATCGTCAACCTCAATACTTTCTTCTTCTGCTAATTCACCTGTTCTTAAACGCTTGTAATATTCGTTATAATAATCTTCATTTCCACCGTTTACATAAGGTCTTTGTATAGAGCGACCAGTTGGTGTATAATATCTAGAAACCGTTAATCTAACTGCACTTCCATCACCTAAAGACATTTCGCGCTGTACTAATCCTTTTCCATAAGAACGTCTTCCCACTATTGTTCCCTTATCGTTATCTTGAAGTGCGCCTGCAATTACCTCACTCGCAGATGCCGAATTCTCATTAATAAGAATAAAGATTTCACCGTCTTCAAAATCGCCTCGCCTTGTAGCATACGTACGTTCCTCTCTTCCCTTTTTATCTCTAGTAAACAATATCAATTTATCATCTTCTAAAAATTCGTCTGCAATTTGCTCTGCAATTCCTAAAAAACCACCAGGATTATCTCTAAGGTCTAAAGTTAATTTAGTTGCACCTAAATCTTTAAGTTCTTCTAAGGCATCTTTAAATTCTGTAAATGTAGTTTCTGCAAAACGATTCATTTTAATATACCCTAAGTCGTCAGTAAGCATATAAGCTGCATCTATACTTTTAATTGGTATTTCTTTTCGTTTTATTTCAAACTCAAGCAAATCGTCTTCGCCCTTTCTATAAACCGTTAAGTTCACATAGGTGTTTTTTTTGCCTCTTAGCTTTTCACCAATTAAATCGTAATCAAATTTTTCACCATAAATAGTGTCTCCATTAGCGTACAGAATACGATCGCCACTCATAATACCAGCGCGTTCACTCGGACCTCCTTCCGTAGGTTTTATGACGGCAATGGTATCTTTATACGGATAAAAATTAATTCCTATACCTACAAAATTACCTTTCATATTTTCGGTAATTCGTTCTAAATCTTCTTTAGGTATGTATGATGAATGTGGATCTAAATTGTTCAATATGCCATTCACTGTAACATCAACAATACTATCTGTATTTACCTCTTCTACGTATTCGTAATCTATATAATCAATTAATCTGTTGAGTTTATCTTTTTTGCTATTTGTTGAAAAAAGATTATCTGAAGTATCTGTAAAATTTAATCTTCCACCAATAATAACACCAGCTGCAATAGCAACACCAATAATTAGTGGTATGTATTTGTTTTTTGTAGCCATATTTCCCCTATGATTGGGAATCTTCTTTTAAATCTTCAATAAATTCTAATTCAATGCCCGCTTTTTCAAGAAACTTAATCCCAGAATCATCCTTATAACCTTGATGGTAAACTACTCTTACAATACCTGCTTGATGAATTAATTTACTACATTCTTTACAAGGCGATAATGTAATGTATAACGTAGCTCCTTGACAAGATTGTGTGGACGAAGCTACTTTAAGAATAGCGTTAGCTTCAGCATGTAATACATACCATTTTGTGTATCCTTCGTCGTCTTCGCAATAATTTTCAAAACCTGTTGGTGTACCATTGTAACCATCAGAAATTATCATTCTATCTTTTACAATAAGCGCGCCAACTTGTTTGCGTTTACAATGAGATAATTTTCCCCATTCTTTAGCAATGCGTAAATAAGCTTTATCGTAACGTAATTGTTTAGTGTCTGGCATTAAAAATATTCTTAAAAAAGTACACTTGTAAGGAACGAATATAAACGCTTAGTATTTTATAACCAATTTACTCTCCTTAAATTTTAACCAAACTTTAAGTATTACTGAATAATTCGCTACCAATTATCATAGGAATCACTAAACCTGCCACTACTGAAGAAAGCACCAAAACCCAATCGCGTTTAGAGACTCTAAAGATGGTTTGGCATAAAAAACCTATAAATAAGACAATAAACACTATAATAACTTGGGCTAATTCAATACCAAGTGCAAACTCAACGAGGAGTTCTAATCTATTTTCACTTTTGCCAGAAAACATTTTAAACTCTCTTGCAAAGCCCAATCCATGTATAATACCAAAGAATAATGTTGTAAAAAATAATAAGCCTGCTTTGGTGGATTTTGATTTCTTTCCTGAAGTAAAAATGTTATAAATCGCAGCAGCCAATATGGTTACAGGTATTAAAAATTCAACTAATTTTCCGTTAACACCTACAATACCATAAGCCGCTAAAACTAAAGATAGTGTATGACCTAAAGTAAACATTGAAACAAGTAAAAGTACACGCTTCCAATCTTTAAAAAGGTAAGGTACTGCTAATACCATTAAAAAAAGTACATGGTCGTAACCATTGATATCTAAAACATGGTTCATGCCATATTGAACATTAAACCAAAAATTATCTAACATAATTAATTCTTTGGGATTCCTCAAAGTTACAATTAAAACATAATATGATTTTGTTAAATAAAGTGAATATAATTTGCTTTTTGTCGTTTTCTTTCGGAATATTGTACTTCACAAAGTTCAAATAACTTATTGAGATGTTATCCAGAAAGGCAGAGGGATTAGACCCATTGAAGCCTTAGCAACCCTTAAACTTATTAAGAAGGTGCTAAATTCTACGTAATTAACGATTCATTTATCGTT
Organism: Winogradskyella sp. 4-2091; assembly: GCF_045765065.1. Lineage (NCBI taxonomy): Bacteria > Pseudomonadati > Bacteroidota > Flavobacteriia > Flavobacteriales > Flavobacteriaceae > Winogradskyella > Winogradskyella sp. 4-2091. Next base: position 78,271 of record NZ_JBJKOD010000002.1, read on the forward strand.
TAATTGGATAGATAACCAAGCCTAATTACCTCATCATGGTAATTTAATTTCTTATAACATTTTTTTATTTACACGTCTTCATAAAGACGATTTGATTTTGAATTATTTAGTAAAAAATAAAATGAGTTCAAAACACATAGAAACAGAAGCCATAAGAACCCAAATTGAGCGTTCACAATATTTAGAACATTCTAGCCCATTGTATTTAACATCGAGCTACGTTTTTGAAGATGCTGAAGATATGCGCGCATCATTTGCAGACGAAAAAGAACGCAACATATACAGTCGTTACTCTAACCCAAACTCTTCAGAATTTGTAGAAAAAGTTTGTAAAATGGAAGGCGCAGAACGTGGTTATGCATTTGCTTCTGGTATGTCTGCAGTGTTTTCTACTTTTGGAGCTTTGTTAGATTCCGATGATCATATTATTTCATCTCGAAGCATATTTGGTTCTACACAAACCTTATTCAATAACATTTTACCAAAGTGGAAGATTTCAACTAGCTATTTTAAAATTGATGAATTAGATGATATCGAAAGCCTAATTCAACCGAATACCAGAGTCATTTATGCTGAGAGTCCTACAAATCCTGCAGTAGATATTTTAGATTTAGAACGTTTAGGCAACATTGCAAAAAAACACAACCTTTTATTTATTATTGATAATTGTTTTGCAACGCCTTATTTGCAACAACCTATAAAGTTCGGTGCAGATTTGGTAATCCATTCTGCTACAAAATTAATGGATGGACAAGGCAGAGTTTTAGGAGGAGTAACCGTTGGAAGTGCAGAATTAATTCAAAAAATATATTTATTCGCTAGAATCAGCGGACCAGCATTATCACCTTTTAATTCATGGCTGTTATCTAAAAGTTTAGAAACCTTACCTGTTAGAGTCGATAGACATTGTGATAATGCTCTTAAAGTGGCAACGTTTTTAGAAAGTCATGATAACGTGAAACTGGTAAAATATCCATTTCTAAAATCACATCCACAATATGAATTGGCAAAAAAACAAATGAAATTAGGTGGAAGCATAGTGGCCTTTGAAATTAAAGGCGGCATTGAAGCCGGAAGACAATTTCTAAATTCTATTAAGCTATTATCGCTTTCTGCAAATTTAGGAGATACAAGAACTATAGTGACACATCCTGCATCAACAACACATGCTAAAATACCAGAAGATATCCGTTTAGAAACAGGAATCACAGCTGGCTTAATTAGAATTTCAGTTGGCTTAGAACATCCTGAAGACATTATTAACGATTTAAAACAAGCATTAAACTAATGGCAAATATTAAAGACGAATTACAAAAGCGAATCTTAGTTCTCGATGGTGCCATGGGAACAATGCTTCAGCAATATAGCTTCTCTGAAGTAGATTTTAGAGGCGAACGCTTTAAAGATTACCCATCGCCTTTGCAAGGGAACAATGATTTATTATCCATAACGCAACCCGAAGCTATAGCAACAATTCATGCTAAATATTTTGAAGCTGGAGCTGATATCGTTGAAACCAATACCTTCTCTGGGACTACCATTGCCATGGCTGATTACGACATGGAAGATTTAGTGTATGAGTTGAATTTTGAATCTGCTAAAATCGCGAGAGAAGTTGCTGATAAATTCACAAAAGAGAATCCTGAAAAACCACGTTTTGTAGCTGGAAGTATTGGACCAACAAACCGAACAGCAAGTTTATCACCAGACGTTAACCGACCAGAATATAGAGCTATAACCTTTAACGAATTACGCGTTGCTTACAAACAACAAGTAGAAGCTCTAATTGATGGCGGTGTTGATATGCTTTTGGTTGAAACTATTTTTGATACGCTTAATGCTAAAGCTGCTTTATTTGCGATTGAAGAAGTCAAAGAGGAACGTCATATTGATATTCCAATTATGGTTTCTGGGACGATTACTGATGCTTCTGGTAGAACCTTATCTGGGCAAACCGTTGAGGCATTTTTAACCTCAGTATCTCATATTCCGCTATTAAGTGTGGGCTTTAATTGTGCACTTGGCGCGCAACAATTAAAGCCATATTTACAACGCTTATCAGACGAAACTGAGTTTTTCACTTCAGCACATCCCAACGCAGGTTTACCAAACGCTTTTGGAGAATATGATGAAACACCAGAACAAATGCAAAGCTATATTGAAGACTACTTAAAAGATAATCTTATCAATATCATTGGCGGCTGCTGTGGCACTAGTCCTGAGCATATAAAAGCGATTGCTGATGTAGCTCAGAAATATAAACCGAGAAAACTTGTCATTCCTGCATAAGCAGGAATCCACTTTGAAAAGACTCACATGACTCAAAATAAAAAATACCTAACACTTTCTGGTCTTGAACCTCTGGTTGTGACGCCAGAATCAAACTTCATTAATGTAGGTGAACGTACCAACGTCACTGGTTCGCGTAAATTTCTTCGACTAATAAAAGAAGAAAAATACGACGAAGCCTTAGAAGTTGCACGAGACCAAGTAGATGGAGGCGCACAAATTCTAGATGTAAACATGGATGAAGGGATGTTAGATGGTGTTTATGCCATGACAACCTTTTTAAATCTCATTGCATCAGAACCCGATATTTCTCGAATTCCGTTGATGATTGACAGTTCTAAATGGGAAATTATAGAAGCTGGCTTGCAAGTGGCGCAAGGTAAATGTGTCGTTAATTCTATCAGTTTAAAAGAAGGCGAAACGCTATTTAAGCATCACGCTAAACTGATAAAACGTTATGGCGCTGCTGTTGTGGTTATGGCTTTTGATGAAGATGGCCAAGCTGATAATTACCAGAGACGTATTGAAATTTGTAAACGTTCGTATCACATTTTAGTCAACGAACTAAAATTTCCTGCTCAGGACATCATTTTTGACCCAAATATTTTTCCGGTTGCTACAGGTATGGACGAGCATCGCAGAAATGCGCTCGACTTTTTTGAAGCTACCAAATGGATTCGTGAAAACTTACCACATGCCAACGTTTCTGGAGGTGTGAGTAATGTATCTTTTTCATTCAGAGGAAATAATGTGGTACGCGAAGCGATGCATTCCGCATTTTTATATCACGCAATTAAAAACGGCATGAACTTAGGGATTGTAAACCCAACGATGCTTGAAGTTTATGATGAAATTGATAAAGATTTATTAGAACGCGTAGAAGATGTTCTCTTTGATAGACGCGATGATGCTACTGAGCGTTTATTAGATTTTGCCGAATCTGTAAAAGGTCAGAAAAAAGAGCAAGACCATAAAGTACAAGAATGGAGAAGCGACCCTTTACAAGATAGAATTACACACGCTTTAGTAAAAGGAATTGATGCTTTTATTTTGGAAGATGTAGAAGAAGCACGTTTAGCTTCAAAGAAACCTATTGAAGTCATCGAAGGGCATTTAATGATTGGTATGAATGTGGTTGGCGATTTATTTGGAAGTGGTAAAATGTTCTTACCGCAAGTGGTAAAATCGGCAAGAGTAATGAAAAAAGCCGTGGCTTATTTGCAACCTTTTATTGAAGCTGAAAAAGATGGTAAACAAGAATTCGCAGGTAAAATACTAATGGCAACCGTAAAAGGCGATGTGCATGATATTGGAAAGAATATCGTGAGCGTAGTTTTAGGTTGTAATAATTATGAAATTATTGATCTTGGCGTGATGGTGCCACCAGAAAAAATTATTGAAACAGCTATAAAAGAAAACGTGGATATCATTGGGTTGAGTGGTTTAATTACACCTTCGCTTGATGAAATGGTTTATGTGTCTAAATCACTAGAGAAACAGAATGTAAAAATCCCATTAATTATTGGTGGCGCAACAACCTCTAGAGCACATTCCGCTGTGAAAATCGCACCACATTACAACAATACTGTGGTTCATATTAATGATGCATCAAGAGCGGTAACCGTTGTTGGAGATTTACTTAAGGAAGACAGTAAAATCTATAAAAATCAAATTAGAGAAGAGTATGATGCCTTCCGAGAGCAATTCTTAAAACGTACCAAGAAAAAGGATTATTTAACGATTGCTGATGCTCGTAAAAACAAATTCAAAATTGATTGGAATACTTCTGAAATTGTAAAACCTGAACAATTAGGGATTCAAATTATAGAAGATTTCGATATTAATAAACTTGAAGAGTTTATTGATTGGTCACCACTTTTTAGAAGTTGGGATTTACATGGTAAATATCCAGCCATTCTAACAGATGATATCGTTGGGGAACAAGCCACAGAATTATTCGCAGATGCACAAGTGTTATTGAAACGTATTTTTGATGAAAAACTGCTTAAAGCCAAAGCAATTTTTGGGCTTTTTGAAGCCAATACTGTAAATGATGATGATATTGAGATTTCATCTGTCAGTTCGAGCGCAGTCGAGAACAAAGAACAAACCTATAAATTCTTAACCCTTCGTCAACAATCCAAAAAATCAGAAGGCAAACCCAATATTGCTCTAGCTGATTTTATTGCACCAAAAACAACCAACAAACAAGATTATATGGGCTGTTTTTGTGTCTCTACAGGTTTTGGAACCGCAGAATTAGCAGCACAATTTGAAGCAGAACACGATGATTATAATTCCATTATGATAAAAGCTTTAGCGGATAGATTAGCCGAAGCCTTTGCCGAATATTTACACAAGGAAGTAAGAATAAAACATTGGAATTATGCCAACAACGAAAACCTTTCTAACGATGAATTAATTAAAGAAAGCTATAAAGGTATTCGCCCAGCACCAGGTTATCCTGCTTGTCCAGACCATTTAGAAAAGAAAACCATTTGGGATATTCTAAAAGTTGAAGAAAACATTGGCGTAAAACTTACAGAGAGTTTAGCCATGTGGCCAGCGGCAAGTGTTAGTGGTTACTATTTTGGTAATCCTGAAGCTCGATATTTTGGTTTAGGAAAAATTAAAGAAGACCAAATTGAAGATTATAGTAAACGCAGAGAGATCTCGAATGAAGAGGCAACAAAATGGTTGAGTCCTAATATTGCGGATTAACTGTCATTCCTGTGAAAACAGGAATCTACCGATAAATATATTATTAATTAAAAAGATTCCCACTTTCGTGGGAAGTAAACATGAAAGTAACAGACCACATAAAAAATGCTAACGGAAAAACCTTATTTTCTTTTGAAATAATTCCACCTAGAAAAGGAAATAGCATACAACAACTCTATAATAACATTGATCCATTAATGGAATTCAATCCACCTTTTATAGATGTGACAACTTCGAGAGAAGAATACCTTTATATTGAAAAACAAGGGCTTTTAGATCGTAAAATTACGCGTATGCGTCCAGGAACTGTTGGTATTTGTGCAGCAATAAAACACAAGTACGATGTAGATACGGTTCCACATGTACTCTGTGGTGGCTTTACAAAAGAAGAAACAGAATACTTGTTGGTAGATTGCCATTATTTAGGCTTAAATAATGTAATGGCTTTACGAGGCGATGCTATGAAACATGAACAATATTTTAAAGCTTGCGATGGTGGTCATCAATTTGCAAAAGGCTTGGTTAGTCAGATTCAAAATCTTAATAAAGGTCAATATTTACACGATGTTCTTGAAGCCGATGATAAGTCTGATTTTTGTATTGGTGTTGCTGGTTACCCAGAAAAACATTTAGAAGCACCTTCATTAAAAACAGATTTAAAACGTCTTAAAGAAAAAGTAGATGCAGGAGCAGATTACGTAGTAACCCAAATGTTTTTTGACAATAAAAAATACTTCGAATTTGTAAAAGCTGCAAAAGCCGAAGGGATTAATGTTCCTATAATTCCAGGTATAAAACCTTTAGCTGTAAAACGCCATTTACAACTATTACCACAAGTGTTCAAAATTGATTTACCAGAAGATTTAATTGATGCTGTAGACGATTGTAAAACCAATCTAGACGTGAGACAAGTTGGCGTTGAATGGGCAATACAACAATCGAAAGAATTACAAGAAGCTGGTGTACCTGTGCTTCATTATTACTCTATGGGAAAAAGTGATAACGTAAAGGCTATTGCTTCGGAATTATTTTAATATTAGGCTTTTTTCTTAGTTACAACATTTAAGGTTAAACCTGTAACTATTAATAATACGCCTACAATACTCCAGATGGTGTACACTTCTTTAAACCAAATGAGTCCTATAATTATTGTGAAGATCACTTCGAGATATTTTAAAGGTGCTACTTGGTTTGTTTCTCCAGCTTGTAAAGCTTTGGTCATGTACAACTGTGCAAAATAGCCAAAAACGCCAAGACTCATTAGAATAAGCCATTCTTTACCTACAGGCGTTATCCAATTATTAATTGATAATAAGCCACCAATTACTGCAGAGATTATCATAAAATAATTCACGATTACCACAGGATGATCTGCATTACCTATTTTACGAATAAAGATGTAAACAAATCCCGCAAATAAAGCTGAAGTTAACGCTAATAATACACCAACAATTTCTATATCTGAATCATCAAAACCTTTTAAAATTAAAACACCTGCAAAAGCGATTGTAAAAAAGAGCCACTGAATAGGTTTAATCTTTTCTTTTAAAATAAATAACGCAAAAACAGTCGCAAAAATTGGAGCTATATATCGTAGGGAAACTGCTGTTCCCATTGCGATGTATTTTATAGACATAAAAAACAAGGTCATAGAAATGAGCCCAACAAGGCTCCGCATAATCATTAAACCTCTTTTATTTCCTAGTAATGAAATCTTATTTTTCAGCAAGAAAGGAATTGTAAAAAACAAAGAGCCTAACGCTCTAAAAAATACAATTTGATATACGCTAAAATCTTTCAGTGATTTTACAAATACATTTAATAATGTAAATGCGAGTGCACTTATTACCATGTATTGAATTGCTTTTTTCAGAATATAAATTTTTGAGGATTATGATTAATTTCTTAGAGACAACAATTTAAATAAAAAAAGGTAACTCAATTAATTAAGTTACCTTTTTTAAAAAATCAAAAATTCTAATTACTCAATTACAATTCGTTTAGTCACTGATTTAGAACCAGCGTTAACTTTTAATAAATATACACCAGAAGCCATCTCTGAAACATTTATTGAATCATTTACTAAACTTGAAGTCGAAAGTACTTTTGAACCAAGAATATTATATAATTCAACAGAATCAATTTGAGTTTGATCTCCTGATTTAATTGTTAAGTTTGATGTTGCAGGATTAGGATATACCTTTAAGCTAGAAGAAAAGAAATCTTGTGTTGAAAGTGCAGTTGTATTCACTAATTGCAAGTTGTCCATTCTAACTTCAGAATCTCCATTCATCCAACCTTTATCTTTACTAGAATCTCCATGAGTAGCTGCATCATATACACCAACGGCTCTTACAAATAAAGCAATACTTGTTTCCGTTCCTGTATTAAAAGTAACTTGTGCAATATCATTTGCATCCGTATTTCCTGGAGGTACTGATGTTGAATACGCTAATTGATTTGCAGTATTCTCAACAGATGCTACGGTTTCATATCCAAACCCATCTTGTGCAGCAGTTGCTGGCAGATCATAAGCTGGTGTGTAACCATCTATGTACGCGCTTCCTTTCAATACAATCACTTCAATATAAAGTGTTGTAGTTGGGTCAATTTTATAAGTGTACTCTAAATCTAAAGTATAATCACTTCCTGCTACAACTTCAACTTCTTGATAAATTCCGTCAGACTCAAAGTCATCTAGTTTTACTACGTCGTTTCCACTTAAGGTAGAAGATTCACCCTGGTCTGCTATATCTTTATTGATCCATCCTGCACATGCACAATCTGAACCAGAAGACTTTGGTATATTATCAAACACAGCATTGTGGACTGTAGGCTGTACTTGAGCAAAGCCAAAAGCACAAATTAAAAAGGATAAAGTAAAAAGTAGTTTTGTTTTCATAATTGTTGTTTTAATTTATTAGTTTTAGTTTGAAATCTATTAAATTAAGGCTTGTTAGTCACCTTAACCCCAATTGGTTTACCAAATTGGTAAACCAAATATAATAAAAAATCATAAGCGATAACGTTTTCGATTGTAGAATTCTTAATAAATGTATTTATTTTAACATAGAGCAGTAATTATTTATAGGGAGTTTTATTTATTACGCATATAATTAACAAATAAATAGATTCAATTCAGCACTGTGTAATATGTACATCAAAAAAATATCTCTACATTATAATTTAGTTTACTCATTAAAAGACAGTGTAATGAATTCAAGAATAATTCTGATTATGATAATTTTTAATTTCATGAATTTAGTTAGAGCACAAGTTGTATTGAGTGCGGATGGACCTGGCTCTACCTATGAAATTATTAATAATGTTTTCGCACCTGGATATAATGCCGTAGAAGTTCCTGATTGTGAACACACTAATTTTGGTAGACATATTGATGAGATATTTGACACTGAATTAAATACAAACGTATTTCGATTTATAGCACACAAAACACCAGATAATGACAGATGTATTAACTTTGATCGACAACGAACCGAAATTAAGACGTATAGTTCTTCTCCTGATAATTTAAAAGCCATAGAAGGTGAAACGGTAGAATACAAATGGAAATTTAAATTAGATATTAATTTTCAGCCTTCTTCGAGTTTTACACACTTGCATCAAATTAAATCAGTGGATGGTGCATATGCATCTATTCCACTTATTACACTTACAGCTCGTAAAGCTAATCCTGATAGAATAGAACTTCGTTATTCAACAACAAATAGCCAAAGTACTATAGTAACGGTAGAATTAGATAATTTTAGAGGGCATTGGATAGAAGTTACGGAGCAAATAACCTATGGCAACAATGGAAGATATGCTATTGATGTTGTCCGTATTTCAGATAATTCTAATCTATTAAGTTATAATAATACGTCAATGGATACTTGGCAAGATGGTGCATCATTTGCAAGACCAAAATGGGGCATCTATAGGAGTCTAAATAATAGTAATGATCTCAGAGACGAAAATGTACTTTTTAATGATTTTAGTATTGAAGAAATTGATCTCCTATCTAACCCAAATGTTGAATTGGAAAATACTGAATTGCAATTAGTGCCTAATCCATCTCAAAATAGTGTCACAATAAAAAAATTAGAAATTAATTACTTTGATACTATCCAAATGTTTGATAATACAGGGAAAGAAATTGAACTAACCTATCGTTTAAAAAATGAAGTCATAGATCTGTCTGGTTTAGAAACAGGAATATATTTCATTTGCCTATCTCGAAATAACGATGGGTCTAAAATTTTAAAGTGTATAGTTGAATAAATGTCTTTAAAAATTGCAAATTTAGCCCTTAAGTACATTTAAAATACTTTGATTAGCCATAGACTTAATTTCCTCTAAAGGTTGATTAAAACTAACATTTAACAGCTCAACTGGAAAAATATCACTTGAATATTTAGATTTTTCTTTAGTCTCTTCAGATGATATTAATATAATACCATCAATAGAGCCATCACTTAAACTTTTGATATAATTTAATTCTTTAGAGCTAGAATCAAAAGATTGATAAAAGAAGATTCTATAGCCTAATTTTTCCGCAGATTTCTGTAAATGACACAATGCGTAATTGTAGCGAGGTTCCGTAACTTTTGGTAGAATAACTGCAATAGAACCTGTTTTTTGCATTCTAAGAGAAACAGCATAACTATTAGGAACATAGTTATGCTGTTTTGCTATATTTTTAATGGCGTCTCTTGTAGCTTTACTAATTTCAAGTTTATTATTCAGTGCTTTTGATACCGTAGATATTGAATATCCAGATATAGAAGAAAGCTCTTTTATAGTTACGCCAGACGACTTCAATTGTTATGATCTTAAATCTTTAATAATACTTAATGCATTTCTTGTATCAGATTCAATCTTTGCTAAATCATAATTACCATCTGCACCTTTCGCTATTAATTTTGAACCCATACCTACACAAGTTACTCCAGCTTTAAACCAACCTTCTAAATTTTCTCTTGTTGGAGAAACACCTCCTGTAGGCATTATGCTTGTCCATGGTTGAGGGCCTTTTATAGCTTTTACGAAATCTGCTCCGTATATTCCACCTGGAAACAATTTAACAACTTCACAGCCTAATTCCTCCGCTCTACAGATCTCAGTTAAAGAACCACAGCCTGGAGACCATGCTACTTTTCTTCTATTACAAACTATTGCAATATCTTCTCTTAATACAGGTGTTACAATAAAATTCGCACCTAAAGCCATAAAGCGTGACGCTGAAGCTGCATCTGTAACTGAACCGACACCCATTATCATACCTGGTAATTCTTTAAGAACCCACTTGTTTAGTTCTCCAAAAACTTCATGAGCGAAATCTCCTCTTGCTGTAAACTCTAATAAACGCGCACCACCATCGTAAGTTGCCTTTATTACTTTTTTACCTATTTCTAAATCTGCATTATAAAACAAAGGCACCATACCTGTCTGTTTCATAACATTCGCAACTTCTATTCTTGTATAATTTGCCATAATTTTATGTTTATTTTTTTTAGTTCCAGTTTAATATTTTTTTGAAATCATATGCCTCTGGATTAGCTATATATGCTTTCGCTTTTTCATAATCTTTTTCTTTTAAAAAGAATAAATTATCTATGAATAGTTGTGCCATATCAGAATCCATATCTACTAATCTAGGTGGAATCTTACCATTTTCATCTTCAAAATCCTTTAAAAATAATGGTTTTATATCTCCACTAGAGTTGGCACTAACGATACAACCTGTAACTCCTTGGTCAAATAGTTTTTTAACACCAATACCTAATAACGTACATAAAGTGAGATCAAATGCTATAGGATTACAACATCTTAATTCATAACCAAGCTCAACTGGTCTCGATTTTATTTCTAAACCAATTTCTTTCAATTTAATTTGAAGTAAATAATTAAAAATATGTGATTTACTCACGTTTCCTAATTCGGGATGTCCATGATCATCATACGTAAAATTAATACCCGAATTAATAATTTCCTCCTCATCCATAAAATGAAAAACACCTTCACTTATCAATGCAACGCCATATTCAACACCCATTATTTTACATTTTACAATTGAAGAAATAATCATATTGATCAGCTTATCAAAAGTAATGTTGGTTTTATTGAACATTTCAGGAATTATCATCATCTGGAAATGACATGCCGAAGCAATACCAAAGGCTAAATGACCAGCTGAACGACCCATTGCCGAAACAACAAACCAGTTTTCACTCGTTCTTGCATCTTCGTAAACCGTATTACCAATTCTAACACCTTCATCTTTTGCCGTATGAAATCCGAATGTAGGATTTCTGTCTGGCAAAGGTAAATCGTTATCAATGGTTTTAGGAACATGAATGTGGGCCACATCTAAACTTTGTGTGCCAAGAAATTTGGTTAACCTATTGGCAGTAGATGCTGTATCATCACCACCAATAGTTACCAATAGTTTTACGTTATTTTTCTTAAAAAAATCAGCTCTAAAATCACTATCCTTAGGCTTAAATCTACTCATAATCAAAGTAGATCCTCCACGACTAAAAATACGATCTGCATGATGAAAATCGAAAATTTTCACTTCTGGCTCCTCTGACAATAAGCCTTGATATCCATGATGAACACCTATAACCTCATAACCATCTTTTAAAAAGGTTTTGGCTAAAGTACTTATTACTGTATTTATTCCAGGAGCAGGACCTCCACCACAAATTATTGCTATTGATTTTTTCATAATTTTAAAAGAACGAAATTGAAAATTATCGAGCTACACGTCCTGACGCATCGCCACCCATTAATTTTTCTACTTCTTCAACAGTTACTAAGTTAGCATCACCCTTAATTGTGTGCTTTAAACAAGACGCTGCCACTGCAAAATCTAATGCATTTTGATCGTTTTCAGGATATTTCAATAATCCGTAAATTAATCCACCCATAAATGAATCTCCACCACCTACACGATCAACAATATCTGTAATTTGGTACTGACGTGTTTCAAACATAGTTTTTCCATCATATAAAACACCAGCCCAAGTATTATGAGATGCAGAAATAGAACCTCTTAATGTGGTAATAACCTTTTTAGCTCTTGGAAATTTCTCCATCATTTGCTTACAAACTGATAAAAATGCTTCTGCTTTTACATCGTGACCATGCTTATGAACATCTAAACCTTCTGGATGAATATTAAAATGCTTTTCGGCATCTTCTTCATTCCCTAAAACAACATCACAATAAGATGTTAATTCAGTCATTATTTTTTCTCTATGTGCATCATCACAGAACGTCCAAAGTTTAGCTCTATAATTTAAATCGGTAGAAATAGTTACTCCCATTTCACTAGCGATTTTTACAGCTTCTAAACATGCATCTGCTGCACCTTGAGAAATTGCAGGTGTTATACCTGTCCAATGAAACCAAGCTACATCTTTAAATACTGCTTTCCAATCTACCATTCCTGGTGTGATTTCTGAAATGGCAGAATGTGCTCTATCATAAACGACTTTAGAACCTCTACTTACAGCACCAGTTTCTAAGAAATAAATTCCTAAACGGTCACCACCATAAATAATTTTATCTACTCCAACTCCTCTTTTACGCATTTCCATCATAGCACATGCTCCAATATCATTTTTTGGTAAACGTGTTACAAAATCGACTGGTACACCATAGTTTGCTAATGATACTGCTACGTTAGATTCTCCTCCACCGTAAATAGCATCAAAACTATTTGCTTGTGAAAATCTTAAAAATTGTTGAGGTGCTAATCTTAGCATAATTTCTCCAAAAGTGACTACTTTTTTCATTCTGAATATTTGTTTATTTAGTTATAAATTTATGTTTGGTTAATCGTTTAAGCAATTGATTTAAAAAATAAAATCAAAACGTTCTAATTTTGATTTTTTTGGTTAAAACAGTATATTTGCTTAATCGATTAAGCAAATATATAAAAACTTGGGGAATAAAAAAAGAATAACAATAAAAGACATTGCAAACGAATTAAATATCTCACCAGCTGCGGTATCTAAAGCTATGCACAATGATTCCCGAATAAGCGAAAAAACGAAGCAAGCTGTAAAACGCGTTGCTAAAGAATTGGATTATCAGCCTAATCATTTAGCAAGTGCACTAAGAAAAGGAAAGAGTAATTTAGTTGGAGTTATTGTACCCAAAACAAATAGTAACTTTTTTTCTTCGGTCATTGAAAGTATGGAAACCGTTCTCAATAAAGCGGGTTACAGTATTATAATTACACAATCTAATGAATCTTTTGAAAAGGAATGTAAGAGTATAGATACCCTTTTATTCACACAAGTAGATGGCATAATTGCTTCCATGGCTAATGAAACTGTTGATCTATCTCATTACGAAAAAATAAAATCGAAAGGAATCCCTTTAGTCCTTTTCGATAGAGGAGAGAATGATCTCAATGTAGACTATGTAGGAATTAATGATTACGATAGTAGTCAAATTATAGTAAAACATCTCGTTGAAAAAGGATGTAAACGAATTGCACATATTGGAGGATTTAGAAGAACACGAATATTTAATAACAGAATTAAAGGATATGTTGATGCACTTATAAAGCACAACCTTCCCATTGATGATAGCCTTATCATTGAAAGCTCTCTGACCCTTGAAGATGGACGACGCGAAATGGAACATCTTCTTAAATTAGAAAATAGACCTGATGCCGTATATGTAGCTAGTGATTATGCTGCTCTTGGCGCATTACAAGTATTAAACGAAAATAATATAAATGTACCTGACTCTGTAAGGTTAATTGGTTTTGGAAACGAACCGTTTACCTCATTAGTTAGTCCTTCAATTACAAGTGTTGCACAACATAGTACCGAAATTGGGAGAATTGCAGCTGAAACTTTTTTGAAACATGTATCCAATGATGTGCTTAAACAGAGTCTAAATAAAATTATTCTTGATGCAGAACTCATTGTTAGGGATTCTTCAAATTAAATTTTTGAATTTACCCATATTCGTATTGTTGAATATTATCAAATCCTAGAATTTACATCAATTTTTAATCATGAAAAAAGCGCTATTATATTTCTATAATAGCGCTTAATATTTTAAAATCTATTTTATTAGATTCCTAATGCTTGTCCTCCACCAATTTGGATAGTTTCAGCAGTTATAAATGCTGCATCCTTACTAGCTAAGAATGAAATTACACCAGCAACATCTTCAGGTTGACCAAGTCTACCTAACATAATGTTATTTGCCCATGAAGCAAAAACTTCTGGCTTTGTTGCTTTAATTTGAGCATGGAATGGTGTATCAATAGTACCTGGAGATACCGCGTTTACTCTAATTCCGTATTCGGCTAAATCTTTTGCTAATGCTCTCGTTATCGCATGAACACCAGCTTTAGAAGTACCATAGATACCTGCACCTGGTCCACCTGCTGTCCATCCAGCATTTGATGTATAGTTAATTATTGATGGGTGCTCTCCATTTTTTAAATATGGGATAGCTGCTCTTGAAGCAAAAAATACAGAATCAAGATTAAGAGCCATAACAAATCTGTAAAAATCAGTTGTCATTTCCTCAAAACGAGATCTTCCACCTAATCCACCAGCATTGTTTACTAGTACATCGATTCTACCATATTTATCACCAATCGCCTTAATGTTAGAAGTTACAGCTTCATCACTAGTTACGTCAAAACCATAGTACTCTGCAGTAATACCTTCATCAGTAAGTTGCTTTACTCTATCTGCACCTGCTTCATCTTCGATACCATTTAATACAACAGTATATCCATCTTGACCTAATCTTTTTGCCACTTCAAATCCTATTCCTCCTGTTGCTCCTGTCACAACAGCTACTTTTCCTTTATTGCTCATGTTTAATAAATCTTAAATTATTCTTGTTTAATTTTATGTTCTAATTGTAATTATGCTTTTGGTTTTAATGGTTCTATTTTAGGGCATAAAAACCAAACGGCTACTAATGCTATAATAGCTAATGCTCCACCAATTAAAAATGCAGGCGTATAGTTACCACCTGTAGTTATGAATGTTACCAAGATAGTTAATCCTGCGGCACCAAGCTTAGCAGCCATACCTGCAAATCCAGATAATGTACCTACTATTTTACCACTAAAAAGATCACTAGGTAGAGTTTGAATATTACCAATAGCAATTTGAAATCCAAAAAGTAATACAGCCATAATTATTACTGCATTAATAGCACTTCCTGGTGCTTTCAATAGAAAAAAGCAAGGGATCATTATTGCACAACCTAAGGTAATTGTCATCTTTCGAGTTTTATCGATTGACCATCCCGCTGATATTCTATTTTTTGCTAATAAGCCTCCGAAAATTGCGCCTATCATTGCACCCACGTAAGGAACCCAAGCAGAGAATGCTATTTCCTTAACATCCATTCCAAAAACTTCAGATAGGTAAATTGGAATCCAAACTATAAACAGCCACCATATAGGATCAATTGCTGCCGAAGCTATAATAACGCCCCAACTTTCTTTATGCTTAAGTAACTCGCCTGTATTTGGTGTATATCCTTCATCGTAGTTACCATCTTTATCAAGATCTTGATTTTTTTGTCCTGAAAGAATATAATCTTTTTCATCAGCTGTTAACCAAGGATGCGTTTTTGGATCACCTTTAACTACATATAACCAAGGTAATAACCATAAAAACCCTAATACGGCTACAACGATAAAAATTGCTTTCCAATCAAAATATACTGATAATAATCCTATTACAGGATATGCTACAATACCTCCAATAGCTGCACCTGAATTAAATATTCCTTGAGCAAGTGCTCTTTCTTTAGTAGGAAACCATTCTGCATTGGCCTTTGCCGCACCTGGCCAATTACCAGCTTCTGCAATACCTAAAATTGATCTAAAAATTGAAAACGTTAATAAACCCTGAGCGAATGCATGTAACATAGTTGCAATAGACCACACACCTATTGAAAGTGCAAATCCTATTCTAGTACCTATCCAATCGAATATTTTTCCAAATAATGCTTGACCTCCAGCATAAGACAAAATAAATACGGTAGAAATAGTACCATAAATAGCTTTATGTCCATCCTTATCCATTTCTGGAAATAAATCATTAGCGATGTCTGGCCATAAAGCACCAAACGCTTGTCTATCAATATAATTTATAACAGCAGCTAATGCAACAAGCCCAACTACCCACCAACGTAAGCCTTTTAATTTCATACTCCCTTTTTTAATTTAAGATGATTATTTAATATTATAACAATATTTATACAGCTCGTTAAAATGCTCTTTCATTTTTTGTTTCGCTAATTTTGGATTTTGAGCCTTAATAGCATTATAAATAGCCTTATGTTCATCAATCCCTACATTAGCTCGATTCTTATCACATACGTGATACTTTTCAAAATTAGTGATTATCTCAGGAGTTATAGTTAACATAAATGTGTTCATTGAGCTATTACCACTAGCTTTTGCAATGGCCAAATGAAACAATAAATCTTCTTGCACTGCATCCTTACCGTCCAAAACTTTTGCAGCATATGCTTCTAATGCATTCTTTATTTCCTTTAAATCTTCATTCGTTCTTCTCAGCGCAGCTAATCTAACAGTTTTAAGCTCTAATAAAATTCTTGTTTCTACTAAAGATTTAAAATCTGGTGTTTCTAGTCTCAAAATATCGTCGATCATTCCATTCATAGCTATGACACCAATGTTTGCAACAAAAGTTCCACTTTGAGGAATAGAATCTAGCAACCCATAAAATTCTAATTTTTGAATTGCTTCTCTAACATTACTTCTAGTAACTCCAAACTTCTCTGATAATGTTCGCTCTGAAGGCAGTTTATCACCAGGTTCAAGATTTTTTAAATTTATTAAATCTCTTATTTTAGAAATAATAGCGTTCTGCGAATCTAAACTTTCCATTTTTGCCAGCATTTCCAATTTCATATCTAAATTTTTAATTTTTAATTACACGATTAATATTGTGCAATATATCTTATAAATATAAGATTATTTAATAGTGCTTAAAGAATTCCACCTGCACAACTAATCAACGGCAGAATTCAATAAGCGACTAACTCAAATAAACTTTAATGACTTACTTCTAATTCGTAAAATCTAACTTTAGCATAAGCGCCTTCATCTCTAGACTGAAAATAGTTTCCTGCTTTAAAGTAATTCTCGAATATTCCCCACTTTTTTATGTGGATGCCCTCGTAAGCTTTATATTCTGTATCATTTAAAATTATCAACATTTTACCATCAGTAACTTGAACTTCTAATGTAAATTTTCTGAAACCAACTTCTTGTTCAAAATTGTATCCTTCATCATTATCCCAAGCATCTTCATGTAAAATTTCAGTATCTGAAGCTGCAAGGTTTTTTAACACTTTAGATTTAATTCTAATTTTACCCTTATCCCAATAAATTTTTAATATTGGTGGTGCATTATTATCGTCCTCACCTATTAAATCTCTCTGTTCATTAGTTAATCTTCCATGGATTTGCATAATAATAACACGATGGTATTTACCTTCATCATCCTTTGTCACTTCCTCCATTTGAATCTTCCCCTTCATATTTGCACCATCTGCAAATGTCCAGTTCACATTATTTTCACCAGGTACCATTTGCTCTCTTAGCTCAGACCTCGTATACTTAGTATTCCTAGTTTTAGATTCCGTTGGCATCGCATGAAATACAATAGCGCCTTTTGTTGAGTCTATGTACATATATGGTTTTGCTATTTCATTATCTGCAAAATCTAAAATCTCTGGCGGATCTATTTCATAAGGTTTTCCTTTTTCATTAGTAACTGGTAATGTAACTTTCCAGTGACTTAAATCAATTTTTGGAAGTTTAACCTTCTTCTTTTTTTTCTTTTTCTTTTTTTTCTTCTTATCAACTTTTTTATCAGATATTTCAGTTTCATTTTCAGAAATATTCTGAGCATCAATACCATTAGTATAGAAGCAAGCGATAAAAATGAAGACTGAAATTTTAATGAAATTCATAATTAATGATTTATTACTCTGAAATTTAATCTAAAGCTGTTATAACAATTGAATCTGTACGAATCTCTTCATCTCCACTATTATATCCAAAGTCTCCACCAGCTCCACCAGTTGCAGGACCACCTAATCCTCTCATAAATAATGCTACACTTGTATTAGCTCCAGAATTAAATGAATATTGATACGATAAGTAACTTGTATCACTAGGATTGTCTTCTACTCTTATCAGAAGATTATTTGCTTCGTCTTCTACTTGCGCAATAGATGTATATCCCCAAAATCCTGAATCACTGTTTCCTTGTGGAAAATCTACCGTATCTGTATAGTAAACAGGTGTATATCCATCTGTATAACCAGTACCTGCTAAAATTCTTAATTCTAACTCACTTGGATATAATCCGCCACTTTCTAAACTCTTAAAAGATGAAACCACTGTTATCAGATAATTAGCATTTGGTACTACTTCGAACTCTTGGTATATAGCATCTGGTTCGTTATTATCAAATTTCAGAACATCTGACCCATTACCTGAACTTGATTCTCCTTGATCTCCTATACTCTTATTTATCCAAGCAGCACATGCACAATCCGAACCTGAAGATTTAGGTAATTTTACAAAATCTGCATTTACCAATGTAGGATCTAAAACTGGTGGTGCTTCTGGCTCCTCTACTACAACCTCCGCGGTGTAAGTATTCACAGCGCCTAATGCATCTGATGCCGTCAACGTTACAGTATATGTGCCTTCGTCTGGATATGTGTTTAAACCATCTACAGATGTTGAACTGTTACCATCACCAAAATCCCATGCATATGTTGTAGCACTTGTAGATTCATTAGCAAAAGTATATGTTAAATAATCTGCTGTAACAGATGCTGTAAATGCAGCTGCAGGAGGTGTTAAATCTTCCTGTGAATTAGCATCTGGCAAATCAAATGCTAAAGAATCAATTGTAGGGTCACAAGCAATTGTAGTAATGCAAGCCACTATGAGTAACGCACCAACTAACTTATTTTTTACCTGTTTTTTTATTCTATTAATATTTTTCATTTTAAAATGTATTAAATTAATATGTTTAGTAACCAGGATTCTGACTCATTAAACCATTACTTAGATTTACTTCATTTTGAGGCATTGGTAATAATAAATCTGATGTTGTATAACCAAATCCATTAAGTTCTGAATAAGCCGAAAGCGTCGTTTCTGCTTCTCCGAATCGTACCAAATCAAACAACCTATGATTTTCAAAAGCTAATTCTACCCTTCTTTCTAATAATAACTCTTCTTTAGTTAAATTAGTCACCACATCTGTAAGACCTGCTCTATTTCGTACTAATTGAAAAGCATTTAATGCTGCCGCATTATTAGTTTCTTGTCCTCCAGCCATAATTGCTTCTGCGTACAACAGCAATATATCAGCATAACGTAAAACAATCCAGTCATTACCTGCCAATTCTGGGTTTCCAGTAAACTCACCTGTGTCTCCTCCATCATCACCATCAGGGAAATATTTAGCACATTGATATCTCACTGAAGTTAAGTGAATAGGATCTTGTCTATAAGTAAATTGTGTTCTGTCACCACCATATAGATCTAAATCTCCTACTAAATCATAAGTTGCATAATTTAGACCACTTGATCTTCCTACAGCATTCATCCATTGTGCAGAAAAGTTTTGACTATCATCAATTGTTTGATACCCAATTGCAAAGATAATTTCATCATTTAATTCTGAATAAAAAACATCATAAAAGTTTACTAAATCAAACTCTTGGCTATTAATAATACTTTCACATAGTATCTGAGCCTTAAGATACTCAGGATTTTCTATTGATAAATAAGCCTTAGCTAATAAACCTTGAGCCGCCGCTTTTGACGCTCTGGTTTTATACGTGTTATCTAAACCATCTTTAGCTGTTTCTAAATCACTTATAATAAGATCGTAAACTAGATTCTTATCTACTCTTATAAATTGAGTATCTGTCTCAGATGCTGTAAGTACATGATCTACTAAAGGAATATCTCCAAACAACCTTACTAAGTTAAAATAAGCGTAAGCTCTAATAAACTTGGCCTCTGCTTCAATTGCAGATGTATCTTCGCTAACGTTTCCTAAATTTTCTAAAACAACATTCGCTCTAAAAATAACTTGATAAAAACTATCGTAATAATTAGCAACTATACCATTGGTTGCAAGTACACTGAAAGATTCAAATTGACCAGAATCAGAAAAATCATCTGCATCTGCAATTTTAGTAGAACTGTTACCACTTCTCATCTCTGTGATATAAAATTCGTATTGTACACCATGATTTTCATCTCTATCGTAACTACCATCTCCCTGTATAGCATCATAAGCTCCAATTAATGCTGATTCAAGCTCTGCTAAAGTTGTATAATAATTATTAGAAGTTGACGCTGAATTTGGTTTTGGATCTAAGAAATCACTACAAGATGATGCCAATACTCCTATAAAAAGGACAGCTATATATTTTACAAATTTCATAATAAAATCGTATTAAATAGTTTATTTATTAATTAAAAGTCTACGTCTAAACCTATTGATATGGTTCTATAAATTGGAGATCCACCTCTTTGGTATCCGTATTGTGTAGGACTTGTTTTATCTAAAGCTTCTGGATTCCAACCTGTATAACCATCCGCTGTTTTATACATTAAATTTTGACCTGATGCATAAACTCTAAATTTAGATATACCAAACTTAGTAACTACATCGCTAGGTAAATTGTAACCAATATTCACATTTCTTAATGCAATATACGATGCATCCTGTATCATACTGTTAGTGAAGTATTTATCTACTAAGAAGTCTGTTTCATATCCTGCTGTTGCAGCTTCTGCATTTAATGTTCTGTTGTTATTATGACTAAACAAATAATGATCTCCAATATTTCTTACTTCTGCACCATGTGATCCTTGAAACATAAATGAAAAATCAAAGTTACCTATAGAAAAATCGTTAGTTAAACTCCAAATTAATTCTGGGTAAGGATTACCTAATATCGTTTTATCTTCATCATCTAAAACACCATCACCATTTAAATCCTTCACTCTAACTAAACCAAACTCGTTACCAACATGTCTGTAAGGTCTATCTCTATATTCAATTGGCACTTCAGAATCTACTACGTATCCATAAAAAGAAGATATTGGTTGCCCTTCTTGATTAATCCATTCTGCTGGTCGTGATGGATCTAAACTCGTAACTTGACCATCTGAATCAGCAAAATCAATTAATGTATTTTCATTCGTAGTAGCTATAATCGACGTTTTCCATGTGAATTTTTCAGAATTAATATTTCTAGTTCTTAACTCAAACTCGAATCCTTCATTCTTTACTTCACCCAAATTAACTAAAGCACTATTAAATCCTGTTGTTGCAGATACTGGATTGTTTAATAATAACTGGTCACTAGTTCTTTGGTACCAATCAATTGATCCTGTAATTTTATTATTTAAGAATCCAAAATCTATCCCTGGATTAATTTCAATTAATCGTTCCCATTTTAGCTCAGGGTTTGCTAGATTTAATGGCGAGTAACCTGTAGTAATTGTTCCGTCGACCACATAAGATGTTAAATCTAATAATGCCAAGTGCGGATAATAATCTTGTAACACATTATCAGAGCTTAAAACCGAACTACTACCTTGAGCATCTGGATTTACACTTCCTGTATTTAGTCTATCATTACCTGTTACACCAAAACTGGCTCTAAATTTAAGTGTTGAAACAAAGTCGCTATCCTCTAAGAAACTCTCTTTAGCAATATTCCAACCTACAGATGCCGCCGGAAAATTACCATATTTAAAATCTGATCCGAAAATTGAACTTCCGTCACGACGCATACTTAAAGATAATAAGTATTTGTCATCATATGCATAAGTTAATCGTGAAATTAAAGACACACCTCTTTTCTTCCATTCTAGCCCATATGTTTCGCCAGATACAATTTCTGTTGCTCCAGAAATTTGTTGTACAGCATCGTTTTCAAAACCAATACCCTTTATAGTAGAAAAGAAATAATCTCTTGTTTCAATTGAATTACCTAATGTCACCCCTAACTCATGTTTACCAAAAGTTTTACTATAATTTAAAAAGTTATCAAAAATATAGTATTGTTCTTTCTGGCTAGTTTCTACCATGTATGCAGAAGCTACGGTTCTACGAGCTAAAGTACCTAAATAATCCGTTCTTTTAGTATCTTGAATTGATCCTGATAAAGTTGTCGTAAAATTTAGTCCTGAAGCTATTTTATATTTACCATATACGCTTCCAAACATCTTAAACTTTTTATCTACTCTGCTTCTCTCTGTAGTTCTACCGTAAGGATTCTGATTTGTACTATTACCAATATTGTTAAGCTCGTCATTAACTAAACCGTCACCATCTAAATCAAAAATTGTGAAATGATCTTGTCTGGCATAATCACCAACTTGTAAACCTGGAAAAGATTCAGGATTTACCATTTGTAATGTCGCTTCAGTATGATAAATAGGCAGCCATGGCTGATGTCTAGCTACATTATGTACAGACTCAGAAAACCTATCTCTATCGGTATATGATGGACTTAAAT
The DNA here is from genome assembly GCF_045765065.1 of Winogradskyella sp. 4-2091. Taxonomy (NCBI): domain Bacteria; kingdom Pseudomonadati; phylum Bacteroidota; class Flavobacteriia; order Flavobacteriales; family Flavobacteriaceae; genus Winogradskyella; species Winogradskyella sp. 4-2091. Next base: position 100,885 of record NZ_JBJKOD010000002.1, read on the forward strand.
TTACACCAACAGAAAATTTATCATTTACCTTATTATCAACTTTTAGTCTAATACCATATTTTGTATAATTATCTCCTAACAACACACCTTCATCATCAGAATAATTTAAACTAGCTGTATATTTTGTGCTTTTATTACCACCTCTTAAAGAAAGTGCATGACTTGTAATTGCTCCACCGTCGAAAAAGACATCTTGCCAAGAACGATCTGTACCTGTTTGCAATTGTGCTTGTGTATAAATAGAAACTACACCATTTTCTTCCATTTGCTGCTCTGCCCATTCAGTAGTAGTATAACCATAAGCATCACTTTTTCTGGCGTCTTTAAAACCAGTATATGTATTATAACTAATTTTAGTCTTCCCTTCTATACCAGATTTCATTGTTATCATTATAATACCATTAGATCCTTTTGAACCATAAATAGAAGAAGAGGCGGCATCTTTTAAAATCTCAAAAGATTCTACATCATTCATATTTAAAGATCCTAAAAAATCTGAATCAACAATAACACCATCGACAACAATTAATGGTGTAGAATCACCAGCCATTGAACCAACACCACGAATTGTGATTGTTGGTGCAGCACCAGCCTCACCATCTGTAGCTTGTATATTAACACCTGAAACCTGACCAACTAAGGCATCATCTACCCTAGAAACGGCTATTTGACCTAAATCATCATTTACTACTTTAGAAATAGCACCTGTTGTATGACTTTTCTTTTGTGTTCCGTAACCAATAACAACTACCTCACTCAGAGAGTTATCTGATTCAACCAGCAAAACATCAATAGTCTTTTGACTATCAATTATAAATGTTTGAGTTACATAACCTACATAAGAAAATTGAACAACATCACCCTTAGCTACTTCTAATTGGTATTTACCATCGAAATCCGTAGAGGTTCCTCTGGTTGTTTTAACAATGATGATGTTAGCTCCTGGAATAGGCATATTATCTCCTGCAGAAGTTACGGTTCCGCTTATTGAATACTTTTCTTGTGCGATAAGCGATACACAAAAAAACAAAGCAAAAATCGTTGTTAACCTTATTTTTAAATTCATGTTTAAATATTAGATTAGTTAGTTATTTAGCATTTACCTCACTTTAAACCTATTACTAACTGGTTTACCAGATTGGTTTACCAAATGTATGTTATTTTTTTGTTAAATCAAAATTATTTCTGAGTAATTAAATAGCAGAAGAATTCCCTCAAAAAATAACAGTATATGTACTTTAAAGTCAAGAGATTATACTTAACTAAAGTTATAGCATATACAACAAAAAAATCCCTATGTTTACTTTAAAATAAACACAGGGATAAAAATAATATTTGATCCTAAATTTAATTCGTTAAATTAGGATTTCTATCAATCTCATCCTGTGGGATTGGAGTATCGTAATCAACAGCTGAGTTCCATTCTGGTTTCGCTCCCTCATAACCTGAAGCACTAAAAACCTGGTCTCCTAATTGTCTTCTTTTGATGTCATACCATCTCTTACATTCGAATGCAAGTTCAATTCTACGTTCTTCAAGAACATCTGCAACAGTAATTGAACCAAGATCAGCAGGAACTGCACTAGCTGCTACTGTTTCTTCAACGTAACCACCATTAGTCGTTTCACCACCATTTCTTGCTCTACCTCTTACTTCGTTAAGAAAACCAAGAGCTAATGGGCTTCCTACTTCAACTCCTGCTTCTGCAGCAATCAATAAAACCTCTGCATAACGCATCATAGAATAGTTATGACTTGTTGCTCTCTTACTACCTCTCGCAAATTCTCCTGGATAACGAGAGTACTTTGCCATATAAGGCTGGTTTGCTGCATGCTCATGTCCACTAATATCAAACTGAGTAAAATCTACTGTAGTACCATTAATAGTAGCTTCTGTTTGGAAACTTACACGTGTTCTATAATCATCTGCATCAAATGATTGGTAAACAGCCATTGTAGGCACAGCAACAGACCATCCGTCATCACCTCTAATACCACACATTGGAGATATTTGATCATATGCATTATCTGGAGCTTCTACATTGTTATAATCTAATGCGAAAATTGGCTCTATAGAGTTATCAATTTTATTAGCATTAAATAACGTTTGAAAATCTGGATCTAAAGCATAATTATAAGTCCCTGCATTCTGAATTACTTCATAAGCTTCATCATATGCCATTTGGAAATAAGTCATATCACTTGTTCCTGCTCTAGTTAAATATACTAGTGCTAAATAAGAACTTGCCGCTCCTTTAGAAGGTATAGATCTAGAAGCCTGTGTATTTGGCAACCAAGTTTTAGCCCATTGTAAATCTGCTATTATTCTATCATATACTTCAGATTCAGGTGTATTACTTAGAGAACTAGCTGCTCCGATATCATCAACTGGAGTATCAATGTAAGGAACATCACCAAAAAGTCTTACCAAATGAAAATAATAAAACGCTCTAGCAAAATAAGCTTGTGCCGTAACTGGGTTTTTAACAGCTTCATCAACCGCTACATCCTCAGCACCTGCAATGGCATTATTTGCTGCTGCAATTCCTAAATAAATTCTAGTCCATGGATCATATACCATTTCATTATCACCTGTAATTGTATGTGTATCCATTTCAACTCTACGTGTTTGAGTAGATTGAAGGTTAACCATATCAGAACGTAACATCAATGCAATAGAAAGTTTTCTTCCCCAAATTTCTTCGTTAATAGCATGTGTTAAGGAACCATCTATAGCGGTTTGAATATCCTGAGTAGATGTAAAGAAACCATCTGGCGATAATAAACCAACAGGCTCTTCTTCTAAATCTGAACATCCCATTATTGACAATCCCATTATCAATAACATTAAAATTTTAAAAGTCTTCATAATTTTTTCTTTTTAATTAAAACTGTTTTTTTCTAAAATATACGATTAAAATTTCACATTTAGACTAAAACTCACCGATTTAACTGTCGGGTAATTTCCAAAATCAAAACCTCTAACCGTATTACTTGCTGTATTATTATCACCAGCAGAGCCATAATAGTTAACCTCAGGATCTAAACCAGAATAATCTGTAATCGTTAATAGATTCTGTGCACTAAGTGTTAATCTTAGGTTTTCAATTCCTAATTTTTCAATCATTTCTGTAGGGAAAGAGTAACCAACAGCAATGTTTTTTAATCTGATATAACTACCGTCCTCTACGAAACGAGAAGAAATTTCTCTAAAACTGTTATTCCCTACACGAGGTTGATCAGTGTTAGGGCTAGCAGCCGTCCAAGCACTATTGTAATAATCATAAGTTGTATTAGCATCACCGTTATTTAACTGCACATTAGTCATGTTAAAAATCTCACCTCCTTGAGAACCTTGGAAAAAGACATTTAAATCCCAGTTCTTATACGAAAAGTTGTTTGTAATACCCCAAGTAAAATCTGGGTTTGGATTACCGATAATTGTTTGGTCATCGTTAGTAATATCACCACTTCCATCTATATCAGCAAATAATGGATCTCCTGCTGAAGCTCCTGGCAATGTAGCTGTACCGGCTGGTAACGCACCTCCTTGGAAGACACCTGCATAATCATATCCGTAGAATAAACCTACTTCTTCACCTTCTCTTAAGATAGCCGTGTTATTTACACTAAAATAACTTGGCGCACCATTTTGGAAATAATCATCACCATTAATTAATGTTGTTACAGAGTTTTTATTAGTAGCGAACACTAAATCTGTAGACCAGCTAAAGTTATCGTTAGTAATATTTCTAGTATTTAAAGAAATTTCAAATCCTTTGTTATTTATTTCACCAACATTTTTCAATATTTGATCATTGTAGAAACCTAAATACCAAGGTAATCCTCTATCAACCATGATTAAGTCCTTAGTATCAATGTTATAATAATCTAATGATAAAGAAACTTTACTGTTAAATAAACCTATATCTAATCCAAAGTTAGATTGGTAAGATGTTTCCCATTTAAGATCTGGGTTAGAAGGTTGGTTTGGCGTAATAGCCGGTACAGTTCCACCATTACTAGACGCATAAATACTAGCTAAACTTGCTAACGATTCGTAAGCACCAATTGATGGGTTACCTGTAAGACCATAACTGGCTCTGAATTTTAAGTTAGAGATAGTTTCATTATCACTTAAGAAATCTTCATTTGAAATTTTCCAACCAAACGCAGCTGAAGGGAAAATTGCATACTTTTCATTTTCAGCAAAGTTAGATGCACCATCACGTCTTACTGTAGCAGTTAATAAGTATTTATCATCATAATCGTAGTTTAATCTACCAAATTGAGATTGAATTTCAGTTTCAGTTTCATAGATATCTCCTGATCCACCATTAATTAAATTAGTAGCAGTCCATAAACCGTAGTAAGAGAATGAATCTGATATAGTACCAGTACCTTCGCTGTAAAACCCTTTTCTAACTGTTTTTTGGTAAGAATATCCTGCTAATAAAGTTAAATTACCTTTTCCTATTTCTTTATTGTACGTTAAGTAGTTTTCACTTAAAATAGTTTTAGTTTTATCTTCTGACATGATAGCTCTACCATCTAAGCCTCTACCAGCTGTAACAGCTAAAGTTCTAGGCATGTATATTCCTCTAAACTCATTCTTATTACTTAAACCGAAAGTTGTTTTAAATGCAAGACCTTCAATAATTTCGTAGTTTGCATAAAAATTCGCTCTAAAATCTTCTATTTCAGTATCATCATCTCTTTGTGTAGCAACCGCGTATGGGTTATCTACCTCATCACCAATTAAATCATTTGTTGAAAAAGTTCCGTCATCATTATAGATTCCTTTGTCTGGTGCGAAACGCATTGCTAAAGAAACAACATCATCACCACCCACAGTAACTGATCCATTGGATTGAGTAGATACTCCATCTTTTTTACTCATACGACCGTTTAAGTTAAGACCTACTTTTAACTTATCAGTAACTTGTGCATCAAGATTAGACAAGAAAGAAACTCTCTCGTATCCAGAGTTAACTAAGATACCATCTTGCTGAAAATAAGTACCTGAAGCATAATAATTAACTTTTTCAGAACCTCCTGAGAAAGAAACTTGGTTATTTGAAGTACTACCAGCTCTGTAGATTAAATCTTGCCAATCCGTATCGTAATCTCCTTGTACGTATGGAGTTGTATTACCTTGGTTAGCTCTAATTTGATTTTGGTAATCTGCAAAATCACTAGCATTTAATAAATCTAAGCTATTAGCAGTATTTTGAATTGAATATGTAGAATTAAATTCTACAACCAATTTACCACTTCTACCTTTCTTAGTAGTAACTAATACGACACCATTTGATCCTCTAGAACCATAAATAGCCGTTGCTGATGCATCTTTTAAAACCTGAAGTGATTCAATATCTCCAGCTTGTGGCATTGTACCTCCCACAAAACCATCTACAACAATAAGGGGATCACTACTTGCATTAATTGAAGTATTACCTCTAATATTAATTTTAATTGGTGCTCCTGGCTCACCACCATTATTTGATTGAACAACTACACCAGCTGCACGTCCCTGAAGTGCCTGTTCTGCTTCCAATACAGGAAAAGCAGTTAATTCTTCCTTTTTCAAAGAAGATACAGAACCAGTTACATCACTTTTTTTACGAGCTCCATAACCTACAACAACAACTTCACTTAATGAATTATCATCTTCGGCTAATGAAACATTAACAGTAGTCTGACTATCTATTGTAACAGTTTGAGCTACATAACCAACATAAGAAAACTTAAGAACATCGCCTTTGCTTACTTCCAATTGGTATTTACCATCAAAGTCAGTAGAAGTACCTCTACTTGTATTGACAACAATAATATTTGCACCAGGTATGGGCATATTATCGGATGCTCCAGTGACTACACCTGATACGGTATATGCCTCTTGAGCAAAAGCTACTACACTAAAGAAAAGTGCAATAACAGTAATGAGTTTAAATTTTAAATTCATAATTCATTGTTTAGATTAGATTGTTTTATTATTAGTTTATTTTAATAGTAAAGACTCATATTTTACGTAATAAAATGAGAATCTTTTTAAAGTTTTTTACTGGTAAACCAAATTGGTTTACCAGATTGGAAAACCAAATATATATAAATATTTGTTAAATACAACGTTTTCGTAAAATTTATATGTTAAAATAGTTAATATTTAAGGTAATATAGTAAATAACTTAAGGGCTTAATGGACTATAAGTTTGCTAACAACTATTAGTAAATGGGATAAAATAAATCTTTACGATTCTTTATCTCCAAAATAAGATGGTCCTTCGCCTGTTAAAAAATCTTCTCTCACAGGACTAAAAGTATCAATAAGTTGTCCTGCTTCTAAACATACCGCGCTATGTAATAAGTTTGGCTCTATATATACACCGTCACCTGCTTCTACTATTTGTTTTACACCGTCAATTTCAAACTCAAATTTACCTGACACACAATATGTAGCTTGCGTATGAAAATGTTGATGTGGTGCTCCTAATGCGCCTTCTTCAAACTTTACACTAACCATCATGATTTGATTATCATAACCTAAGAACTTTCTAGAAACTCCTCCTCCTAGTTCTTCCCACTCCATATCCTTTGATACAATATACTTTTCGCTAAATCTTTTCATTTTTATTTAATTTTTGAATTATTGCTTTTTTGAGATTTTTTACAACCCTCTAAATGATATATCTTAATTGAAATAATAAGAACCTGACCATTCGTAATTCTTATCATCAATTTTTACATTATGCTTAACTTCTTTAGACGTATTTGTATTCGAGGTTATAAACAACTTCGTTTTACCATTAATAGTAGTAATTGAAATAGCCGTGTACGCGTCAGAATCTAAAACTGTTTTTATGTCTTTAATATTACTTTTTGAATTTAGAGCGGATTCTGAAACTGCACTATAACTTCCGTGTGATTCTATAACAGAAACAAAGGTTCTATTTTTTGATTTTTTTGCTCTTAGAATTAATGCAGGATCACGACGTAAATTAAATTCTGGATCATTTGCTCCAATTCTTGCGAAGATCAATTCATCTTTAGTATTGGTTACTGTTGTTAATGAATAGAACTTATCATTACTGAACCAAGAAAACTTAGTGTTCTCATCTGAAGCTTTTCCTGATCCTTCTAAATACAAATGCTGATAACCATTTTTTGAACCCAATGGTTTTAATATTTCGGGTGAATTGTATTTAAAATTTGTTTGTAATACTTGTCCAAAATAATAAAATGGAAAGTCATATTGATTTGCAGTGGCAGAAGTCACTTTCATTATGTCTAACACAAATGGTTTCTCAAAATCTTCATCTTTAATGATTGCCATGGTGCGGAGCATAGTTGTTCCTGGATAGGCATTTTTTTCAATTGCACTTACTACTTGAACATTATCATTGTCCGAAGAAAAATATTGTAAATCTGAATGATGTAAGCTTCCTATGTCATATTTACCTGTAAAATGAGAAGTTTCATTTTGCGTTACTGTATTATGTGCAATAGTTTGTTTTGCCCAAGTTTTATTTTCTTTAAGGTAATTACCACCACCTTTTTGTTCGATATTTACAAAACGAGATAATCCATAATCTTGAATTACTTCTTCTCCTTTTTCATATAAAGAATAAGACAATTTATCATAATGTCCGTGGCTAGATCCTTGTGATGCATACTTAAAAACCAATTCAATATCTTGGTTTCTCAATATACCAACACCACCTTGCTTTCCTTCTGGACCATCAGATAAGTTAATTGATTTTTTTGTAAATGGCTTTTCATTTCCATTCTTAATACCAAGGGCAACCGCCAAACCAGAATCGTCTAATAAAACTTTATCTTGTTGCTTTGCTATTGACAATAAACCTGGATCTTGATCTCCAAAATGATAAGATACATCAACTGCAGTTACCAATGCGTTTGTATAATAAGACATTCCTTTTTGACCATCATTTAATGGGAAGAAATCGCCATCAGCATCTGATAAATTCAATAACGCGTTTATAGATTTTAGAAGTACACCTTCTTTATATTCAAATATTTTCAATTCTGGTTTTACGTTGTGCAAACCTTCCGCAAAAACTAAAAAAGGATACATAGCGTAACGTTGATAATATGGCCCTTCATTATAATAACCATCTGGCGAAAAAGGCTCTTCTATGTTTGCTAAAAAACCAGCTTTTCCGTCTTTGTTTAGAAAACCACCATCATCATCTTTTTTAGTTGTGTCTAATTTTAAATCTTTTATTCCGTATAAAGCACGATTGATTAATTCTTCATCATCCATAACTAAACCAATCATTCCGACTGCAGCATTACCCCAAGTACTATGGTTATGAACACGTTGGTAAAATTGCGGACTGTCTACAGAGATATGATCTGCAAATGGTCTAAATAAATTAGTCTCTAGCTTGTTTCTCTCTTCTTCTGTTAAATAATTATATATACAATCGTAAGCCTGACTAACATAGACCAACCAATTAGAATCGTTTAAACATTGCCAGAATAATTTTCCTCTTGCATAAGACCTGGTTTTTGGATGTAATGGCAAAGTTTTATAAAGTGCCTCATATTCCATTAGCATATCTTTTACATATTTGGCATATTTTTCATCATCTAAAATTTGATACAATAAGCCAGCTTTATGGAGAACAAACCAATTTTGCTTGTGTCTAGAATGTGTATAACCACCTGAATAATCTTTAGGAATAGGCACTTCTATACCTGCTTCAATTTCCGCATCAACCTCTTCCTTAACTGCTTCTAAAGATTTATCGAAAATTGGAATTGTTCCTAACTGCGCTCTAATATCTTTTACACCTTGAGCTGTTAAAATAAGTTTTGGATGTTCCTTGTTTGCAATTTTTTCATCGTCATTACCTGTTTGGGTTTTATTCTCATTGGCACATGAAAACAAGAAAAGCATTGATACAATGACAAATGATAAACTGAAGGATAATTTAATTTTCATAATATTATAGTTCTAGAATTGGTTTACCAGATTGGTTTACCAAATATATGGTTATTAGATACCTAAACAAAGTATATTGTTAAAAATTACTTAATTTATAAAGTTAGAAGCATAAAATTATACCTCAGCTAATCTTAATTTATAAATCTAACATTCTTTTAATACCAAACTCTAATCCGCGAAGTTCAGCTAAACCTCTCAATCTTCCGATTCCGGAGTAACCTGGGTTAGTTGATTTTTTTAAATCATCTAACATTTGGTGTCCATGGTCTGGTCTCATTGGTATAGAAGCATCTAACCCACTTGTTTTTGTCCTTCTATCTTCTTCAATTAAAGCGGCTTTTACTATGCTAAACATATCTACGTTGCCCTCCAAATGATTAGCTTCATAAAAATTCCCTTTAGTATCTCTTTGCGTACTTCTTAAGTGTAAAAAGTGAACTCTATCAGCAAACCTTTTAAAGATCTTAACCAAATTATTGTCTTCTCTGACACCCAGAGAGCCTGTACAAAACGTTATTCCATTAGCAATATTAGGTACTTGTTCAAATAAATAAGCATAATCTTCTTCTGTGCTTACAACTCTTGGCAATCCTAAAATTGGCATTGGTGGATCGTCTGGATGAATACACATTAATACATTTTTGGATGCTGCAACTGGAATTATATCATTTAAAAATGAAACCAAATTCTTTTTTAATTGATCTGCATCAATATTACTGTATGTATTTAAAACGTCTTGAAATTGTTCTAAAGAATAACCTTCTTCTGCTCCTGGAAGTCCTGCAATTATATTATTTGATAATTTTTCTCTTTCCGTCTCAGTGAGATTATCAAAATAAACTTTAGCATCCGTTTTTTCTTTTTCAGAATACAGTTTAGAGGCTCCAGGCCTTTTTAATAAATACAATTCAAATGCAGCAAAAGCTGTGCTATCAAAACGTAAGGCTTTAGAGCCATCTTCAACACTAAAATCTAATGACGTTCTTGTCCAATCTAGGACTGGCATAAAATTATAACAGATGATATTAATGCCACATGCTGCTAAATTTAATATACTAGTTTTATAATTCTCAATATACGCTTTAAAATTCCCTGAACGTGTTTTGATGTTTTCGTGTACAGGTATGCTTTCTACAACTTTCCAAGAAAGACCTGATTTTTCGATAATTGCTTTTCGCTCTTTTATTTCATCAATTTCCCAAATTTCCCCATTAGGAATATGATGTAATGCCGTAACGACTCCTGTTGCTCCTGCTTGTTTTATATCTGATAAGGAAACTGAATCATTAGGACCGTACCATCGCCATGTTTGTTCCATAGTATAATTATCTAAAAAAATTAAACGCCACTAAATGCACTAAATCCACCATCTATAGGAATAACAATTCCTGTAACAAATTTAGATGCTTCAGAAGCTAAATAATGAATAGCGCCATTAAGCTCATCTGCATTTCCAAAACGATTCATTGGTGTGTTTTGTATAATAGTATTCCCTCTATCAGTATAACTACCATCTTCATTAGTTAGTAATGCTCTATTTTGATTACCAATAAAGAAACCTGGCGCAATGGCATTTACGCGCATTCCATCACCATATTTTTGAGCCAACTCAACAGACATCCATTTTGTAAAATTGTCTATTGCCGCTTTTGATGCTGAATAACCCATAACTCTGGTTATTGCTCTATCTGCAGCCATGGATGATACATTAATAATTGTTCCTATTTTATTTTGAGCCATCACTTTACCAAAAACTAAAGATGGTATAATACTACCAAACAGATTTAAGTCAATAACTTGCTTAAACTGTTCTACATCAACATCAAAAACAGATTGATTTGGACCAACGGTTGCTCCTGGTTTATTTCCACCAGCAGCATTTATCAGCACATCAATTTTACCATAAGTATCAACAATTTTTTTTGCAACGGTTTGAAGACTATCCTCCTCAACCACGTTACAAACGTAACCTTCTACTTTGGCATTAATACTTTTTAATTTCTGTACAGCGTCGCGTAAAGGTTGCTCTTTGTAATGTAACAAAATTACAGTCGCGTTATTTTCTGCTAAATATTTAGCAATACCACCACCAAGAATTCCGCATCCTCCTGTAATAAGAATTACTTTATTTTCTAAATTAAATAAATTCATTATCTATTTTTTATAATAAAATTAATCTCTATCCCTTAATTTGGAGGATAGCAAAGTAAAATTTTTGAAGCGCTTTTTGACTTAAATGTAATTTCAGAAATTGCTGCAGAGATAAATATTTCATCGCCTTGTTTATAGTCGTAATCTTTTCCATTACATGTTATAATTCCATCTCCTGAATAAATTACAGCAACATAGAAACTAGCATTACCTTGCATCGTATAATTACCATCTAAAAGTAATTCATTTAACCCAAAACAATCGGTATGTTTTTTATTAAACAACGTTCTAAATGTAAATTCATCAGAACTCTCTAAAACTTCTGGTGTAATTTTCCACTCCTTGAGCGCTTGTTCCAAATTATAGGTGTTATAGTGAAAACATTCTAACATGGTTTCTTCTCCAACGCCTTGATGAATTAATTCTGGTCCTATTTTTAATCCAGCAGGTGTTGTTTTCTCAACACGCATTGTATAATCCGTAGGTTCTTGAACTTCCATTAAAAAACAACCAGAACCAATGGCATGAGGAACTCCACCATAAATCATAAAGGCATCTCCTGGTTTTACTTCAATTTTATGTAAACACTCTAACATACCTTGTATGTTTTGAGTTTCAAAATGTGATTTCCAAATTTCTTTAGTTACATGTTCTTTAAATCCCATGTAAACTACAGGTTTTTCTCCATCTATTTCTCGTGTATTTAGCACGTACCAAGATTCTGTTTTACCAAACTCAGAATTTAAAATCGTTTTAGCGTATTTTTTATCTGGATGCACTTGTATGGTTAAGCGCTCCATAGAATCTAACATCTTAATAAGTACACCTGTAGTTCCATATTTTTCTGCTAATTCTTTACCTAAAAACAATTCTGGATTAGAATTAATTATGTCCTTTAATGGTACAACGCCTTGCTCTGTTTCAATTAAAGAAAGTCCTTCGTTTTCTGGTCTACCATTGCCACGTGCTGTAACCGTAGACATAATCCATTGTTCTGGCATTTGGCCATCCTCTTCTGAAGGTGCTTTTTTCCATCTATCAATTAATGCACCACCTTCATAAGTTCTCCAAACTCTATTGGAACGTTGTTTTAATGGTATGTGTGCATAATTTTGCAATTCTTTCATTTTTCTTTTAATTTAAAATTTCTATCACTCCTGTAATACCAGTGTACGATGTGTAAATAGAAAACAACAAAATAAGTCCTAAAAAAATGTTCTCCAATAACGTATTTTTATGTTTTCCCATTAAATCAGATCTGTTACTTAAATATAAAATACCTAAGACTGTAGCTGGTAAAATTACCGCATTAAAAACTTGAGATACAACCATTACAAATATTGGCCTAGCGTTAAAAATTGGCACTACAAGACCCAATATAGAGATTAAAAATACCATTATTCTATATTTTGGCAATGTCATATTTCTTTCAGAATTATTATAATCACAAAGCAACCAAGGTAGCATTAAAATATTTGGAAATTGAGATGAAACACCTGCTGAGATTATACCAATTGCAAATACAGATGTTGCAAAACTTCCGGCTAATGGCTCTAGCAAGCCAATCATTTGTGATGCCGTTGACAAACCAATTCGTTCAACATATAGTGTACCAGCAGCAGCTGCCATTATTGAGGCACTAATAACAAACATTAATGTTACTGATACGATGGCATCATTACGTTGTTTTTTTAGGTCCGATATTTTCCAACCTGCTTCTTTTACCAACGTTGTTCTTATGATGAATAAACCTGAGAAAACAGTCGTTCCAACGAGAGATGCAATTATTAAAAACGGACTTTTATCGTTACCTATAGTTTCTGGAATATTTGGTATGAGACCTTTAATAATATCTATTGGAGGCGGCATCATAATAAAAAAGTTTAAAAGGAAACTTGCCGACATAATGGCCACAATTACTGCTAATGCACGTTCAAAGAACTGAGTTTTTCCATTCCAAAAAATAAAATAGACTAATGCTATAAACGTTATGGCAAAATACACAGGAGAAATCCCTCCGTCTACGACACTTTTTGACCACTCAAAACAAATGTCTGCCACAATACCCATTACACCCATTACACTACCACAAACACCAACGGTTAATGCAACAATGAAAAAAATACCAACACCAGGATGTATATGTTTCCTGAAGGCTTGTAAAGCAGTTTCACCAGTGACTAACGTATATTTTCCATATAAATTAATCATAAAAAATGTTGTCAAACAAGATGCTACAATGGTCCACAATAAAGACATTCCATATTCTGCACCAGCTTTAGCCATAGTTGTCACACTACCAGTACCAATATTTAAACCAAGTAAAAATATACCTGGAAGAAATAATGCCATCCATTTTGAAAATTTATTTTTAAAAGTTTGTTTCATAACTAAATTTCTAATTTGGATTAATAATTAAATACATATACTCACACTTGTTTGATTTCATTCTGTAGGACGCGTGCCTTCACCTACTGTAGCCTCTTTAAACCAAACCTCAGCATAAGAACCATTAGCATATTGTTTTGCTATATCGCCATTGTAAGTATCTGAACCAGTGTACCACACGATGTTATCATCAGGACTTTTACCATTAGTTTGGTTGTATGCACCTTGCTTAAAATAATTGAGTTCTCCGGCATAAGCACTGTCGCGCTCTATACCATCACGACCAATTGAAGCGTATAAGGACCATATTTGATCAGGAATATTTTCTTTTGTTGCAAAATCTGACTTTACTAAGTTTTTAGTGAACTTAATGGTTTCATGACCTTTACTGGTAAACGTTAAGTACATAATTCCTTTATGAACATTTATCTCGTAGCTAAACTCTTTACCCAATGCAATACCATCTTTTGGTTCTTCCGGATAAGTATCTGGAGTTTCTCCAACTACTGACATATCATATCCCCAAACTGCTGTTGAAAAATCCCAACGAGCAGAATTGTCTTCACCATCTGTATTTATTTCGTAGTTCCAAAACACAGAACCTTTAGTATGACCAGGAAATTTCTTGTAAAAAATCTTTATAGGTTCGTTTTCATGACCTTCATCACTATGAATTTGCCCAACCACTACAGAATAAGAGGCTGCTACTCTTGCATCACCAGATGTTGACACATGTTGAACTTTTAAGGTTCCTGTTAATTTACCTCCAATTTCTGGTGTCCAATGTTTTTTCTGACCTAATTCCGTTCTTGTATTACTTGAAGTACGTGATGTAATCCCAGAATTTGGCGATTTATAAACTACCCAATCCGTTTCATCTTTTGTTTCAACATAAAAGAAATCTTCCTTTGAAAAATTTACCAATGAATCATTGAAAGTACCATCTCCTAATAATATCTTCCATTCATCCATAAAAGGAATAACATCACTAGGATAAGTTATCGTTTTCTCAGTGTCTTGCTTTGCTTCTGAAATCGATTTACTGTTCTCTTTACAAGCAACTATTACTAATAATGTTAGTATTGTTAATAGTTGTTTTTTCATTTCAATTTTTTGTATGGTTATAACGTATTAGATTCTTGACTTTCGGAAGAATTTATTAATACATTAACTTCTGCTTCAAGTTTTCTTCAGTTTTTATTTGACCTGAATTAGACAGCGTATTATCAGATTCTACATTGTTCTTTGCGCCCCAAAGAATAGATACAAACTGTACATTGTTATTTTTAAAGGTGTTGTTATTGATATTTACATTTACGATACCTCTGTGATTTAATAACATTCCGTTTTTCTCTTTGGCTCCACAATTGGTAAATGTACTATTTGTTACAAGTAAGTTTCCTCCAATTGTAGACTCATCGTAACCACCTCTGTAATAATCAATAACATTTTGTTTTACGTTGGTAAATTGACAGTTATCTATTGTTAAATACTCCGTATTGTAATCACCTCTATCGTTTGTTTCTTCTGACAATTCAATTCCGTTTTCACAGTTAGAAATTGCTGTGTTTTTAAAGGTAATTTCTTCAGAAAAAGATTGCTTATACACTTTTAAAGCGTAATTAAAATTACTGATTTCAGCATCTAACACCTCTAAGCCAAAGTGATTAGACATATTCTCTTTTAAGCTAGCAAAAGCATATTGAGAACCAGTTCCTTTTAATTTTATTCCTTTTAAGGTTAATTTACCATAAGGCTGTAATTCTATAGCTGGTGTATTTGCTGCTCCTGAATATTCAATTTCAACATTTCCTTTAGATTGAATGGTAATGGAATTATTAATGACTAATGATTTTGAAATTTCATAAACACCTTCATTTAAGACAATGACATCACCACTTTCCGCTTCTTTTAGCTTAGCTGTTAATTCTGAAGCATTTGTTACTGCATGTTTTTTAGATGCTTTAGCTTCAACTTGATCTAAATACCAATCTGCACCATATTTAGACTTATCTAATAAGTTTAAACTAATGTTTTCAGCATTTAAAATAGCACCTATTTGGTTTGATTTTTCTCTAGAGTTATTTAACAAATCAGTTTTAATAGTTTCAAAATCATACCCTTTGTAAACTTCTACATCACCAAAACCAGTTGTTGGCACAGCAAGTTCTGTTCCTATATCTGTTAATGACAGTTCTTTAGTAATTAAACCATGGCTGTTTTTAATTTCTACACCATTGTTATCAATTACGTTACTTGCAAAGGTTACACCATCTGCTTTGTCGTGCTCAATAATTGGGTTGGCATCACCTTTAGAGTTATAAATAACATTATTTACAACTTCGGTTCTTAATGGTCTTGCAGATCTAATTTCAGATTTTGGTAATACATCTGCTTGTGCAATGTTTGTACCTACACCAAATTGCCATGGCGAATCTGAATCTACAAATGTATTGTAAGCCACAACAACATCGGTAACTTGATTATATCTGTTTAATGGCGATTTTGGAATTCCGTTCATAATAGCAATCGGACTTCTAAAATTCTTTCCTTTTATTTTGTAGAATAAGTTATTAATGACCCAATGACCTGTGTTAATAATTCTGATTCCACCATATTGGTCATTAACGCCATCTCCAATAAAATAATTTCCGTCTACAGTAACATAGTTTCCATGACGCGTTACAACAGAACCTTCACTTTTATAAAACACATTATTCTTTATAATATTGAAATTGGTTTTACTCGAAATAATTTCTACTTCACCATTACACTCTTCAAATAAGTTGTTTGCAATTAACGTATTACTTGGCGACATAGACGTAAAACTACTTCCTAACTGAATAGTTTCTCCTCTTGCTCCACCTTTTCTTGGTCTGGGCCCAAAGTGATTATTAACAATTTTGTGATAGTTTCTAATACTTTGGTTTCCTTTTAAATCTACTCTTACTGTTGGTCCTCCATTGGTTTTACCAGCAATGTAACAGTTGCTTAATTCATTATGTTTTCCGTAGAATTGTACCCAAAGATTATCTTGGTCTCGCTCTAGATTATTAAAATCTAAAATAACACAATTGGTTACTTTTGAATGATTTGCAACTTCTTTTTCACTTGTTCTAAAGGCGATAACATTAGTTTTCGGTGAATGTCCGTTTCTAAAAAACAAGCCATCTACTACTAAATAATGACCACTAATTTCTAAACTAGACTCTCCTTCTATAAACACTTTTCCTGGTGTTTCTGCTTTTAAAGTAATAGGACTATCTTCTGTACCTTCTCCTACCAATTTAATTTCGAGATTATTATAAGTACCATTTTTTAATACAATATCGTCTCCTGGTTCCGCATTTTTAATAGCGTTCTGTAATTCTTCACTAGTTGAAACTAATAAATTAGATTCTGTATTTGAGTTCGTTTTTTCTCCACAAGAAATAAGTGTGATTAATAAACTAAGAATGATTAAATAATTTTTCATTTGATGTTGTATTGTGTATTATTAATGTGTGACTTGAAGTTCGTAATATTTTACTTTTGAGAATGCTCCGTCTGCTGTTGAACCTAAATAATTACCAGCTTTAAAATAATTTTCAAAAGGCCATTTGCTCATACTTATATCTTGATAAACCAAAGGCGTTTCATCATTTAATTGTAACTCTAACTTTCCTGTAGATGCTGTAATTCTAAATTCAAATTCTTCAAAACCAACATAACCCATATTGGTTGATGCATCTACCCAAACATCACTTGAGTTAATTAACAAATCATCGCCAGATGTATTCTCATCTACCAATGATTTTTTATAGGCATAGATGTAACCATCTATCCAACGCATTTTAATTAAAGGCGGACCATTATTAGAAGAAAAACTATGAATTGCCATATCGTCTAAAGAAATAATACCATGAATCTGCATTACTATAGTATTATGATATTGTCTGCTGTTACTTTCATTATCTTCAGATATATCCACTACTTTTAATCGTCCTGTCATCGTACCACCTTCATCTAACGTCCAATTTTCTCTTGCATTCTCAGGATTAATAAGTTCTCTTAACTCCGTTCTAGAATATGAACTGTTTGTGGTTGAAACTCCAGGAACTGTGTAAAATTCTATTGATGAATCTGAAGCGTCATCATACATATAAGGTAGAATTGAAGAATTTGTTCTGTAGCCTCCATTAATTAATTCTGAAGGTTGATACTCATCTGGACCACCATTATTATTTTCATCAACAGGTAATGTGACTTTCCAATTAGAAAAATCTATGTTAGCATAGATTACAGGATCATCGTCGGTACTTTCAAAGATAAACTCAACATCTTCATCTTTATCATTTTTAGCACATGCAACTATAAAACCTGAACAAATAAGAGATATAACTATCAATCTTAAACTCATGAATTGCTTATTTACAATTGGTTAACCACTTTGGTTAACCAAAAATAGATTAATTTTTTCTACTAAAAGAATCAATTCGGTTAAATTTGCATACAATAGTGGTAATTAACTAAACAATCAGATTTTAACTGTTCTGGATTACTTCCAGAAAGACTCTATTTCTTCGAGTGACTTCCCTTTTGTTTCTGGAATAAACTTGTACGTTATAATTACGATAATTAAAATAAACGCAATAAAAATGTAATAAGGAAGTGAACCACTCCAAGTTGCACTGTTATTCATTTCACTTTCCATAACAACAGGAAATGATTGCGAAACAACATAATTAGCTGCCCATTGTGCTGCAACGGCAACTGACATGGCTGCGCTTCGTATTTTATTTGGAAACATTTCTGACAGCAACACCCAAACAACTGGTCCCATAGACAAGGCAAACGAGGCAATAAATATTAAAACACCTATTAATGAAATTACACCAACGGCATCTAATTGTAATGAGACTGCTAACAACAAAAATCCTAAAATCATACCAACAGACCCTATATATAAAAGTGGTTTTCTACCAAACTTATCTACAGTGTACATTGCTATAAATGTAAATACAAGGTTTACAAATGCTAATAAAATTTGTTGTTTTAATACATCATCCTTACCAAAACCTAGTGCTTTTTCAAAAATATCTGCACCATAATATAATACAGCATTAATTCCTGTAAACTGTTGCAAAACCGAAAGCACAGTACCTATTACGATTATACCTAATATTGCTTTAGAAAAATAATTAACTTTTATCTTGCTGTTACCTTCTGCTTTTAAAGAATTTTTAATTTCTTCAATTTCTACTAGAGCATCTTTCTCGTTATGTATTTTATTTAAAACTTCTATAGCTTTTTCTTCTTTTCCTTTTAAAGCCAACCATCTTGGACTCTTTGGTATAAAAAACATGAGCACCAAAAACAAGCCACTTGGTATAAGCTCTGACCAGAACATACGTTTCCAACCAAAAGCAATATTCTCTACTTCCGATAGACCATTACCAATAAAGTAAGTTGCTAAAAACACTACAAAGAAGCCTACCACAATTGCTAATTGATAGTAAGTAACCATGCGACCTCTAATGTTACTTGGAGCAATTTCTGCAATGTACATTGGCGCATTCATTGAAGCAATACCAATACCTAAACCACCAATTATTCTAAATACTACAAGTACACTGACCGTTTCTGGTAAAAACGAAGGTAGACCAGATCCCCAAGCTGACAACGAAAACAGAATTGCAGATATGATTAATGACCATTTACGTCCAATTTTTATACTAAGAGGTCCTGCTACAATAGCACCAACAAAACAACCTAAAAGTGCACTGCCAACAACCCAACCTTTTGTAGCTGCATCGAGTTCAAAATATTTACTTAAATAAAATTGAGCACCATTAATAACTCCTGTATCATATCCAAAAAGTAATCCTCCTAATGCAGACACTGCTGCGATTAGAATTAGGTATGTTTTCTTATCCATTTTATAATCGTTGTTTAGTTTATTTAGAGCACTAAATGTAACACAATTATATTGATAAAATTGCTATCTAAACTGAGTAAAATGTTAAATGAATAATTTTTCAGTAAAAAATAGAACCACAACAAAAAAAAGAATGCAGAAATTAGAAGTTTTTTACGAATTACATAAAATAACAAATCATGAATGAGCAGTAAATATGTTACCTGCAGTATATAGCACCTAATATGAGCTTAAGAATAAAAAAAAGGGCTTTAACAAAATTGTTAAAGCCCTTAGTACTCAAGGTGGGAATCGAACCCACACGTCTTGCGACATTGGATTTTGAATCCAACGTGTCTACCAATTCCACCACTTGAGCGAATTTAATTGGTCATGTTCAATACCAAAACTATCTTTGATATCTAATCCAATAACGGATTGCAAAAATAGAAAATTAATTCAGTGAAACAATCAAAATTAACTGAGATTTATACTATTTGAAGTAAAATAATTTTCTAAATTTGAATCGAACTAGAAGCATACCAAACCATCAACTAAACAACTGATACCAAATGTTACCTGAAACTAAAGAAGCTAAATTTTTTGCATGTACTCAAAGTACGGAACTTGCTGAGCAGATTGCTAAAGCCTATGGCGCTAAACTAGGTAATGTGATTACATCTACTTATAGTGATGGAGAGTTTCAACCGTCTTACGAAGAATCAATAAGAGGTACGCGAGTTTTTATTATTGGATCTACACATCCTGGTCCAAAAAACTTAATGGAATTATTATTAATGATAGATGCTGCAAAGCGTGCATCTGCAAGACATATTACAGCAGTAATGCCATACTTTGGTTGGGCAAGACAAGACAGAAAAGACAAGCCTAGAGTTCCAATCGCTGCTAAATTAGTAGCTAAAATGTTAGAAGCTGCTGGTGCAACCCGCATTATCACAATGGATTTGCATGCAGACCAAATTCAAGGTTTCTTTGAGAAACCTGTAGATCATTTATTTGCTTCTACTATATTTTTACCTTATTTGAAGAGTCTAAATTTAGATAATTTAACTATTGCTTCGCCAGATATGGGTGGATCTAAGCGCGCATATGCATACTCAAAAGCTCTAAAAAGTGATGTTGTAATTTGCTATAAGCAACGTGCAAAAGCTAACGTTATCTCACATATGGAACTTATTGGTGATGTAACGGGGAAAAACGTAGTGTTAGTAGATGATATGGTTGATACTGCAGGTACATTAACTAAAGCTGCAGATTTAATGATGGAACGTGGAGCGCTTAGTGTAAGAGCAATATGTACACATCCTATTTTATCTGGTTCTGCTTATGAAAAGTTAGAAAACTCAAAACTTGAAGAATTAATAGTTACAAATTCTATTCCTCTAAAGAGTGAAAGCAAAAAACTAAAAGTTCTAAGTTGTGCAGATTTATTTGCTGAAGTAATGCATCATGTGCACCACAATGAATCTATTAGTAACAAATTTGTAATGTAATTCAGAACCTAAGCTACATTATAATTTCCTAAACAAATAGCAAAACGTTTACCTTGAGAGCATAATAGAATCAACTATTAATTGCTAATCATTCACGTTATCATTTTCAAATTATAGTCTAAATCAAAAAATACTACGTTAATACTAGTATTTTCAAAGAATATGTCTAAATTTGCAGCCCTCTTAAGCAAAATAAGCTTTAGAGTTCAAGCCCTTACAATGAGGGAATTAAATTTTATTAAACAAACATTTTAAAAATGAAATCAATTACAATTAACGGATCTCAAAGAGAAAGCGTGGGCAAAAAGGCAACTAAAGCTCTACGTAATGCTGGTCAGGTTCCTTGCGTTATATACGGAGGAGACAAAGCTTTGCATTTCTCAGCACCAGAATTAGCTTTTTCAAAACTTGTATACACTGCTAGCGCACATACAGTTGTGATTACTTTAGATAATGGTGAAGAGTATAATGCAATAATGCAAGATATTCAATTCCACCCAGTAACAGACAAAATTACACACATTGACTTTTATCAAATTTTTGAAGATAAAGCAATTTCCATGGAAATTCCTGTACGTACAATAGGTTCTTCTAAAGGTGTAATGAATGGTGGTAACTTAAGAATGCCTTACCGTAAACTTAAAGTAAAGGCTATTCCTTCTAAACTTCCAGATTTTATTGAGGTAGATATTACACCTTTAAAAATTGGTAGTAAACTTTACATTACTGAGTTAGAAAACGAAGATTATTCTTTTTTACACCCAGAAAACACAGTAGTATGTCAAGTAAGACGTAGTAGATTAGCTGTGGTTGATGCCGACGATGAAGATGAAGACGAAGAAGGAGATGTACCAGCAACGGAAACTGATGACGTGGCTGCAGTAAAAGAATAGATAAGACCTATTTCAAATATTTAAAAAGCATTCTATTTATAGGATGCTTTTTTTATTTTTACAGAAATTGAAATTATGTGGAAGGCTATTAAAAGCTGGCTTGGTTTTAGTGAAAACATTGTACTAACAGAAGAAGATAAAATGAAAAAATTCTTAATCGTTGGCTTAGGAAACATAGGTAATAAATACGAAAACACCAGACACAACATTGGATTTAAAATACTTGATCATTTAGCAGATTCTAATGATATTACTTTTGAAACCGTAAAGCTAGGTGATATTGCTACACTAAAAGTAAAAGGTAGAACATTAATACTTTTAAAACCTAGCACATTTATGAACCTGAGTGGAAAAGCCATAAAATACTGGTTAGAAAAAGAAAAAATACCATTAGAAAATTTACTAGTTATCACTGATGACTTAAATCTTCCTTTTGGTTCGCTTCGCCTTAAAACAAAAGGAAGTGATGGTGGACATAATGGTTTAAAAGACACGCAAGACAAGTTACAAACGGTAAAATACAATAGGTTTAGATTTGGTATTAGTGATGAGTTTACCAAAGGCAGACAAGTTGATTATGTATTAGGTGAATGGACTGATGACGAAAACACTAAACTGAAAGAACGTTTAAAAATTTCAGCAGAACTTGTTAAATCTTTCGCACTTGCAGGTGTAAGTAATACAATGAATCAATTTAATGGAAAATAAAATGTAGCTTCGTTCTTAAAGCAATTTTTAAAAAATAGCAATACTTTAAAGATTTGAATTCAACACTACCAAAAGTAACAACTATAGGCACATTTGATGGCATACATATAGGGCATCAAAAAATATTAAAACAAGTGGTGCAATTAGCGAAAGCTAAAGGCTATATTCCTGTGGTGTTGACTTTATTTCCTCATCCAAGAATGGTGCTTCAAAAAGACGATTCTATTAAACTGCTTAATACTATTGAAGAGCGAATAGAGTTATTAAAAACCTTTGGAATAAAAGAAGTTATCGTTAAAAAATTTACTAAGGATTTTGCCAATCTTTCCGCCAGAGACTACGTAAAACAAATTTTGGTAGATGAACTAAACACTAAAGAAATAGTCATTGGCTACGATCATCATTTTGGAAAAAATAGAAGTGCCAATATTACTAATTTATTAGATTTTTCTAAAATCTATGATTTTAATGTTGAAGAAATACCTGCACAAGATTTAGAGGAAGTTACTGTAAGTTCTACAAAAATTAGAAATGCACTAAACCAAGGACAGGTTGCCCTAGCAAATTCATATTTAGGTTACAATTTCTTTGTAACTGGAAACGTCATAAAAGGCAAAGGATTAGGCAGAACAATTGATTTTCCTACAGCAAACATTGGCATTATCGCATCCTATAAACTCATTCCTTGTAATGGTGTATATGTTGTAAAATCTAAGATTAATAAAAAATTAGTCTTCGGTATGATGAATATTGGTACCAACCCAACAGTTAATGGAAAAACTCAATCTATTGAAGTTCATTTTTTTAACTTTAATGAAGACATTTATAATTCTGAACTAAAAATTGAATTCCTTAAGCGTTTAAGAAGCGAAGAAAAATTTAAAAATCTTGAAGCTTTAAAAATTCAGCTTAATAAAGATAGGGAAAATGCATTGTCATTTATAAAAGAGCTAGATGACTAAATTATTATTTAAGCATATAGACAACTCCGGACTCATAGTTTTTAGAATCATCTTTGGTTTATTATGTGCCTTAGAAGCTTTTGGCGCCATTTTTACAGGTTGGGTAAAAAGAACCTTAATAGATCCACAATTTACATTCTCATTTATTGGTTTTGAATGGTTACAACCACTACCTGGTAATGGCATGTATATCTATTATATGGTTATGGGATTTTTAGGAATTTGTATAATGTTGGGCTATAAATACAGGTTGAGTATGCTAACTTTTGCGGTGATGTGGACAGCAACATATCTCATGCAAAAATCATCTTATAATAATCATTACTACCTTTTAGTTTTGCTTAGTTTTATTATGGTTGTTATGCCAGCGAACCGCTATGCCTCTATTGATGCCAAATTAAATCCTGCTCTAAAAAGTATCTCAATGCCTAGTTGGTGTAAATGGGTTTTTGTTCTGCAATTATTTATACTATACACCTATGCTTCTTTAGCAAAACTATATCCAGATTGGCTAGATAGTTCTGTGATAGCTATCCTAATGAGAAATAAAGCAAATTATCCTATAATTGGCGAACTATTGCAACAAAACGCAGTGCATTATATTTTGGCATATGGTGGTATATTATTTGATGGCCTCATCATTCCACTATTACTTTTTAAGCCTACCAGGAAATATGCTTTCTTCATTTCTATTTTCTTTCATTTATTTAATTCAATCGTTTTTCAAATTGGCATATTTCCTTATATGTCATTGGCATTCAGTTTATTCTTTTTTGACCCTAAACTTATCCGTAAATTTTTCTTAAAAGAAAAACCATTTTATGATGGGAATGCTATTAGTGTACCTAAATACAAACCCATTTTACTATCCGTATTTACTGTTTATTTTATCATTCAAATCGTGCTTCCAATGAGGCATCATTTTATTGAAGATAATGTTCTATGGACAGAAGAAGGTCATAGACTCTCATGGCGAATGATGCTGAGAGCAAAAAATGGAAGCACTAGATATACTGTAATCAATGCTGATACAGATAAAAAAATTAAAATTAGATTAGATGATTACCTAACCAAAAAACAACAAAGAGGCGCTACTACAAAACCAGACATTATGTGGCAATTTGCTCAACATCTTAAGCAAGATTTTGGTAAAAAAGGAATCTCAGTAAAAGTGTTTGTAAACGCTCACGTAAAGGTAAATGGCAGATCTAGAACTAGACTTATAGACCAAAAAGTAGATTTAGCGAACGAGGAATGGTCGCATTTTAAACATCATAATTGGATATTACCATCAAAACTAGATTAGTTTTATGTCTAACAAAATTCAATTAAAAAAACATAAACTCGATAAAGCCCTAATTCACACGTCAAAATAGCGATAATATAATTTTTATCTGCTTAAATTATTTTTACATTTGTTCCTTGCTCTTACTGAGCTTTATTGGTATAAAAACCTAAATTAAAAGATATGTTACAAGTTGCTTTTATTAGAGAAAATAAAGAAGACATCATAGCACGTTTAGCAAAACGAAATATTGATGCAACCGAAATGATTAATAACGCTATTGCGTTTGATGAAGAACGTAAAGCACTTCAAACTTCTTTAGATAATTCTAAAGCAGAATCTAATGCCCTTTCTAAAGAAATAGGTAATTTATTTAAATCTGGAGAAGTACAAAAAGCAAATCTTTTAAAAGAAAAAACAACGCAATTAAAAGAAGCTACTAAAGGGTTTGAGCAAGAACTCAATGACAAAGTAGAAGCACTCTCTGAGTTATTATATAAAATTCCTAACGTACCAAACACAATTGTACCAGCAGGTAATACTGATGAAGATAATGAGGAGACTTTTAGAGAAGGAGATATTCCTACTCTACACAATGGCGCTTTACCACATTGGGAATTAGCAAAAAAATATAATATCATAGATTTTGAACTAGGTAACAAAATTACAGGTGCTGGTTTCCCTGTATATATTGGTAAAGGTGCAAGATTACAACGTGCGCTTATTGCCTATTTCTTAGACAAAAATACTGAAGCTGGCTACACAGAATACCAAGTGCCACATTTAGTAAATGAAGCGTCTGGTTTTGGAACTGGTCAATTACCAGATAAAGAAGGACAGATGTATCATGTTACCCTAGATAATCTATATTTAATACCAACAGCAGAAGTACCTGCAACAAATATTTTTAGAGATACATTATTAAACGAAAGTGACTTACCAATTAGCATCACAGGTTACACACCTTGTTTTAGACGAGAAGCTGGTAGTTATGGTGCTCACGTTAGAGGGTTAAACAGATTACACCAATTTGATAAAGTAGAAATATTGCGTGTAGAGCATCCTGATAATTCTTACAAAGCATTAGACGGCATGGTAAATCATGTAAAAGACATATTGAAAGATTTAAAACTTCCATATAGAATTCTAAAATTATGTGGTGGTGATCTAGGATTTACATCTGCGCTTACTTATGATTTTGAAGTATTCTCAACAGCTCAAGACCGTTGGTTAGAAGTATCTTCTGTTTCTAATTTTGAAACCTTTCAGGCTAATCGCTTAAAACTTCGTTTCAAAAATAGCGATGGTAAAAACGAATTATGTCATACACTAAACGGAAGTTCATTGGCACTACCGAGAATTTTAGCTGGTATTTTAGAAAATTACCAAACTGAAGATGGTATAAAAATCCCTGAAGCTTTGATTCCTTACACAGGTTTTGACATGATTTCCTAAACCTTAGCAAGTCTAATCAAATTCCATAATTGTTAAAAAAAAGTGTGTTTCGTCGATTTTATAAGTATTTCTTCGGTTTAATTCAATTATTTTTCAGAAATTCGTAATACCAAATTTAGAAAAACCTATTTATGAAAAATTTAAAACGAATTGTTATACTCGTATCATTGATTGCAATGGTATCCAAAGTTTTGTTTTAACTATTTATTCATTTCAAAATAATAAAGCAAAACCACGTCGGAATAACTGAATCATATTTATAAAATAATGGTTAATAGCACATTTATTTTGCTGGTAAAATGCCTAAACGATTTGTTTAGGCATTTTTTTATGACTTTTTTTATAATATCTCGATTTTGCATTTGTTATATTTGATGTAGTACACCATATAAAGACAAATGACAAAAATTTTTATTGCATCGTTACTGACTTTTTTAGTTTTTTCATGTAAAGAAAGCACAACGGAAAAGATTAACACCGAAGACATTAGTATAGAAAACTTAATTCAATCACCTATTGTTAATGACACTTTAAGCGATGAGCAACTAAGTCATATTTCTTATATCCATAAGACCTTCAACGAGGTCTTTCCTGTCTCACTAGAGGAAACCATTACCAATTTTAAAAGGGATGAAAATCCAAGTGAAGAAATATCAATTTGGTTGGCTATGGCTAATGCTTATGAAAGCTTTGTTGCAAAGGATTCTAATAACCTAACCTTAGATGATAAAAAAGAAGTATTTAAAGTAGTATTTATACGATCTATGATGTCTGAAGATGAATTCATGGACAAGGAAATTGATAATTTTAGACTCTTATCTAAAGATGATATAAAATACATTTTACAGCATTATAAATTAGAACCTAAACCAATCGTTATTGCCAAATAAATTTAAAAACTCCATTAAATTCTCAGTATTAAAGCTCTTCAAAAAAACATGCGTCAACAAATTATAGCCATATTATTAATTTTTACATCTTATTTTGGTTTCACTCAAAACAGTGAAATACAAGCAGAAAGCTATTATAAAAAAGGAGAGTTTAGAAAAGCACTTATTATTTACCAAAATCTATATAAAGAAAAGCCAAGAAGTTTAAAGTATGTAGATAAGTTAATAGATATTCATCAGCAGTTAGAAGAGTACAACGAAGTCCAAAATATTATAACAACGCAACTTACCAAGAAGAGAGATCCTGAACTTGTTGTTGCTTTAGGCTATAATTACCAGCTTATAGACAGTCTAGATCGTGCTAACGAACTCTATGAAGAAGCCGTCGCTTTTGCAGAAACAAAACCGTACTACGTTTATACCATTGCAAAAAAATTCGAAGACTATTCACTTTTAGACCATGCCATTCGTTTATATGAAAAAGGGAAAAGTAATACTATAGATAGAAATTACAATATTCAATTAGCTCGTATATATGGAGATCTTGGCAACGTTGAAAAAATGTTTGAAAACTACATCGAATACGTAGAATACAAACCTAATTACTTAAGTAATATTAAGCGTGCTATTAGTGATTTCATTTCAGAAAATAGAGAAAATGAAAACAACTTATATTTAAGAAGGGCTTTATTAAAAAAAATACAGCAACAACCACAGCCGTATTGGTATGAAATGCTCAGTTGGCTTTATGTTCAAGAAAAGGCATACAGCAAATCCTTTATACAAGAAAAAGCATTATACAAACGTAATCCCGAAAGTTTAGATCGTATAATTGACCTTGCTAATATGGCACGCAAAGACAATGACGATGATACAGCCAAAGACATTTTTAACTATGTATTAGAGACTACACAAGATAAAACAACAGCAGTAACTGCGCATCAATATATTTTAGAAATTGACACTAAAAATGCAGACAAAAAAATGTTGATTCAAATTGATGAAACCTATCAAAAACTATTTGAAAACTATGGAAAATCAGCATTTACAATTCCCTTACAATTAGCTTATGGCAAGTTCTTAGCATTCAACAAAAAGGACACAAAAGCAGCCACTGACTTTTTAAAAGAGAGTCTTAAATTAGACATTAGATATTATAGAAAGGCAAAAATAAAATTACTACTTGCCGATATTCTGGTGCTTCAAGAAAAGTTTAATGAAGCTTTAATTTTTTATTCTCAGATTCAGGCAGAAATGAAGAATAGTACCATTGCACAAGAAGCAAGATTTAAAGTTGCTAAAACGAGTTATTATAAAGGCGATTTTGATTGGGCAGAATCACAACTAAAGATTTTAAAATCTTCAACATCACAACTTATTGCTAATGATGCTTTAGACTTAAAACTATTAATTACGGACAATAAATTTGAAGACAGCCTTCAAACATCACTAAAACTATACGCAAAAGCAGATTTATATGCTTTTCAGAATAAAATAGATGATGCTATTTCGCTTTTAGACATAATTTTAGAAGAACATAAAACCGAAAATATCATTGGGCAAGCACTTTTTCAGCAAGCAAAACTATACGAATCAAAGCAACAATATTTAAAGGCTGAAGCCAATTACCAAAACATTCTAACTAATTATGGTGAAGGTATTTTAACTGATGACGCCAAATTTTATTTAGCGGAACTTTATAACACACATTTAGT
Source organism: Winogradskyella sp. 4-2091 (assembly GCF_045765065.1). Lineage (NCBI taxonomy): Bacteria > Pseudomonadati > Bacteroidota > Flavobacteriia > Flavobacteriales > Flavobacteriaceae > Winogradskyella > Winogradskyella sp. 4-2091. The sequence continues at coordinate 129,712 of NZ_JBJKOD010000002.1, forward strand.
AAAACCTGAAGAAGCCAAAGAGCTCTACGAAAAAATAATCTTTGAACATCAAGACAGCATCTACTTCATTGAAGCTAGAAAGAAATTTAGGATGTTACGTGGTGATAGTATTAATTAAAATCTACATTACGTTTTGAAAAAGCAAATTCTATTTTTAATATTACTTTATTGCTGTTCCTGCTCAAATAAACCAAAGCTTATTGGAATTCAACCATATGATGAAATTGATTCTACCACTATTAATTCAATTTCAGAAAGTTTAAAACAAGCATATGATGCAAAAATTATTATTTTAACTAACAAAACGCTACCTAAAACCGCATTTATCAATATTAAAAGCCCAAGATATAGGGCAGATTCACTCCTGATAGATTTATCTAAAAATAGACCAGATTCCATAAATTATATCATTGGCATTACCACCAAAGATATATCAACATCTAAAAGAGATAATGATGGCAATATAAAAAAACCTGAATCTAAATATTCAGATTGGGGAATTTTTGGTTTAGGCTATAAGCCTGGCAATAGTTGCGTAATTTCAACTTATAGATTAAAAAATAAGAATTTAAAGATTTTTGATAGTCGAGTACGTAAAATTTCAATTCATGAAATAGGACACAATCTTGGTCTTGACCACTGTTCTGCAAAAAAATGTGTGATGCAAGATGCTGTAGAAACCATTAAAACTGTAGATTTAGCTGGCCTTGATTTATGTACAGATTGTTATAATGAGATAAATTAGACTTTCTAATTATTCTTAATTCAAATTCTACAAGAATCTCTCAATCTTCGAAACTTTGAAACTTTGAAACTTTGAAACTTTGAAACTTAAATAAGTTCTAAATCCATATTTTTGCATCAAAATTCTAAAGCATGATTATATATAACGTTACCCTAAACATTGATAAAAGCGTTCACGCAGAATGGTTAGAATGGATAAAAGACCACATTCCACAAGTATTAGCAACGGGTAAATTCAAAGAAGCTAAACTCACTAAAGTATTAGTGGATGATGACGAAACAGAAACCTATTCTGTACAATATAGAGCACACTCTAGAGAAGCTTTAGATAGTTATTACACAGAACATGCAGAACAATTGAAACAAGAAGGGTTAAAACGTTTTGCGGATAAAGTATTATCTTTTAGAACGGAACTTGAGGTTGTAGATGAATATGTTGTAAATTACAATTAATATCAATTTAACCAGCAACTCTGCTAAAGTCCACAATCATCAACGTATCTTTACAAAACACCAGCTTTACGCATTTGCGTCTTCGCTAAAAAAATAAAATTATCATGACAGTTAAAGCAAAAAAACATCTCGGACAGCATTTCTTAGAAGATGAATCAATTGCTAAAGATATTGCAGATAGTTTATCTTTAGAAGGCTACAATGATGTGTTAGAAATTGGTCCAGGAATGGGTGTTTTAACCAAATACCTTCTAAAAAAAGACACCACTACGCACGTCATTGAAATAGACACAGAATCTGTAGATTACTTAAAAAATAATTATCTCAATCTTGCGGATAGAATCATAGAAAAAGATTTTTTAAAATACGATTTAAATCTCGTTTTTAAAGACAAACCTTTTGCTATTATAGGTAACTTCCCTTATAATATTTCCTCTCAAATTCTATTTAAAACCTTAGAATTAAGACATCAAATTCCTGAGTTTTCAGGTATGTTTCAAAAAGAAGTTGCCATGCGTATTTGCTCTAAAGAGGGTTCAAAAGTTTATGGTATTCTATCTGTTTTAACGCAAGCGTTTTATGATGCAGACTATTTATTTACGGTTCCTCCTACGGTTTTTAATCCACCACCAAAGGTAGATTCTGGTGTGTTATTACTTAAAAGAAAAGAGAATTTTACATTGCCTTGCGATGAAAAATTATTCTTTAGAGTTGTAAAAACTGGTTTTCAGCAACGTAGAAAAACATTACGTAACAGTTTAAAAACATTCAATCTATCGGATAATTTAAAAGCAAATACTATATTTGGGCAGCGACCAGAACAATTAAGTGTTTCACAATTTATTGAACTAACTACACTAATTGAAAATGATTCAATTTAAACTCTAAACTAAGAGTGGAAGACATCCAAGAAAACATACAATTTCAGCTTACTGATGCCCTTATTGAAAAGGTAGAAGTTCTTATCGAAGACGAAAACGATAACGAATTAAAAACCCTTTTAAATGAGTATCACCATGCAGATATTGCCGAAATTCTTGATGATTTAAATCTTGATGATGCTGTCTATGTCATAAAACTTCTCGATTCTGAAACGACTTCAGATATCTTAATGGAGCTTGATGAGGACATTAGAGAAAAAATTCTAGAAAAACTTTCTACCAAAGAGATTGCAGAAGAGGTTGAAGAATTAGATACTGATGATGCGGCAGATATGATTGCCGAGCTTCCTGAAGAACGTCAAGCAGAAGTGATCTCTCAAATTGAAGATGATGAACACAGAGAGGAAATTCAAGAACTTTTAGCCTATGATGAAGATACAGCTGGTGGACTAATGGCAAAAGAATTGGTTAAAGTCTATGAAACTTGGACGGTTGCTGGATGTTTGCGTAGAATTAGAGGACAAGCTAAAGATGTCACAAGAGTACATTCTGTATACGTGGTAGATAAACAAGACAAACTCATTGGAAGACTATCACTAAAAGATTTAATCATTTCTAAAAGCGACATAAAAATTGCAGACATTGCCAAGGACAACGTAGACTGGGTAAATGTTAATGACGATGTAGAAGATGTTGCAAAAGTAATGTCTAAATACGATTTGGAAGCAATACCAGTAGTAGATGACAACCAAATTTTATTAGGTAGAATTACCATTGATGATATTGTAGATGTTTTAAAAGAAGAAGCCGATAAAGATTACCAATTAGCAGCTGGTATTACACAAGATGTAGAAGCAGATGATAGCGTTTGGGAACTCACAAAAGCACGTTTACCATGGTTAGTTTTAGGTCTTTTTGGTGGACTAGGAAGTGTTTTTATAATGAAAGGCTTTGAGGAGGTTATGGAAACCGTTCCCTCTCTATTTTTTTACACACCATTAATAGCTGCAATGGCTGGTAATGTTGGTGTACAATCTAGTGCCATTATTGTGCAAGGTATTGCCAATGATAATGTAAAAGGAAGCATAGGCAGTAGACTTTTAAAAGAAATTGGGCTAAGCCTTATCAATGGTTTTGCTTTAGCCTTATTAGTAATTTTATTCGGTTTTTTAATTAACCAAAACCCAACAGAAAGTTTGGCTATTGCAGTATCTATGATGTCTGTTATTGTTGTTGCTGCCTTAGTTGGCACATTTGTACCAATTATATTAGACAAAAGAGGTATAGATCCAGCGATTGCAACGGGACCTTTTATCACTACAAGTAATGATATTTTAGGTATTTATTTATTCTTTGTCTTATCCGGATTAATTATTGGTTTTTAAAATCAAAAAGAGTACATCAATTAAAAAGTCTTCCTTAATTTTAAGCATTTAATTTAAGGCAAATTAATTTACAATTGATTGATGAAAATATTACACCTAGACTCTAACCATCCACTACTATTAAATCAGCTTAACGATTTAGGATTCACAAATCACATAGATTACACATCTTCTAAAACCGAAATCGAAGCCAAAATTGCAGATTACGATGGCTTTATAATTCGCAGTCGTTTCTCTATAGACCAACACTTTTTAGATGCAGCTAAAAACCTTAAATTTATAGGACGTGTTGGTGCTGGTTTAGAAAATATAGACTATGATTATGCCACAGCAAAAGGTATTCATCTCATTTCTGCACCAGAAGGTAACCGAAATGCGGTTGGCGAACATGCTTTAGGAATGCTACTCTCAATTTTCAATAAATTGAGCAAAGCTAATAACGAAGTAAGACAAGGCAGATGGTTACGAGAAGAAAATAGAGGTTTAGAATTAGATGGTAAAACCGTTGGACTCATTGGCTATGGAAACATGGGAAAAGCATTCGCTAAAAAATTAAGAGGTTTTGATGTAGAAGTATTATGCCACGATTTAAAAGACAATGTTGAAGATGCGAATGCTAAACAAGTGTCTCTAGAAGTATTACAAGAAAAAGCAGATGTGCTAAGTTTACATACACCACAAACCGAGTTAACCATAAACATGGTAGATTCAACATTTATAAACGGATTTCAAAAACCATTTTGGTTAATTAATACAGCACGTGGCAAATCTGTAGTGACCAAAGATTTAGTTTCAGCATTAAAATCTGGTAAAATCTTAGGTGCAGGTTTAGATGTTTTAGAATACGAAAAATCGTCGTTTGAAAATTTATTCTCATCCAATAATATGCCAGAAGCTTTTCAATATTTAATAGAAGCTGAAAACGTTTTACTAACACCACATGTTGCAGGTTGGACGATTGAAAGCAACATAAAACTTTCGCAAACTATTGTAGATAAGATTAAAGCTAAATTTTGCTAACTTGTAGTATTAAAATCATATAATTTATGACCTATAAAGCCGAAACACCAGAAGAATACATCAATCAACTTCCCGAAGACAGAAAAGAACCTATCATAAAATTAAATAAGCTTATAAAAAAACATATGCCTAAAGGCTTAGAAGCAGGTATGAGTTATGGCATGCTAGGCTATTATGTTCCAAAATCAATTTATCCAGATGGCTACCATTGTAAACCTTTTCCGCCTTTACCTTTTATAAATTTAGCATCTCAAAAAAACTTTATTGCATTATATCATTCTGGTATGTATGCTAAAAAGGAATTATACGATTGGTTTGTAGAAGAATATCCAAAGCATTGTAAATACAAATTAGACATGGGAAAAAGCTGTGTTAGATTTAAAAAAATGGAGGACATACCTTATGATTTAATTGAACAACTATTAGGAAAAATGTCTGTTGAAGAATGGATAGAAATCTACGAAAAGGCAATAAAAAAATAATGTTTCCTGCAAGGTTTTAAAACCCTTGTAGATATAAGTTTAATTAGATTCCCTTTTTCAAGGGAATGAAAATAAAATTTCGATGAAAAAAAGAGTTACAGGCATTGGTGGATTATTTTTTAAAACAAAAGATCCTAAAGCAACAAAAGACTGGTACAAAAAACATCTAGGTTTTAATACAGACGATTACGGTTGCACCTTTTGGTGGAAAGATAAGCAAGGTAAAGATTGCTCTACACAATGGAGTCCGTTTGCAGAAGACACCAAATATATTGAGCCTTCTAAAAAAGACTTTATGTTTAACTATAGAGTTGAAAATTTAGAAGAATTATTAAAAGCCTTAAAAGAAGAAGGTGTTACTATAGTGGGTAAAATGGAAGAATACGACTATGGGAAATTTGGTTGGATCTTAGACAACGATGGCAATAAAATTGAACTCTGGGAACCCGTTGACGAAGCTTTTCTATAACGTAATTATAATCTTTAATCATTGACCTATTTAGATATACTTCAGTCTTATAATTTAACTGCGCTGCAATGGATTGCCATTAGTTTCGCAGTTTTTTTATTGGGTTTATCTAAATCTGGTATTAAAGGCATTGGTATTATTCTCATTGTAATATTAGCCTTTGTATTTGGAGAAAAAGCCTCAACAGGTATATTATTACCTATGCTCATTTGTGCAGATATCTTAGCCGTTCTGTATTACAACAGGCATGCAGATTGGGGAATTATTAAAAAACTAATCCCTTGGATGATTGTTGGTGTTTTAGTCGGTGTTTGGGTTGGTAATGATATCTCAGAATATGTGTTTAAAAAGCTTATGGCTGTAATAATCATAGTCTCTGTTTTTATAATGTTATTTCTTGAGAGAATTAAATCTACAGAACCACCAAAGCACAAATTATTTTCTTCAAGTATGGGATTTTTAGCTGGTTTCACAACTATGATAGGAAATTTAGCAGGTCCTGTTGCAAACATTTACTTTTTAACCATGCGGTTTCCAAAAAATGAATTTATTGGCACAGCAGCTTGGTTATTTTTTATCATTAATATCATTAAATTACCCTTTCATATTTTTGTTTGGAAAACCGTTTCAGTAGATTCTTTGGTATTAAATTCAGTATTAATTCCAGCTGTATTAATTGGTTTTTTTATTGGAGTAAACATTGTAAAACTAATTTCTAATGTTAACTACAGACGCTTCATTTTGATTGTTACGGCAATTGGAGGCATTATTATGTTGTTTAGATAATTAGCTATTTTATACTTGAATATATACAACACGCTTATTTTAGTAACTTTACGGTCTTAACTAAAACTAAAATCGATGTCAGACGAAACTAAAAACTTAAGTGATGACACTCTAGATTCTGCAAAAGAAGGAGTACACAACACATCAGAAAAAATTAATGATGCAACCAACGAATTGGTAAATGAGACCAAAGACACTTTAAATACTGCAAAAGAAAAAACATCTGAGTTAGCTGAAAATACCAGCGAAAAACTAAATGACTTTAAAGACTCTGCAAAAGAAACATTTTCTGAAGCAAAAGATAAAGCTGGAAAGTATGCTGATGAAGCTGGCGAAAAATTAGATCAATTCACTGATGCTGCAAAAGAAAAGGCTTCTGAATTAGCCGATGATGCTAAAGAAACTTACAACGAAACGAAAGCAAAAGCTAAAGAATTTGCTAATGAAGCTGGAGAAAAACTTGATGAGTATACAGATGCAGCAAAGGAAAAGGCATCAGAACTAGCTGAGGATGCTAAAGAAACCTACCAAGAAACAAAAGCAAAAGCAAAAGAATTTGCTGGTGAAGCAAGTGAAAAAATAAGTGAGTTTGCTGATGATGCTAAAGAAAAAGCTTCAAAATTTGCGGATGCAGCAGAAGATAAATTTGAAGATCTATCAGAAGACGCTAAGGAAACTTACACTGAAGCGAAGCAAAAAACTAAAGGCTTCTTCCAAAAGTTATTTGGCAAGAAATAAAAACTATTCGCAATTTTTACTAACTTTATAATCTAACCAATACTAATAAATTAAAGAATGTCAGACGATAACAAAAATTTAAGCGATGACCTAGAAGATATGATAGGTGATGCAAAAGAAGGTGCAAAAAAAGCAGGAGATAAGATTAGCCAAAAAGCTAGTGAATTATCTGATGATGCTAAAGAGTTTGCTGATGACGCAAAAAAAGCAGCCAGTGATTTTGCAGATGATGCTAAAGAAGTTTTAAGTGATGGAAAAAATGTAGGTATCATTGCCCATATTACGTTTATCGGTTGGGTAATCGCTATTATTATGAATAGCAGTAACAAAACTGAATTTGGTTCTTTTTATGTTAGACAAATGCTAGGATTAATTATCATAGCTATGGTAACTTCATGGATTCCGTTTTTAAATTTAGTAATGTGGCTAGTATTACTTGTAGCTTGGATTATGAGTTTAGTTGCTGCATTAGGTGGTGAAATGAAACCAACATTTTTACTTGGTAAGCAATTTCAAGAATGGTTTAAAGGCATTTAGAGAGATATAAATTACAAACCCAGAATTAACATTCTGGGTTTTTTATTTACTAATTCCATAATCTAGAGGTAAGGTATCTCCAACACGCTGTATACCCATAGAGCCACTAAAATAAATCCCTTCGATAGGTGAATAATTCCCGTAAATATCCACGTAAAATTCATCAATATCTACCTGTAATTCTGATTGAAAATCTTTATCATACAAAATAGAAACTTTGTCTTTTAAGGTTACTTTTTTTAAATTAGAGTCTACAATTGCATCTACATTAAAGTAAGACCATTCTTTTACAACGAAGCCATCAAAAAAGATGAAATAGTCTTCATCTCTTAAATTCTCGTTATATAAAGATCGCATAAAATGCTGTATAGACCCATTATAAACGCGTTCTCTGTTTTTAATTGTTTTAGGTTTATCTGAGTCCTCTAAATTTCTATAAAATGAAGTGCCGTAATAAAAAACTGACTTCACAGTAAATTCTACAGTATTTAAATTTGCGTATTTAAAGTTAATTTCAAAATCAATTAAGTCATAAGTAATTTCATAGTTAAGCGCTCTGTTTTCTATTTTAAGAGCCACTTTAGAATTTGCGTATAAGGCTTTATTCTTCTTGTCGTATTTTAAGACTAAATCTTCTTCATTTAAAATCTTACATGATTTGCCATACTTTGAGACACCAAGAAATTCTTTTTTAAATAATCTTAATTTTTGTCGTCTTGTTAAACCATCATCATATTCTATATGCACCTCATCTAATGCATTATCTGCTTCAATGAGTTCGATTTTCATATTAGTTTTTAATCTATAATCTGATATAAAAATCTTTTCGTAACCTAAATATGAAATTACTAATGTAGACTGTACTGCATCTGTATAGGTTATAGAAAACTCGCCATTACTATCTGTTGTGGTACCAAGAGTTGTATTGTCAAAATAAATGGCAACAGTTTCAATAGGTTTTTGTGTGGTTTTATCTACAACAGTTCCTGTTAGTGTTTGAGTGAAACAAAACAAGGGTAAAAGAAATACAAAACTGCAAAGTTTAATTGTTTTGTTGCTCATGATTATCCATAAACTTTCGTTCTAATTCCGCTTGAAATTCTTCCATCACAGGCCTTACTGTACTTTCAGGTAAATCAGCAATTTTAATATACATTAAACCATCAACAGCATTGTTAAATAAAGGGTCTACATTAAAAGCGACAAGTCTCGCATTTTGCTTTATGTATTTTTTTAATAAAACAGGAAGTCGTAATGCTCCTGGTTCTACTTCATCAATAATTTTATCAAATTTATTTAAATCCGCTTCAGTTTCGTCAAACACAAATTCTTTATCCGCATCCTGTAACTTTACTTTAAATTCTTTTTTAGGATGAACATATTGCGCTACATAAGGATCGTAATAATGTGATTTCATAAACTCAATCATCAGACTTTTAGAAAAGTTAGAAAACTGGTTACTTATACTTACACCACCTATTAAATATTTATGCTCTGGATAACGCAATGTTGTATGCACAATACCTTTCCAAAGTAAAAATAATGGCATTGGTTTTTGCTGGTATTCTTTAATGATAAATGCTCTACCCATTTCTATGGATTGGCTCATCATTTTATGCAATTCTGGCTCAAAGCGAAATAAGTCTTGTAGATAGAACCCATCAATTCCATAACGTTCAAAAATTTGAGATCCTAAGCCCATTCTATAAGCGCCTGCCATTATATTTTTATCGTTATCCCATAAAAACATGTGGTGGTAATAGGTGTCAAAAGTATCTAAATCAATAGCTTCATTGGTACCTTCACCGACTTCTCTAAATGTAATTTCTCGTAATCGACCAATTTCTCTTAAAATGTTAGGAATGTCTTTTGCAGATGCCAAAAACACTTCATAATTTTTACTTTCTAAGAGTCTACAATTCTCATCCCTTAACTTATCTACCTCAGCAATCATCACTTCTGGTGCTATTGGTGTGACAATACGTTTTGGTAATTTTACGGGTTTTAATTGTGATTGCAGATTGTCTAAAATCTTAGGTTTATCTTCAAAAGTTTTAGATAACATATAAGTTTTTCGTCTCAAAAAATCTGAAAAATCTTTTAAATTACTATGTTCTTTTTGATCTTTTACAGAAATAGGTTTACCAACTCTAACTTTTATTACACGACGCTTTTGTGTTAAAAGTTCTGACGGTAATTTTGCCGTTCTTAGTGTATCACTAATCTTAGAGAGTCTATAAAACAAACGACTATTTTTAGCATGAAAATAAATAGGAACTACTGGAACTTCTGCTTTCTGAATTAATTTCATTGCTGCTACTTCCCATTCTTTATCAACTACTAATTTACCATCACGATAGGTGGAAACTTCTCCGGCAGGAAAAACACCTAAAGGATGCCCTTCTCTTAAATGCAAAATAGCGTTTTTAAAACCTGCAATACTACTCTTTACATCCTTTCGTTCTTCAAAAGGATTTACTGGCATTATATATGGTTTTAAGGGCTCAATTCTATGTAGTAAAAAGTTAGCGATGATTTTAAAATCACTTCGCTGTTCCATCATTAATTTTAACAATAGAATACCATCTATACCTCCAAGTGGATGATTAGAAACTGTGATGTAAGGCCCTTCTTTTGGAAGTCGCTTCATATCCTCTTCTGGGATCTCGAACTTTATCTGAAATTCATCTAAAATACCATCTAAAAATTCAACATTACTGAGGTGTTTATTACGATTATAAACCCTGTTTAATGTTGATATTTTGAGAACTTTCATCAAAATCCAACCAAAAAAAGTACCCAAGAAGCCATACTTATCAGCATGTATTGCCTTAGCGACTTCTTTTGCGGTTACCAAACCAGTATCAGATGATTTACCCATAAAACAAATGTATGAAAGTTTATTTTGTTACAATTTGCACAGTGCCTTGTGTTAATTGCTTTAATAATACTGTTTTATCTTTTTCTAGCTCTTGTATTGCATCGTCATTGTAGTGCCTAATAGTGTATAGACTGACATTATCGTTGCATGTTACATTAAATTTTGCTTTTAAATGCTGTAGTAGTTTTTCTAAATTATCGTATAAATTTTCGATACAAACGGAAAAACTAATTGCTGAATTTTGAATAACATCAACCTTCATTTTATATAAGTGTAATAAACTGAATATTTCACTTATATTTTCTTCCATAATGTATGAAAAATCGAGTGAAGATAATGATATTAATACTTGATTCTTCTTTACAATAAAACATGGAATTTCAGGCACTAAGGCTTGTCCTTTGCTCACACAAGTGCCTGCTTCTTCTGGGTTTAAAAAAGACTTGACGTATAACGGAATTTCCTTTCTTTGTAACGGCTGAAGTGTTTTTGGATGAATTACAGAAGCGCCATAAAAAGCCAATTCTATAGCTTCTCTATATGATATTTGATGTAATAATTGCGTGTTATCAAAATATCGAGGATCTGCATTAAGTACACCTGGAACGTCTTTCCAAATAGTTACACTGTTAGCATTTAAACAATAAGCAAATATTGCAGCTGTATAATCACTACCTTCTCTACCCAACGTAGTTGTAAAATTATTGGCATCACTTCCCAAAAATCCTTGGGTTATATTTAAAACATTAGCATTTAATTTAGAACTAATGTTTTCTTGCGTTGCTTCCCAATTGACATTAGAACGTCTGTAATAATTATCTGTTTTTAAAAACTCTCTAACATCTACCCAATTACTTTTAAGACCTATTTCATTTAAATAATGACTAATAATTGTAGTAGAAATCAATTCTCCGTAACCAATAACTTGATCATAAACATAATTATAATCTGGAGATTTATTACTCTTAAAAAAAGCATTTAATTCATCAAAAAAAGATTTGACATCAACAAATACTTGATGTCTATTGTTTTCAAATAAATCTACCAAAATGTCATTGTGGTACTTAATAACGTCGTGAATAGCGCTTTGTAAATTGGCTTTATTTTCAAAATAATTTTTGACCACCAATTCCATACTATTCGTTGTTTTTCCCATGGCAGAAATTACAACTAATGTTTTCTCATGTCCTGTGGTTTGTAAAACTTTTGCTATATTTTTTACACCATTTGCATCCTTTACAGATGCACCTCCAAATTTATAAACTCGCATACGTGTTTCCCGAATTTAAGGGAACATTTTTAATTAATAATTGATAAATAATTTTCAATTCCTTTTTCATTTAATTGAACTACGTTCCAATCTCTCATTACGTTTGCACCTTTACTTTCGTAAAACTTAATTGCAGTTTCATTCCAATCTAAAACCTCCCAACTTACGCGTTTTACTTTTATCTGTTTCGCGTACTGTACAACCGTATCTAGCAGTAGAGTTCCTAAACCTTTTCCTCTACATTTTTCACTTACAATGAGATCTTCTAGATGCAATACTTCTCCTTTCCAAGTAGAATATCTCGGATAGACTAATGCGATGCCTTCAATAGTGTTATTCACTTCCATAACAAAACAAGTAAATTTTGGATGAGCGCCAAAACCATCATTTTCTAAATCGGAAATACTTACCTCTACAGCATCAGATTCTTTTTCAAAGGTTGCCAATTCTTGAATAAGCTCTAAAACTCTTGGCATATCTTGTTTTTGGGCTAATCTTGGTTGATTCATTTGGTTAATTATAAAGAATACTCAAATATAATTCAACTTAGCAGACATCACAATAATTTTAAAGTACGAAAACGTTATAGTTTGTTAAAAAATGCGATATTTGTATGCTACTAATCAATATATTACTTCATGTCTAAAAGAAATCAAACCTTAGGGGAATTCATAATTGAAAATCAAACATCGTTTAAATATTCTTCAGGAGAACTTTCAAAACTAATTAACTCTATACGTTTAGCTGCGAAAGTGGTAAATCATGAAGTGAACAAAGCTGGTCTTGTTGACATTATTGGTGCTGCTGGTGATACTAATATACAAGGCGAAGATCAACAAAAACTTGATGTATATGCCAATGAGAAATTCATTCAAACTTTAACCAAAAGGAATATTGTTTGTGGTATTGCAAGTGAAGAAGAAGATGACTTTATCACTATAAATAGCCAAGATGAAAACCACCAAAACAAATATGTGGTACTAATAGATCCTTTAGATGGTTCTTCTAATATTGATGTTAATGTTTCTGTTGGAACGATCTTTTCAATTTATAGACGTGTTACACCTTTAGGAACACCTGTTTCTATAGAAGATTTTCTTCAAAAAGGAAGTGCGCAAGTTGCAGCAGGTTACGTAGTATATGGAACATCTACAATGTTAGTGTACACAACAGGCGATGGTGTAAATGGATTTACTTTAAATCCTGCAATTGGATCTTATTACCTATCGCATCCAAACATGCAATTCCCAGAGGATGGAAATATATATTCTGTAAATGAAGGTAATTATTCAGACTTTCCTATTGGAATAAAAAAATACATTAAATACTGTCAGGAAGATGAGAACGAAAGACCATACACAAGTAGATACATTGGTAGTTTGGTTTCTGATTTTCATAGAAATATGATTAAAGGTGGTATTTATATGTATCCTAAGAGTACTAAAAACCCGAAAGGAAAATTACGCTTACTTTATGAGTGTAACCCTATGGCTTTTATAGCAGAACAAGCTAATGGTAAAGCAAGTGATGGATTAACAAGAATTATGGATATAGAACCTACCGAATTACACGAGCGTGTACCATTTATTTGTGGCAGTAAAAATATGGTTGAAAAAGCTGAAGAATTCATTAGAGACAACGCTTAGTTTCCTTGTAATTACACATAAAAAAAGCAACCTAGATTTAGGTTGCTTTTTTTATTTAAAATAGTGTTCTAACTATCTATTCATATTTTTCATTTCTTCAATAAACGTATCAGAATCTACATCATCATGTGCTAATGCCAACGCTTTATCTGCAATGTATTTTACATTCTGAGCATGAAAACCTAAACCAACGCATAACTTCTCTAGTAAACTATGTTGATTTGGACCTTGTATATCATCTGCCCAAACCATACGTGCTAAATCATACAGACGCTCTAAACGCGTTTCGTAAGACAGTGGTGCATTCAGTGGATGTGTTCCATAATTCTCAACAATTTCTTTGTAATCGTGTTCTGTAATATCTAAACGAGTAGCTAAACGATCTAAAAATAATTTTTCAGTATCCGTAATAACACCATCACTCATTGCAACTTTAACTATAGATGCAAAATGGTTTTTATTTCGCTTTTTAAATCCGCTATCAAATAAATTTGAAAATGACATATATTGTTTTATTTATTATCTAATTATTAATTCTGAACAAATATAATTCTATTCAAAGAATTATCAGTATTGAAGACTTCAAAAATTTTATATTTGCAACTTCAAATAAAGAAACTTGAGTAAAGTATCTATCACCCAAACATTCGCACAGACTTTGCAACTGCAAAATCTGCAAACTGCTATTGCCCAAAGCGAAACCAAAACTCATATTAAAGGTCTAGTTGGTTCGTCGTTTTCTATAACAGTTGCTGAAGCATTTAAAACAGCTGATAAACCATTTTTATTAATTTTTGATGATAAAGAAGAAGCCGCTTTTTATCTCAACGATTTAGAACAACTCATCAATGACAAAGATGTATTGTTTTATCCTGGAAGCTACAGAAGACCATACCAAATAGAAGAAACTAATAATGCCAACGTCCTTTTACGTGCCGAAGTTTTAAACCGAATTAATTCGCGTAAAAAACCGTGTATTATTGTTACCTATCCTGATGCGCTTTTTGAAAAAGTAGTAACTAAAAAAGAGCTAGAAAAGAATACGTTAAAAATTTCTGTTGGTAATGAATTGAGTATTGATTTTGTCAACGAAGTTTTATTTGAATACAAGTTTAAACGTGTTGACTTTGTTACAGAGCCAGGCGATTTCTCAGTAAGAGGTGGCATTGTAGATGTATTTTCATTTTCTCATGATGAACCTTACCGAATTGAATTCTTTGGTGACGAAGTAGATAGCATAAGAACTTTTGACGTAGAGACACAACTTTCTACCGAGCGTATTAAAAAGGTCAGTATTATACCTAATGTGGCGAATAAAATGATCGCAGAGCAACGCGAAAGTTTTCTAAAATATATTTCTAACAAAACAGTTATTTTCTCTAAAAATGCATCGCTTACATTTTCTCGAATTGATAATTTTTATGGGAAAGCTGAAGATGCCTTTAAAAACTTATCTGGTGATATAAAACATGCGTCGCCAGAAGAGTTATTTTGTAATTCAGAATTACTTAAAAGACAATTTTTAGAATACTGTTTAGTAGAGTTTGGTTCTGAAGCCGTATTTGCAAAACAACTTATAGCTTTCTATACCAAACCGCAGCCAGCATTCAATAAACAATTTAATTTGCTGATTGAAGATTTAAATGACAATCACAACAACGGAATAACCAACTATATTGCCTGTGTAAGCGAGCAACAAGCCAAGCGTTTTCACGATATTTTTGATGATGCAGAACAAACAGTTCATTATAAAACCGTTGTACTCTCATTGTATCAAGGTTTCATAGATACTGAACACCATATTGCTGTATATACAGATCATCAAATTTTTGATCGTTATCACAAATTCCACCTTAAAAATGGCTACGCCAAAAAGCAAGCTATTACTTTAAAAGAATTAACCAATCTTGAAATTGGAGATTATGTTACACACATAGATCATGGGATTGGAAAATTTGGCGGATTACAAAAAATTGATGTTGAAGGTAAAAAGCAAGAAGCCATAAAATTAGTCTATGGCGAACGCGATATTTTATACCTCAGCATTCACTCTTTACATAAAATCACCAAGTTTAACGGTAAAGATGGAAAACCACCAACGGTTTATAAACTAGGAAGCAAAGCTTGGAAAACCTTAAAGCAAAAAACAAAAACTAAGGTTAAGGAAATTGCCTTCAACCTTATTAAACTATATGCCAAACGTAAATTAAAGAAAGGTTTTCAATACGCTCCAGATAGTCATATGCAATTGGAGTTAGAAGCTTCATTTATTTATGAAGACACACCAGATCAAATTACATCTACTGCAGATATAAAAGCTGATATGGAAAGTGAACGACCAATGGATCGTTTGATCTGTGGTGATGTTGGTTTTGGAAAAACCGAAGTTGCCATAAGAGCGGCATTTAAAGCTGTAGATAATGGTAAACAAGTTGCTGTTTTAGTACCAACAACGATATTGGCTTATCAACATTCACGAACGTTTAAAGAACGACTAAAAGATTTCCCAGTAACTGTAGATTACGTTAATCGTTTTAGAACTGCCAAAGAAAAACGAGAAACTTTAGAAGGCTTAGAAAAAGGGCGTGTAGATATTATTATAGGCACACATCAACTCGCTAGTAAAAACGTAAAATTTAAAGATTTAGGTTTATTAATTGTAGACGAAGAGCAGAAATTTGGCGTGGCCGTAAAAGAGAAATTAAGAACCATTAAGGAAAATGTAGATGTATTAACTTTAACGGCAACTCCTATACCAAGAACGCTTCAATTCAGTTTAATGGCTGCACGAGATTTATCTGTCATTAATACAGCACCACCAAACCGATATCCTATTGAAAGTCATGTAATTCGTTTTGGAGAGGAAACTATAAGAGATGCTGTAAGCTATGAAATACAACGTGGCGGACAAGTATTTTTTATTCATAATAGAATTGAAAATATAAAGGAAGTTGCTGGTATGATTCAGCGTTTAGTACCTGATGCTAAAATTGCCATTGGTCATGGCCAAATGGATGGTAAAAAGCTAGAGCAACTTATGCTGGCTTTTATGAATGGTGAATTTGATGTTTTAGTAAGTACTACCATTATTGAAAGTGGTTTAGATGTACCAAATGCAAACACCATTTTTATTAATAATGCTAATAATTTTGGATTGAGTGATTTACATCAAATGCGTGGACGTGTTGGGCGTAGCAACAAAAAAGCATTCTGTTATTTTATTACACCAGAACATTCTGCAATGACTAATGATGCCAGAAAACGTATTTCTGCTTTAGAACAATTCACAGAATTAGGAAGCGGATTTAATATTGCCATGAAAGATTTAGAAATTCGTGGAGCAGGCGATTTATTAGGTGGTGAACAAAGCGGATTTATTAATGATATCGGCTTTGACACTTATCAGAAAATCTTAAATGAAGCTATTGAAGAATTAAAAGAAACCGAATTTTCAGATTTATATAAAGATGATGGTAAGCCTAAGCAGTATGTAAAAGATATGACTATTGATACTGATTTTGAATTACTTTTCCCAGATGATTACATCAATAATATCACTGAGCGATTAAATCTATATACCAAACTAAACGCCATAAAAACAGAAGAAGAACTCCATAAGTTTGAATTAGATATTATTGACCGTTTTGGAGAATTACCTATTCAAGTTTCAGATTTATTAGATAGCGTACGATTAAAGTGGATTGCAACGAAAATGGGTATTGAAAAACTGATTATGAAACAAGGAAAGATGATTGGTTATTTTGTTCAAGATCAGCAAAGTGGATTTTACCAAAGTCCGTCCTTTACTAAAGTACTGCAATTTGTACAGCATAATGTAGGTAAATGCAAAATGAAAGAAAAACAAACTAGAAAGGGTTTGCGTTTATTACTCACTTTTGAAAACATTAAGTCAACAAAACAAGCATTGGCTGCTTTATCTGATATGCAATGAGTGAAAAAAGCCATTTAAATAATCTATTATTATTAATCGTTGCAACCGTCTTTATAAGTACTTCTGGCCCATTAGGAAAGTTTATAGATATGCCAACGGTTGTAATAATTTTTTGGCGCTCCATTTTAGCCGCAATATTTTTGTTTGCGCTTTGTTTGTTTAAAGGTATTAAGCTCAAAATCAACTCTAAAAAAGATCGGCTTACTTTTTTCATTGCCGCCTTTTTAATGGGCGCACATTGGGTAACCTATTTCTATGCATTAAAATTATCTAATGTTGCTATTGGTATGATTTCAGTATTTACGTTTCCGGTAATAATAGCCTTATTAGAACCTTTATTCTCAAAAACAAAATTAGATCCTATTCATATTTTATTAGGGATTATGGTGTTACTAGGAATCTATATTCTAGCGCCAGAGTTTGATATAGAAAACAATTATTTACAAGGCATTCTATTTGGTTTACTTTCGGCTGTATGTTATGCATTACGCATTTTAATGCTAAAAGAACACGTTACCAATTATAACGGAACTATGCTTATGTTCTATCAAGTGATAATTATAGCAGCATTGCTTGTTCCTGTCCTATTTTTTATGGACACTTCTAATATTACAACACAATATCCTTATGTTTTATTATTAGCTATAGTAACTACGGTCATTGGTCACACTATGTTTGTAAATAGTTTAAAATATTTTAAGGCAAGTACAGCAAGTATTATTGGTAGTTTACAACCTATATTTGGAATCATAATTGCATTCTTTTTCTTGAATGAAATACCAACATTACATACATTTGTTGGAGGCATGCTAATACTAGCAACAGTTATTATTGAAAGTATAAGATCTAAAGCTAAATAATGGCTTAATTATTGAAGTCATTTCCAAGATAAAAAACACCGTGTAATGAAAAACATATTATTTCTATTTTTGATTTTACCTATGCTAACTATAGCACAAAGTGTAAAAGGAACATTCTCGCCTGCAGAAGATTATTCATATGCGTTTTTATATAAAGCAACACCAGAAGGCGCCAATTATATAGACAGAGGGCAATTAGATAAAAATGGTCAGTTTGAAATAAAACTAAGCGACTCTTTAGAAGCAGGTATTTATAAAATTGTATATGCAGTTCCGCCAGAGGAGAATAATTTTGATGTAATCTACGACGGAAAGGAAACCGTTGCCTTTGATTTTAATCAAGAAAGTGGTGTCAACTTCACAGAATCTGAAGAGAATAAACTTTTTGCTTCTTACCTAAAAAGTATGGAAATGGTAAACCATACCATCAGTAACTATTACAATAAAGGTATTAAAGATGAAAAAGGGTTTAACGCTATCTTTAAAACTTTAAATGATACGCAGCTGGCTTATGAAGACTTAGCTAAAGATAAATTAGTGAGCAGTTTCATTATAGCTAATAGTCCATATATGCCTAAAGAATATGAAGATATCTCAACGTATTCTAATAACTTAAAACAACATTATTTAAGTCATGTAAATTTTAGTGATTACTTACTTCAGAGCTCAACGTTTTTAGTAGATAGAGTAAATGCCTATGTTTTTAATATGGTAGATAACCCAACAAATGCCATACTTAAATCTCATATTGATGATGTTGCCGCAGCTATACCTAATAATGATTTAATTATTAAAACAAGCTTACTTGAAATGTTATGGCACCAATTTGTAAGCGGAGAAAATCATGAAGTTGCTAATTATATCACGGACAATCATCTTCTTGAATTAGCAAAATCAACAAATAACAAGGTATTAGAAGAGATGGTAACCTCATTCAAAAACACATCTATTGGTACTGTAGCGCCTAATTTTGATATCACTTCTAATGGACAAGATACTAGTTTACACCAATTAAAAGGGTCGGAATATTATTTACTTGTTTTTTGGAGTAGTGCTTGCGGTCATTGTTTAGACGAGTTACCTAAAGTAAAAGAGATGGTAGCCAACAAATCTAACCTTAAAGTGGTTGCATTTGGTTTAGAAAACGAGGATAACAATTGGGATAAAGAAATTAAAAACTATCCAGATTTTACACACCAGATTGGTTTAGGTAAATGGGAAAACCCAACAGTTAAAACATATGGTGTTTCTGCCACTCCTATGTACTTTCTATTAAGTGCGGATAAACTTATTATGGCTAAACCATACGAGATTGAAGACTTAAAAGTTTTAATTGAAGGTTTGTAGAATCTTTTTTACAACTCTAAATTCAGATTTACATATTTTAATTTAGAAGAACTATATTTCATATTAAACGTTAGGCAACATTTGAGAAAAATCGCAATCTGAATGGAATTAAAACAAATATCAGGACAACAAAGCAGAACATTACTTGAGTTTTACGACCCAAAAGAATGGCCTTCTCAATGGAAAAAAATGCCTGAAATGATGTGTGAATTAATAAAATCGTTAGAATTAATTAAGCACGAACCTGTTTGGGTATTTACATCTCACGCTGAATTATTGTTTACGAATAAAAATGATTATCAAGATTGGCAAGTGCTAGTCAAAGTAATTGAAATGAATGAAAAACAATATTATAAAATCACAGCAACTCAAGAAAGTCCTTGGCATCATTTAACTGGATTTGCGGAAAATCATAATCTAGCATCTGAATTAATTATAGCCGGACTTTCAGTTTCTATTACTGGAAAAAATCGGAATATATTTCTGGACTCAAATTGATTAGAGAAATAAACATAGACGAATTAAAAACGGAATATCTAAATCTGACTAAAATCTGTGCAGAAATAGATTACTCGGACAAAAAATCTGTAAAAAGAAATAATTCTGCTGTTACCAAAATGTATAAGATTGTGCATTTACTTTCGGAAAACAATAACGAAACTGAGATTCTAAACTTTTCGGAATTGCTTAATGTTGAGGAGAACAAAACTAATCTTTGGGTTGCTACACAAATACTTGAAAAACTAAACGTTGACAAAAAAACTGAACAAAACGCATTGAAAATAATAAAAAAAGTTGCTGACGGAAATGGAACTCAAGCAATGGGATTTCAAATTTGGTTATCTGAATATAAATTAAAGAATTGAAAAGAATAAAAAACGTTGCCTAACACCTTGTATAATTAATAAAAAGAAAACGCTCAGAAAAACAAGTGTTTTGTCTGAGCGTTTTGAAACTAAATAACCAACCAAAATTTAGCTTCTTTTGTATCTATATATTCCTAAATACTTCTTGTATTTTCTCTAGTATTCTCTACTCTATTTGTTGTTTGCTTACGCTTTTTAAGTTCGTCTGTCTGTATATTTGATTTACCTTCTGTTGGTGCATCTCTGTAATACTGAATATATCCTCGGCCTTTAAACTCGTAAACTGTACCAGAATTTGAGTGGTACAACTCTATCTTACTATCATTAATAACGCTCAGTTCGAAGAATTCATTGTCAAAGAAATCATAATCTAATGTTAATGTTTTTTGGTACATATTACCAGACATGTTTCCTACACTATAATTCCCAATGAAATCCCAATAAATATTATTGATGTTGTTAATATTAGCATCTTGAGAACTTCTAAAAGTGTCATCATTTCCACCAGATAAGAATTGTAAATAATTTTCATTATCAAAATCATTTAAGGCTCCATAATTGCTTGTATATGTTTTTTCCCATGCTTCATATTCTTGTAAGAAATAATGAATATTGTCATAAAACACAAAATCGTAATCAAAATTAGAACGTTGGTAGCCTTCTAAAAAATATGATGTATCGTTAAACGGATTATACAATTCAATAGTGTTGTAATCTACTTGGTAAACATCGAAACTATCATAACCGTCAATAATATGGTTAACGTCTAAAATCATATCGTAGGCATCATATGTACCTATCTGTACACCATAACCATTCCCTTGACTTCCTATACCAACTAAGTTATTATTAGCATACATTACACCATTTTGAAATGATACTGTAAAAGCTATCTGTAAAAACGGTGTTTCTCCATAACCTTGTGTTTGGTTAATATCAACATACCATAAATCATATGAATTTAATAACTGATTTAATGAAATTGCTGGTTCATCATTATAATGTACGTCTTCTACATAACAAGATGTAAAAAGTGTTGCAACTAATGCAAATCCTAATAGTAATTTTAAAGTTTTCATAATCTAACGGTTTTAGGGTTACATTATGTATAGTTTCAAAACGCGTGCCAAAAAAATAATTGCAGAGGTAATTAGTGGTCTTTTTTGTAAGACATAAAATGAATAACACCAAGCAACACAAAGCTTAATTGCTGATAATCAAAGTAAAATAAAGCAAATTTTAATTCTTTAAATTTTCCTTACATTTGATATACTAAATCGATTTAATTCTATGATTAATACCACAAAATATGCTGTTTTTGGTGCCGGAAGTTGGGCGACTGCCATTGTAAAAATGCTATGTGAAAACCAAAATGAAATTGGCTGGTATATGCGAAGTGTTTATGCAAAAGAACATATTCTAAAAGAAAAACACAATCCTAGTTATTTGAGTTCAGTAGAGTTTCATACTGAACAATTAAAACTAAGCAATGATATTAATGAAATTGCAGATTGGGCAGATATACTCATTTTTGTAATCCCATCTGCATTTATTCATGCAGAGTTAGAAAAACTAAACACAGATATTAGCAATAAAACCATTGTATCTGCTGTAAAAGGTATTATGCCAGAAACAGGAAAATTAGTTGGTGAGCATTTTCATGATGTCTATAATATTCCATTTGAAAACATTGCTGTTATTGCTGGTCCATGCCATGCTGAAGAGGTGGCTTTAGAACGTTTATCTTATTTAACGATTTCTTGTGCTGATGCAGAAAAAGCACAAAACATAGCAGATAATTTATCGAGTAATTATATAAAAACAAAAATTAGTGATGATATCATTGGTATAGAATACGCTGTGATGCTTAAAAACATTTATGCTATTGCTGCAGGTATTGCACATGGTTTAGGCTATGGCGATAATTTTCAAAGTGTATTGATGAGTAATTCCATTAGAGAGATGAAACGCTTTATCAAAAAAATGCACAAGATGAAGCGTAATATTAACAACTCAGCGTACTTAGGCGACTTGTTAGTAACGGGATATTCTGTATTCTCAAGGAACCGAATGTTTGGTAATATGATTGGTAAAGGTTACACTGTAAAATCTGCTCAGATGGAAATGAATATGGTTGCAGAAGGCTTTTATGCGACCAAAAGTGCTTTTGAATTAAATAAAAAGAACAAGAAAAAAACGCAACTTCCTATTATTAATGCTGTTCATGCTATTTTATATGAAGGAAAAGATGCTAAGAAGGTGTTTAAGAAATTGACGGATAAGCTCGATTAGCTTTAGACATTAGCCATTCACTTTTAGCACAATATTAAGTGTGAAATATTCAAGAATTATTTTACTAACACACCTTTTAATTGCATTAAAGGAATAGTTTGTAATGCCTTTTCATTGATGGTGTTTTTTCTAAACACGTAGGTCTTATCGAACATTTGATTACTTTCAAAAAACGTGATTTTAAACTCGTTATTGAGTTCTAGTACCTTTTCTTGAAGATATTCAATTTTAGCGTAGCTTCTTGCAGGTAATTTAGCAATGGTATGTCGCATTAAAGGCGTTAACTTTTTATCGTTGTAACCTCTAGATACAATAAGAACTGTTTCTAAATCTTTATCGCTATTGTTGATGATGTAAGCGTTCCAGTCTTGAGTTTTATATTCTAAATGTTGTTCTTTTACGACTGCAACATGAACATCTTTTACTTCTGGTATTTTAATATCTTTCTTCAAAGCTTATAAGGCTGACTTAAATTGCTCTAAAAAACGGACGTCATTTTCGCTTAACAATCTAATATCACTAATTTGGTTTAATAACATAGCAATACGATCTATACCAACACCAAAAGCAAATCCTGAGTATTCATTAGCATCAATGCCACAGTTTGCCAATACATTTGGATCTACCATTCCACAACCTCCAATTTCTAACCAACCAGTTCCTTTGGTTATTTTATAATCTGTTTCAGTTTCTAATCCCCAAAACACATCTATTTCTGCACTAGGCTCTGTAAATGGGAAGTAAGATGGGCGCAATCTAATTTTAGATTTTCCGAATAGTTCAGTCGTAAAATACTGTAGCGTTTGCTTTAAGTCTGCAAAACTCACATCTTTATCAATATACAAACCCTCTAATTGGTGGAAAAAACAGTGAGAACGTGCTGAAATCGCTTCATTTCTATACACTCTACCTGGCGAAATTGTTCTAATTGGTGGTTGATTATTTTCCATGTAACGTACTTGTACAGAACTTGTATGCGTACGTAATAATATATCTGGATCTGTTTGAATAAAAAACGTATCCTGCATATCTCTAGCAGGATGATATTCTGGTAAATTCAATGCAGTAAAATTATGCCAATCATCTTCAATCTCTGGTCCTTCACTTACGTTAAAACCAATACGCGAAAAGATGTCAATTATTTCATTTTTTACTATAGAAATAGGATGACGTGCTCCAATAGAAATTGGCTCTCCAGGACGAGACAAATCGCCATAAATACCTTTATCTTCCTCTTCACTTTCTAGAGCTTCTTTTAAGGCACTAACTCTATCTTCAGCCGTTTTTTTAAGCTGATTAATAGTTTGGCCAAACTCTTTCTTTTGATCGTTTGCTACATTTTTAAACTCAGCAAAATATTCTTTTAAAAGGCCTTTAGACCCTAAATATTTAATTCTAAAAGCTTCAACCTCTTCTTTAGATTGCGCTTTAAAAGCTTCTGCTTCTGCAATAAGTTCTTTTATCTTGTCTATCATCTTGTGCTGAATTTAATTCAGTATCTCTATAAGAGTCGGCAAATTTAGTTTTTTTTTACGAGTTATTGTAGTTGTATACCTTTGAAACTAGTCTATATATTCCGTTTCTACAAAATAATTTACAATAGCTTCTTTCATTAATATACTTTGCTCTCCTGCTTTTAGATGCGGTAATTGAGCTAAAACTTTATAATGTGGCCAACCGTCATCATCAACAAAATCAAATTCATAAAAACCGTAAGGTTCTAAAATTTTACAAATTGCAATATGCATTAAATCTAACTTATGGTCTTTTTTATATTCTCTATGAAGCTGCCCTAGTTCTTGTACGCCTATTAAGTAAATTATAGAATCGAGATCTAACTGATCTCCATCAGCAAATTGGTTAGAGAGTTTTTCTACCACTAAATTCCATCGCTCTTTTAATTGTTCGTCTCTTGCCATGTTTACGTCCTGCGAAAACAGGAATCCTTTTTATTATTGTTTCAAAACTCAAAGTTATGAGTTGTATATAATTACAACTTTAAGTTCAAAATCGTATCAAGCTTCAAAGTTAATAAACTAAAGTATCTTCAATTACGTTATTATATTAAAATGACAAAATTCACGTACTTTTGTCTAAACCGCTAGTTGTATGAGTATTATTGATATTGTTTTAGCAGCCCTTTTACTATTTGGATTTATTAGAGGTTTATTTAAAGGCCTTTTTGTTGAAGTTGCGTCTTTAGTTGCATTGGTTCTAGGTGTTTATGGCGCAATTCATTTTAGTGGTTTCGCTGCAGAATTTTTAGAGTCTAAGGTTGATTGGGAAGAAAGAACCATCAATATCGTTGCTTTTGCTATTACATTTGTTGTTATAGTTTTGGCTATTGGGTTAGCTGGTAAAGCATTGACCAAACTAGCAGATTTTGCTGCGCTTGGTATTATTAACAAACTAGCAGGTGGTGTTTTTGGAGCGCTTAAAATAGGCTTAATTCTAAGTGTTGTTTTAATTGTATTTCATAAAATGAACAATACGTTGCCTTTTATGGAACAAGAAGATTTAGAAGAAAGTATGCTTTACAAACCTGTAAAATCTTTGGCACCTATGATTTTCCCTAATTTAATTAAGAGTGAAGACGAGCCTATAATTAGCGATGAAGCTTCCTCTTAAAACTCCAACCATAGCTTTAAACACCTATTCTACCTGAAATAATGTTCTGTTTTCTAATTTAAATGATTTGCACTAATATATATCATCAACGTTATCCTTTACCCAATTTAAACAGGTTTTGAAATCTTCGAAAATATGTTCATTCGGGATGAAATCTGGAATAATATCAATACGTTCCATCATATATCTTGGTTGTTTTAGAAGTCCTACAAATAAGACTTCAACATTGTTTTTCTTTAATTCTTGTAGCATATCTTCCATGGCATAAAGACCAGATTGATCCATATATTGCATACGTCCTAATCTTAAAATTACGGTTTTAGCCGTTTGCGGTATCTGCTCTGTTAAAGCTTGAAAATCACTAGTAGAACCAAAAAACAAAGGTCCTTTTACGTGTTTAATAAAAACCTCTTCTTTTAAACTTTCTGGAAATTTACCTTCATCTGCCCACGCTTCTTCTTTTAGAGATTTTACATCAGAGCGTTCTGCCGTTAAATCACCTATCTTTTTCATAAACATTAGCGATGCTATGACTAATCCAATACCAACTGCATAAATTAAATCCCAAAATGTAGATAACACTAAAACAACCAGCATTATTAATACTTCAGAACTTAATTTTAAAGGTCCAAATTTAATATCCTTAGGCAAACTTGGTATTGCTCTTAATCCTTTATAATCCATAACACCAATACCTACTGTAATTAATATACCTGCTAAAACGGCTGCTGGAATTTTTGAAGCTACATCACTCAAGGCTAGCATAATCAAAAGAAGCATAACACCTGCAATCATACCAGATAATTTGGTTTTTCCTCCTGCATTAATATTAACAACCGTTCTAATGGTTGCTCCTGCACCTGGAATTCCACCAAAAACAGCTGCAATACTATTACCAATACCTTGACCAATTAATTCCTTATTTGGTTTATGTTTCGTTTTTGTCATATTATCGGCAACCACACTTGTTAACAAGGAATCTATTGCTCCTAAGAGCGACAAGGTTAATGCTGTGAAAATGTATGGCGTAACACTCGTTAAACTAAACGTCGTAAACATTTCTAATCTAGGAACTGGAATGCCTCCTGGAATTTCGGAAATAGGCCTATAACCTAAGTTGAAACCATAAGCAATTCCAGACATAACAACAAGCGCTACCAACGTACTTGGTATTACAGTGGTAATGCGTTTAAAACCATAAATAATAAATATAGTTCCTAATGCCAAAGCAAGCTCTAGCCAATTAATATGTTTTAAAGCTCTAGGCAACACCTTAATGGCGCCAACAGTACCAGAAGCATCTTTGGCTGCTAAGGTTTGTGATTCAGTTAAAATTTGAGCTGGAGTAATCTGGTCGGACCGTTTTATGGTTTCTTTAAAATTTTCGAGCACTAAAATACCTTCGCCAGCTTCTTCCTTTAAAATATTTTCGAGTATTACTTCCTCAGCTTGAGGCTTAAAATTTTCTACAAATGCCTCATCTTCTTTAGGGTAATAACCTATTGATGGTAATATCTGTGTTAATAGAATAATGACACCAATTGCCGTCATAAAACCAGAAACTACGGGATAAGGAATGTATCTTATATATTTTCCCAAACCTAAAAAGCCCAAGCCTATTTGTATCAGTCCAGCCATTAAAAACACAATTAATATGGCTGGTAAGGCTTTTTCAACACTACCGTCGTTAGCAGCTACAATACCTGCAATGACAACCATACTTACAGCAGTCATAGGTGCTGTTGGACCAGAGATTTGTGTGGCTGTACCTCCAAATAGTGCTGCAAAGAAACTTATAAAAATTGCACCATAAAGACCTGCTTCTGGTCCTAAACCAGACGAAACTCCAAAAGCTAACGCTAAGGGTAAGGCAACTATTCCGGCAGTTATTCCTCCAAATGCATCACCTTTTATATTCGAAAACAAATTCTTCATAACTGATTGTTAGTTTTTATTAAAGTAATCTAAATCTTATAGAACATAAAATTAAAGCGAATTATTTTTTTAGAAATTAACAAAGGCTATTACATTAACTTGATCTCTGCTAGAATTTTCAAAGAATTGGTTCATATAACCTAATTCTAACCTAAGTGCGTCAGAAAATTTATAACCTATACCACCAAATACTCTATTTCTATCAAATACTGAAGATTTTGAATTTAAAAAAATCTCATTGTACATAGAGGCATATAACGGGTTCTCACCTTCTTCTTTATATTGCAACGGAATTTTTACGCCTAAAAAATACCTAAAACGCATTTTATAATCACTCTCCACAAAACGTTGTTCAAATCGGTAACGATGACTAAGAGCTACCTTACCAACTTTTTGCTTAGTAGTATATTGTTGAAATATACGATGTTCATTCACCGACACTTTATCATCTGATTCACCTATATAATTCTCAGATAAAATATAGCCATATCCTAACAAAATATTATCATTTTCAGTAATATTATAGCCAACACCTGTTCTCAAGAGTAATTGCTCTAAGTCGCCAATTGCATTATAATTTCTATACTGAACTTCATTATGGATATTCCATTTAGAGTTCAATTTTTTATTACCAATATAAATTAACCAATTTCCTAAGTTACTATCTTGGCTTAATGCAAAAAAAGGCAGCATTAATCCCAAGATTAATGCTGCAATATTTACTTTCTTTTTCATCTTCCTCATAAAATAGAGTTTTAATAAAAATCTACCTTACCTGAGTGAATATCGTACATAGCGCCAACTATCTTAATTTCTCCTGCTTTTTCCATTTCTGATAAAATTGGGCTTTCAGCATGAATTCTATCAATAGTTAACTCAACATTTTTCTTTGAAACCTCGTTGACGAAATCTAAATTTTTAGACGTTCTTGAGCTTTCATCTTCTGGTGAAGATACTGCGTTCACTGCAGGAGTAATTTTTTCAATTAGCTTAGTTAAATTACCCATTTCTGCATGATCACATGCGCCTTTTATTGCACCACAACTTGTGTGACCTAATACAACAATAAGTTTAGTACCTGCAAGTTTACACGCAAACTCCATACTTCCTAAAATATCTTCGTTAACAAAGTTACCTGCTATTCTTACACTAAAAATATCTCCTAAACCTTGATCGAATACTAATTCTGCTGAAACTCGTGAGTCTATACAACTTAAAATTGTAGCAAAAGGAAATTGACCTTCACTTGTATCATTCACTTGCTCCAATAAATTACGATTAGCCTTTAAATTCTTTTGAAATCTTTCATTTCCTTCTTGCAAAAACTGTACAGCCTTTGCAGGTGTCATAGTGTCTTGTGTTTCTTTTGTATGTGCTTTCATGTGTTTTGTTTTTTTATGTTTTAATATACCTCTTTTTTATTACGCTCTAGATACTAATAACGAAACATTTAGCTTACTCAGCACGTCTTTTAATGGTGCTGGTTTAGTATTGCTTTTGTTTTCTGGTGTTCTATCTACGCATAATAAATTCACATTATTCTTTAAAATAAAGGATGAGAGTGTTGTTAATGTATTAGAATTTTGTTCAAAAATGTACTCTACCATGTCTTGTTTTTTAATAACATTACTATTGGTGTCTACATTTTGACTATTTGTAATTTTAAAAGATTTTAATGGCGATTCTGTATGTGTTATAACATCTTTTGAAAATTCAGTTTCAAAAAATTTATTTGAATCATTAAAAACTCCTAAGGTTAATTTTTTATTAGGTTGTAATACGTTCTTATCTGAAGATATCATTATTGGACCCTTAAATTTTTTTAAAATAAACTTAGTTAAACTATCTCCAATAAATTGAATAGGATTAGCTACTCTATGGCCTACAACAATAACATCTGGCTGATAACTCTCTATTTGCTTAAGAATCTCTTCTTTTATTTTGCCAAAGGCATAACTACCACTAATTTTTAAATCGTAATCTTGTCTGTACGTATTTACAACTGTATCAATCGTTTTTTTGGTTGAATTATGCTCTTCGTTTAAGGCTCTAATAGCAGATAATTGATTGTCTCCACCTACGATATCAATATGTTTTTTAACATGAAATAATGATACTTCTGCATTAATCATTTTTGCTAAACTAACACTGTTATCTAATAGCGTATTTACCGTCTTTTTAAAATCTGAAAGCACTAATATTTTATATTTTGCCGCTTTCATATTCTTAACTTAAACTAATATTAGATTTTGGCCTCAATTGAAAAAACTCAATAAAACTAGGTGGATTTTCTACAATCCCTCGTTTAGAAATTAACTTAATATCAATATTTCTTTCTTTTGCTTTAAATGCAAAATCATCAAGAATTTCAATAATATCATGATCTAAATACCTTGTTTTAGTAACATCGAGTTCTAAATATGTATCTCTTGGTAAACTATCTAATTCTTTTAAAATAGCACCTTTGTTAAAGAACGTTACTTCTTCTGCAAGATCCATTTTAATTCTATGTTTCCCGTTACTCTTATCTTGTATATGAAGGAAGTGAGAGTTTTGGTAGCTTTTTAATAAAATTACAATGATACCTACTAACAACCCTAAACCGATTCCGTATAATAAATCGATAAATACAATTCCTAATACAGTTACTGTAAAAGGGATAAATTGTTTCCAACCTAAATCGTACATCTTTTTAAACAAGGCAGGTTTTGCTAACTTATAACCAACAATGAATAGAATTGCCGCCAATACTGATAAAGGAATTTTATTTAAAAGGGTAGGAATTAAAATAACAGAAATTAATAATAAGAATCCATGAATTATTGCTGATAATTTTGATCTACCACCAGATTGAATATTAGCAGAACTTCTTACAATTACTTGTGTGATTGGTAAACCTCCAATAAGTCCAGAGATAATATTACCTGTTCCTTGCGCAAACAACTCTTTATTCGTTGGTGTAACATTTTTATGAGGATCTAATTTATCTGTAGCTTCCACACATAATAAAGTTTCTAAACTTGCCACTAATGCAATTGTAAATGCCGTAACCCAAATTGCAGGATTGGTGATTGCTCCAAACTCCGGAAAATTAAATTGACCTAAAAAGCTATCAAAATCATCTGGTACTGGTACTGCTACCAAGTGATCCATAGAAATATTTAAACTTGTATCTAACGTTAAAACATAAAAAATTATACCAACAGCCACTGCAACTAATGGTCCTTGAACAATTTGAAAAAACTTTCCTTTTTTAGAAAGTACATTAGACCATAACAATAAAATAACCATAGCGATTAATGCAACAACGGTTGCACCAACACTTACGTTACCACTAATTAATGCATTTATAGCTTTCAAAAGCTCTGTAAATGTATTTTCACCATCTATTTGTAGAAAGGCAAAATCTCCTTGAGGATCTTTGTCCATCCCAAAAAAGTGAGGAATTTGCTTTAAGATAATTATAATTCCAATACCTGTTAGCATGCCTTTAATTACAGAAGATGGAAAATAATACCCAATAACTCCAGCTTTTAGAATACCAAAAACTAATTGAATAACACCTCCTAAAACAACAGCTAATAAAAAGCTTTCATAACCTAAATCTTGAATGGCAGTGAATACAATGGCAGCTAAACCTGCAGCAGGTCCACTAACTCCAATTTTAGAACCACTTAAGGCTCCTACTACTATTCCTCCAATAATACCTGCAATTAAACCAGAGAATAGAGGCGCTCCACTAGCTAAAGCAATACCTAAACATAAAGGTAATGCGACGAAAAATACAACGACACTTGCTGGTAAGTCGTTTTTTAATGTTTTAAACATTTGTTATAATGATTTATACTATTGAATTCTTTTCAATAGTTGATTTAATAATTAATTAGGGACAGACACTGTAGGTCTAACAATACAATTACTAAATAAAATCGGGTGGTGGAGAAATTAAATTGAGATGTGGTATTGAGTAGTTTTTAAAGGTGTACCCAATGAAATTTGTAGGTAAAGGATCTTCAAATAACGATTCTGAAATTTGATGATCTTTATCAAAAAGAAGTTTTGCATTATTATTTTCTTCTTCTTCACTTATACTAAAAAAACACGTAATATCTATAGTATCATCGATAGATGAAATTATAGTTGGTGCCGATATAAGAGCCATAAAAATTATGGTGAAAAAAACGGCAATTCTATATTTCGTACTTTTTTGCATAAGCCGCAAATATAATATGCAATTACTGTTTTTGTGTTAAAAAATCTTTAATAATTTAATATCTTTTGCAGGAATCCATCCTGTTGAGTTATCTGAAAGTTGAATTTTACTCCAATCTTCATAAGATTTTATAACGTGAACTTTGGTACCTTCATGCAACCTAAACACTTCTTCACTTGCCTGGTTAGGATCTGTTTTTACTCTGCTCTCTTGAGTAAATACAATAGCTGGATTATCCTTTTTATCTATTGCTGATTTCTGAAATGCCATAGCAACCGAAAAACAAGCTATTAGTAAACTAACAATGCTCGTTACAAAGGCTATTCGTTTTTTGGAAGTATTATAAGAAAAATGATAAGCCAAAAATATAACTACAAATAATAAAACGCCAGCCACAGCTATTTTCGCCCATGTATCTGTATTAAATGTGTTTACTAAATTATTGATAAGTCTAGAAAAGCCAACTTTAGGAACGCTGTCTATAGCATCTATGGTCATGTTTTGAGCAAACGCTAAATTGTTTTGTATTTCCTTATCATTAGGATTTAGTAGTAAAGCTTTTTCAAAATAATAAATACTAGGAGCAATGTTATTCAGTTTATAATTTGCATTACCAAGGTTATAGTACAACTCCGCAGAATGTTGTTCTGAACCTAAGATAGATTCATATTTATCTATAGCTTCGGCGTATTTACCGTTATTATACAGTGCATTTGCCTCAGCAAAAATAGCGTCATTTTGCGAAAAGCCCATAAAACTTAAACAACATAGAAGTAAGAAGGTAATAGCTCTCATATTATCTCAATTGTTTATCAATTAACGAAATTGTTTTAGCCGCTTTATCATAATCATTCTGCATTGTCACTTGTTCAATTGGCGTGTATCGTGCCAATTCACAATTTTCTAAAATGGAAATAAAATCTGAAACCACAGAGCTTTCAACCTTACGTTCGGTTAACAATCCTTCAATTTTTTCCTTATTAAAATCGCTTGTTTCTATATTCAATTTTGATTTCAAATAATTATGAAGTGCTTTTTCTAAAGCTAAATAAAACGACTCTTTTTGTCCCATCGTTTTTTTAGCTTCACTCAAATACTTTTTAGCTAAACGATCTGCTTTTCTTATTCTATTACCTTGTACATCTGCATTACGTTCATCACGTTTGCGTCTTATAACAATAGCTAAAGGAATTGCTAAGAATGGTAATAAGGTTAATGTCCAAAAGGCTGATGATTGAAAAAATGGCTCTGATTTTTGATCTACCCAATTAGATGACGTTTTAATAAAAGAAAATGTATTTGCGTTGGCATTGACTGTTTGCTTCGTATTTGCTGTCACATTTTCTGCTGTTCCGCTTGTGGCTGTTGGACCGCTTATAACATCTATAATTATCTCATCTGATGTAATACGATTATAACTCTCCTTTTCTGGATCAAAATATGAAAACGAAATACTTGGCACAGGGTATTTACCTTTATATTGAGGCACAATAGTATATGTATCTGAAATACCACCTTGCATACCACCTAAATTAGTACGTACACTTTCTTTATGTTCTGGCTCATAAACTTCTAATGAACTCGGAACCGTTAGTTTTGGTAATTCAAATAACTTTAAATTCCCTTTTCCTTTTACTTCTATTTTTGCTTGCAATGATTCTGAAGCATTTAATTCTGTTTTAGAAGTTGTTACCTTAAAAGAAAAATCACCTACTGCTCCTTTAAAATCTGATGGTTTCCCTTCTTCTGGTAAAGGCTTTACATTTATTATTCTGCTTCCTGCTGTAACCTCTTTTGGAACTTTGGTCATTAGTGCTCTACCAAAAATATCTCTTTTATTTGAAGGTACTTCAGCTGTGATATCCATCACTAAAGGTTCAATTTTTAAACGTCCAGATTTTTGAGGATAAAGTACTGTTTTTCTTAAAACCACATAACGATATTCCTTACCCTTATACTCACCTGTTAATACGTTAAGACCTTTTATTTCAATATTTTGATTCCAAAAATCATTAAATCTAGGAATTTCCTTTTCACGCCAATTACTGCTTACACCAATATCTGGTGACACATATAATTTATACACAA
This sequence comes from Winogradskyella sp. 4-2091, assembly GCF_045765065.1. Classification (NCBI taxonomy): domain Bacteria; kingdom Pseudomonadati; phylum Bacteroidota; class Flavobacteriia; order Flavobacteriales; family Flavobacteriaceae; genus Winogradskyella; species Winogradskyella sp. 4-2091. The sequence goes on from NZ_JBJKOD010000002.1 coordinate 163,185, forward strand.
CGGTTATGGCTTCATTAAGATAAGGATTAGAATTAGAAACCTCAGCCACCAAATGAATATTTTCTGAGGCTGCATCTGAGGCTGCAGTATTTCCATTAGGCTTACTTACAGCTTTAGTAACCTCTATTGTTATAGGAAAGGTTTTATAAGTTTCGCCATCAATCTCAATCTTAGCTTGTTTAATTGTGAATTTTCCTCGTTTTTTTGGAGCTAAAAAGTAACTGTATGTTTTATTATAAGAGCGTTGACCATTTCTAGAATAATTACTTACTGAAGTATTAGGACCACCAACAACATCAAAATCTGCAAAACTTGGAGGATCAAAATTATCGCCATCTTGATTCATCTCAAAATCGATTCTAAGTCGCTCATTAACGCCTAATTTCTTCTTACTGACTTTAGCTTCAAATTTTACTTGTGCAGAAGCTACACTTGCTGCAAGTATTAAAAATAGTATTGATATGTGTTTTTTGATGTACATAATGTGGACGACTCTAAATTTTTGTTTTAAGATTCAGTTTATTTAAATCAAAAATTGTAATTCTATAATCGTAACTCGTTTTACCAGTCTTTCTCTGTTTTTACTTTAACGCCTTTTTGTTTCTCGGCATTCATTTTTTCTTGAACCTTTTGCTCTTGATTTTGCATAGCTTCGAGAATATTCTTTACCTGTTGAGGAGACATTTTTCCTGGCTGTGGTTTCGGTTTCTGATTTGGATCTTTATTGTCTTTATCTCCTTTACCATCATTCTTATCTTCGTCTTTAGGCTTACCGTCCTCATCTTTTTCCTTGTCACCATCCTTTTTATCTTGGTCGCCTTCGTCCTTTTTATCTTTATCGTCTTTATTTTCGTCTTCTTTCTTTTGCTCGTCTTCCTTATCTTGTTCTTCGTCTTTATTCTCGTCTTCCTTGTTATCTTCACCTCCTCCATCGTTTTGCTGATCTGCACACTCCTTTGCTAACGCAAAATTATAACGTGTTTCTTCATCATTTGGATTATTTCTTAATGCATTTTTAAAAGCTTCAACGGCTTCTTTACAAGCTTCGTTTTGCATTAAAATATTACCCATATTATGAAATGCTCTGTGTTTTTCATCTTTAGTAGTTGCATTCTTAGCTGCTTCTTGACTTCTAAATAAGGATTCTTCAAAATTACCTTTTCTAAAATACGAGTGCGATAAGTTATAGGCACCAACAGCTTTATTTGGTGCTTCTGAAATGGCTTTTCTATATTCCATTTCTGCTTCTATATAATTATCTGAACCTACAAGCTCATTAGCTTTATAAACAAGGTCTGTTGCGCTTTTTTCTGCTTTTAATTGTAACTCGTCTTGATTTTGTGAAAAACCAAGTCCACCAATTAAAATTGTAATAATGAATATATAAAATCTCATATTGTAATAATTTTAAAAAACGATCTCTAAATTACTAAAGCCTTTAACGACTTAGCGTTAAAGAAATTCTAAAAATTTTCATTGAATAAGTTAAGTTTTTTCAACCATGCTGTCTTTCGCTCCAAGAAAAATATATCAATAAACAATAAAAAGATGCCTAATCCAAGAAACCATTGAAATTGATCTTTAAAATCTGCTATTTGCTTAGACTCAAATTCTTGCTTATCCATTTTTGCTAATTCACCTGTAAGGGTTTTAACGACCTCAGACGTGTTGCTGCCATTAATATAAACGCCATTCGCTTCTGATGCAATCTCTTTTAAGGTTGTTTCATTAAGACGCGTAATTACGGTTTCGCCTTGGTTATCTTTTTTATAATTTAAGATAACTCCATTACGTTTAATAGGAATTGGACCTCCTTTTAGGTCACCTACGCCAACGGTATAAATTCTTATGCCTTGCTCTGCAGCTTCTTCTGCAACATCCATAGCATCACCATCATGATCTTCTCCATCTGAAATAATAATTAACACACGGTTGGCTTGATCTTCATTATCAAAATACGTTTTTGAAAGCTGAATAGCTTCGCTAATTGCCGTTCCTTGTGAAGATAGCATATCTGTATTCATGTTCTGCAAAAACATTTTTGCAGAGGCATAATCTGTTGTTATAGGCAATTGCGGAAATGCTTTACCTGCATAAGCGATAATACCAACTCTATCACTAACTAAACTGTTAATGATTTGCGTTACCAATTGCTTAGATTTATCTAATCTGCTTGGTGCAATATCTTCTGCTAACATACTTTTAGATACATCTATTGCAAATACTACATCTACACCTTCACTACGTACAGTTTCTAATTTTGTTCCTATTTTGGGGTTTACTAAAGCTAATGACAAACAAGCAAAAGCACCACAAAGTACTATTATCTTTAATATACTTTTAAATAATGATTGATTAGGACTAAGGCGTTTTAACAATGCAGAATCCGCGAATTTTCTTTGTGCAGAACGTCTCCATAATTGTAAAACTACAAATAGCAAAATTATTACCGGAATTACCAGTAACGTCCAAAACCATATTGTTTCATCGAGTCTAAACAAAGCTTCTAAATATTGTGTTTCTTAATAATAATTCTATCAATAATAACAAACCAGCTAAAAGAATGAATGGCCTGTATTTTTCATCGTAATTGTAATATTTCTTTTCTTCAATTTCGGTTTTTTCGAGCTTATTAATTTCGTCGTAAATCTGAGCCAACTTGTCGTTATTAGTCGCTCTAAAATACTTTCCACCTGTTTCTTCGGCTATTTCTTTTAACAAATTTTCGTCTATTTCTACTTGTGCTCTACCGTATCTAAAAGTTCCGTTAGGATTAAAGCCAATTGGAGATAAAGCCATTCCATTTGTTCCTAAACCTATGGTGTACACTTTTATTCCATATTCTACAGCTAATATACTTGCTGTTTTTGGATCTATCTGTCCTGATGTATTTACACCATCAGTCAACAAAATGATAACTTTACTTTTTGCTCTGCTATCTTTTAACCTATTTACAGAGGTTCCTAAACCCATACCAATTGCGGTACCACTTTCTATAATCGTATTGTATTTTATATCTCTTAGCGAACGTTGTACTATTGATTTATCACTAGTAATTGGCGTTTTTGTAAAGGCTTCACCTGCATATTCTACCAAACCAATTCTATCATTTGGTCGCCCATCAATAAAATCTGCTGCTACTTCTTTTAAGGCATCTAATCTATTTGGTCGTAAATCTTTGGCTAACATACTTGCAGACACATCAATTGCCATAACAATATCAATACCACTAGTTGTTTTTGTCTTTGTTGATACATCTACAGTTCGTGGTCTTGCCAATGCTGTAATTAAAAGTGCCAAAGCAATTAAGCGTAAGGCAAATAATAAGTGCTTAAATTTTGTCCAAAAAGAAGAGGTGTTTTTAAATCCTTTCGTACTCGATATTTTTAACTCAGCAGTTTGTTTGCTGTGTTTTAAAACATACCAAATTATGGCTAGTGGTAAAAGCAACAACAGCCAAAAAAATTCTTTATTTAAAAATTGTATTTGCTCTAACATTAATTCTCTTTTTCTTCTTCCGCTGGTTTTAACTCAATAGAATCTGTAATACGCTCAATAATATCTTCAGCATAGGCATCATCTGTTCTCCAAATTAAAACGATCTGTTGAATAACGTTCTCTGTGGTAAAACTAAAGAGTGTATACTCTCCTTTTTCAAAACTATTAGGTGTTATCCCAGGGAACTGAGCTGTTCCATACGTTTTAACGCCTTCTGCACCATTTGGCGTTACAAATTTTTCATTTTTGGTAATAATATTTTCGACACCACTTGCTTCCCAAGATTTTAAGTTACCCTCTACAACAGTTTCAATATTTATTGCTTTTTGCTCATCTGGATTTTCGCTTTCTGGCTTATTCAATAATGTTGTACTTGTTAGAATATAGAAACGCTCTATTAAACTTCCGTAGCCAAAAACGCTCATTTTAGCTTTACCTGCTAATACTTCTGGTAATTTAACTTCTTGTCGTTTTAAAACCCTTGGTGTTTCAATCCAAATAGGTGGAAATCCGTAAGCACTTTCTACCCATTTGCCTTCTAACAGCTCTTTACTCTCGTGACCTATTATTGTATCTTTTACATAACCAAAACCATATTTCATTCCAAAACCAACAAGAGTTGCTAAGATTAAGAACACGGAAATACCTACTGTAATCCAGATTTTTTTACGTTTCTTTTTACGCTCTTGTTCTTCCTTATATTTTTGGTCTAATAGTTTTTCTTCCTCAGATGGTTCTGGCAGGCTAATTTTTACATTATCTATAGCTTTATCAATGGTTAATTTGTCCATTTCAGCAAGCTCAATATCTGGCGCAGATTTTGCAAACTTCACTAAATCTGCACGTTGTAAAATTGATTCTATATGTAGAATGGTCTCCTTAGATAAAGGTACCTGATTACCATCTTTTAATAGGTTTAATCTCTTAATAAGTTCTGCTGTTGTACTCTCGAGCGCTCGATCATAAACTTTCTCATCTAAGTATTTTCTGATAATAAAGGTTAATTCTGAGTAATATTCTTTTACCTCTGAGCGTATTAAGTAATCGCTTTCATCGAGTTTTTTAATCGCTAATTTTGCACGGTCATATGGTGGTAATAGGGCAATTTTAGCTTCTTCAGAAAGCGGTTTTTTTCGCCAAATAATCCAATACAACAAAAATGCAACTAACGCTATTATTGCTAACGCAATTAAAAGCCACTTCCACCAATTACTTGAGCTTTTGTTTACTTCGATAATAGGTTTTATATCGTAAAGTTTTTGTTTTGAAGTGTCAACCTCAATGGTATTTACAACGACTCTTAGTGAATCCGTTAAGAAGGGTTTTTCATCAATAATGATTTTTTGTCTTGGAATGGTATAAACACCAGAATCAAACTGTGTTAATTTATAAACTCTAGATAACAAGAATTTTGAGTCTTGTTTTATAGTATCTATCTTTAAAGCTTCTACAGATTCTAATGGTGTAAATGTTTGCCCTTCAGGAAAAACAACGAGTGATAACGAATCTGCTTCAACATTTATTTGATAATTGATTTGCTCACCAATTCTAATTTTTGTGGTATCAACAGCAGAAGTTACTTGAGCAGACATTACAAAAGAAGACAAGAAACAGAATATAGAAAATAGCCCAATTACTGAAGATTGTAAACGGCATACAGATGCACTATTACTTTCTACTAATATACTTGCTTTATACTTTATACTTTTCACTTCTTTCTTTGTTCTTTTCTCTTTAACCTTAACACTTCACACAAATAATTACCTTTGCTTAAAATATCCCAGCAATTTCTTCACATAACTTTCGTCTACTCTACAATCTATTGCTCCAGAACCAGACTTAGCAAAACTTTCTTTAAAATAATGTACCTTTTCGTTATAAAATTTACTGTAGTTCTGTCTTACTTTTTTAGAGGCTGTGTTAACTAACATTACTTCACCAGTTTCTTCATCTTCCATTTGTACCATGCCAATGTTAGGAATTTCGGCTTCGTGTTTATCGTAAATTCTTATGCCTGTAATATCGTGTCTGCCTGCTGCTATTTTTAAATTATGTTTATAATCATCTGCTACAAAATCTGAAAGCACAAAAACAATGGCTTTCTTCTTCATTACATTAGATAAAAACTTTAGGGCTTCAGAGACATTAGTCTCTTTACTTTTAGGTTGAAATTCTAATAACTCACGGATAATTCTTAGAACATGAGAACGTCCTTTTTTTGGTGGAATGAATAATTCAATTTCATCTGAAAACAAAATCAAACCTATTTTATCATTATTCTGAGTAGCAGAAAAGGCTAATGTTGCAGCTATTTCTGTTACAATTTCATCTTTAAATTGATTTTTTGTTCCAAATAATTTACTGCCAGAAACATCTGCCATAAGCATCATGGTAAGCTCTCGTTCTTCTTCAAAAACTTTTATGTGAGGTAGATTAGTTCTTGCGGTTACATTCCAATCTATATTTCTTACATCATCGCCAAACTGATACTGACGTACTTCAGAAAAAGTCATACCACGACCTTTGAAAGTCGAATGATATTCACCTCCAAATATATGATCAGACAAGCGACGTGTCTTAATCTCTATTTTTCGTACTTTTTTAAGTAATTCCTTAGTGTCCATTATTTAGTAAACAGTTTTCTGTCGCAGTTTTCAGTTTAGTGCGGTTGTACCTTTTATATTTAGTATCAGTCTTCAGTAAACAACTCCTCACTATGACTGACTAAATATTAAAAACTCATTTATGGTACTTCGATCTCGTTTACAATCTTATTAATAATATCTTCAGAAGTAACATTTTCAGCTTCAGCTTCATAAGTAATACCTATTCTATGACGTAAAACATCATGCACAACTGCACGTACATCTTCTGGTATTACATAACCTCTTCGTTTTATAAAAGCATAACATTTAGCAGCAGTTGCTAAGTTGATACTTCCACGAGGTGAAGCACCAAATGATATTAAAGGTTTTAAATCTCCTAGTCTATATTTTTCTGGGTAACGCGTAGCAAAGATGATATCGAGAATATACTTCTCAATTTTTTCATCCATATAAACTTCTCTAACTGAGTTTTGAGCGCTTAAAATCTGAGCAATAGACACTACTGGGTTAACTTTTTCGTAAGACCCTTTTAAATTGGCTCTTACAATCATTTGTTCTTCTTCAATTTTTGGATAATCGATAACTGTCTTTAACATAAAACGATCCACTTGTGCTTCTGGCAATGGGTATGTTCCTTCTTGCTCAACCGGATTCATTGTTGCCATTACCAAAAATGGTTTATCTAAGATAAAGGTTTCATCACCAATAGTTACTTGTTTCTCTTGCATCGCTTCTAACAAAGCAGATTGCACTTTTGCAGGTGCTCTGTTAATCTCATCTGCTAAAACAAAATTGGCAAAAATTGGTCCTTTTTTAATTGTGAAGTCATTCTCCTTCATATTAAAGATTAATGTACCTACAACATCTGCAGGTAACAAATCTGGAGTAAACTGTATTCTACTAAAACTAGCATCAATTGCTTTAGATAATGTATTAATGGCTAACGTTTTTGCTAAACCAGGAACACCTTCTAATAAAATATGCCCTTGACCTAATAAACCAATTAGTAAACGCTCTACCATGTGCTTTTGCCCTACAATAACCTTATTCATTTCTAAGGTTAATAAATCGACAAATGCACTTTCTTTTTCAATCTTTTCATTAATTGACTTTATGTCAACTGTACTCGTTTCTTCCATTATTTTAAAGGGTTTAAGAACAAAACTAATGTAATACCATTTTGAGATATTTACAACTAGTGACTTATTAATTTTTTAGAGGATGCAAAATGTTAAAATTTTTCGTGGCATGCTGTTAACAATTGGTTAAAAAAAATGAGTAACACCGAAGTATCACTCATTTTAAGAATTAATTATGGGTTAGGGCTAACTAATCCTAAAATTTTCTGATTTCAGTTTGTAGCTTAGGATCTAAAATCAAAGTGTTTTCTTCGCTATTGAATTGCACAGATTGATCTAAATCTAATTCTAAAATCACTTGGTAAATATGATTCCCTTCAAATTCTCTTTGTACTAAATTAGAAGCTATAGTATTTTCATCTACCTCTAAATTAATTATTACGTTATTAATATCCATAAAGTTAGTATCACCAAGTACTAATTTTATTTCATAAATGTAACTAGGATCAATTTCTATGTGATCTACTAATAACAGTTCAGTATCAGCTGCTAAGTCAGATATGTTATGAGTTCCTGTGTTAATGGCATTTAAACTTACCCAAGAGTTAGACGAATTATTATCAACTCTTATTTGCACATCTTCAATATCGAGAAAAACCTTACTAAGCTCATCTGTAGTACTTTTTAAGCTTACTGATATCGCTGCTTTGTTCTCACTTCTACCTAAATCATCTTTGGTGCAACTAGAAAAACTTAATGAAATTATTAAGAATAGGACAAAATATTTTATTGGTTTCATAGATTTCATGATTTGGGCTAATGAATTATTCTCCCTCAATAATATTGAATTATTAATGTTTTCAGTATTTTTATGCTCCAATTGCAAAAAAAACCATATAAACTGACAATTAAGTGACATATTCTCGATTAATAGCAGGCACCATGACTTGGGGAAGTTGGGGAAAACAACTCTCAAAAAAAGAAATGGCAGCCTTAATGAACTTCTGCACTGAAAACCAAATAACTACCTTTGACCATGCTGATATTTATGGTGCATACACCACAGAAGCAGACTTTGGTAAAGCATTTGCTGAATCTGGTCTAAAACGCGAAGATGTACAACTCATCTCTAAATGTGGAATTCAATATGTTTGTGATAACCGAAATAACAAGGTTAAGCATTACAACTATGGCAAAGACTATATTATATGGTCTGTTGAAGAATCTCTTAAGCATTTAGCAACTGAATACTTAGATTTATTACTACTTCATAGACCTAGCCCTTTAATGGTTGCGGAAGAAATAGCTGAAGCGATAACAATTTTAAAGAAAGACGGTAAAATTAGAGATTTTGGTGTATCTAACTTTACGCCATCTCAAATGGATATGATTGGTTTACGGATGGATATCGATGTCAATCAGATTGAATTTTCTATTACAGAACACTCCTCAATGCACAACGGCACTCTAGATTTCATGAAAACAAATGGCATTAAACCAATGGCTTGGTCTCCTTTAGGTTCTGTGTTTAGAGAAGACACTGAACAAACCAGACGCATTCATAAACAATTAGGTGAGCTAATGGATAAATATAGCGCAACCGAAGATCAACTATTGTTGGCTTGGATTATGAAACATCCTGCAAATATTCACCCTGTAGTTGGCACAACCACAAAAGAGCGTTTAAAACAAGCCATTGAAGCCTCTAAAATCAATTTAGAATTAGAAGATTGGTTTTTAATCTTAACAGTTGCGCAAGGACATAAGGTTCCTTAATAAAAACATGCTTAACTCTTTATTAAATAAAGACTTAATAAGTTTGTTGCTCATATATTGGTGGATAGGTAAATAAAATTTACTCAGGTTTTCTATGGATAATCATTTAAATTAGTATTCCTAATACAACCTTCATCATATATGAGCAACAGTATTTTACCTCAAAAAGAAACTAAAAAGAGCTATTTAACCGCATTAATAACAGGAGCAACCAGTGGAATTGGCAGAGCTACAGCTCACGAATTTGCTAAGAACGGTATTAAACTTATACTTTGTGGACGTAGACAAGAGCGACTAGATAGTGTACAGAAAGCATTATCTAAAGAAACTATTGTACATACGCTTAATTTTGATGTGCGAGATAGACAACAAACTTTTGAAGCCATCGCGTCTTTACCAGAAGAATTTCAAGACATTGACATACTAATTAATAATGCCGGAAATGCACATGGATTAGACCCAATACAATCCGGAAATTTAGACGATTGGGATGCTATGATGGATATTAACGTAAAAGGATTGCTATATGTAAGTAAAGCTATTATTCCAAGAATGACAGAACGGAAATCCGGACATATAATTAATATTGGATCCTCAGCCGGAAAAGAAGTTTATCCAAACGGCAATGTATACTGTGGTAGTAAGCACGCTGTTTTAGCAATAACAGAAGGTATGCGAATTGATCTAAATCCTTTTGGAATTAAAGTAGGTGCTATTAATCCTGGCTTGGTAGAAACCGAATTTTCTAAGGTTAGATTTAAAGGCGATGCTGCTGCAGACAATGTCTACAAAGGTTATAAAGCATTACAACCAGAAGATGTTGCCGAAGTTATTTACTTTGCAATCACTAGACCAGCACATGTAAATATTGCAGATGTTCTTATGTTTTGTACAGCGCAAGCAAGTTCCACTATCGTTAATAAAGAATTATGATAAAGTGGCTAGAGGATTATTGGCGAGCTTTAGTTTCGGAATATACTGATGATGCTTTAATAAATTCACTTTGGCAAGACATTAAATTACATTACACTTCCAAAAATAGAAATTACCATAATTTATCGCACTTACATAATATGTTTCTTCAATTGGAAGCATTTGAAACTAAAATTGAAGATTTAGAGTGTTTAAAATTTGCCATTTGGTATCATGATATTATTTACAAATCTACCAATAAAGACAATGAAGAGCGAAGTGCTACTTTTGCCGAAAACGCCTTAATGTTATTAAATTTTGATGATTCTAGCGTAAAAAAGGTAAAAAAACTCATCCTTTCAACCAAAAAACACAAATTACTTCTAACTGAAAACATGGATAATGCATACCTTTTAGATTTAGATTTATCCATTCTAGGAGCGGATTGGGAAATTTATAAGTTATACATTCAAAACATTAGGAAAGAATATAAGATCTATCCAAATATAATCTATAAACCTGGACGAAAGAAAGTACTTCAACATTTTTTAGAAAGAGATTCGTTATATTTTACAGAACGATTTAAAACAAAATTTGAAAAACAAGCACGAAACAATTTAAATAGGGAAATTAAAATGCTTTAAAAAAGAGATTCCCACTTTCGTAAGAAGCAAACATGATTAATAAAAGACTACTCATAAAAAATCTATTGGCTCATAACGATGAGAACAGCTTTTATGACAAAAAACGAAAGATTGACATAAGCCAAAAAGAAGGAAAAGGTAAGTTTTTAAAACATATTTGCGCACTTTCTAACAGCAATCCCAAGAACAACTCTTATATTGTAATTGGCGTTAAAGATGATGACAACAACATAATTGGTGTCGACTTTTTTGATGATAGTAAAATTCAAAACCTCATAAACGCTTATCTCAACAATCCACCAATTGTAGAATATGAGAATATTCCGTTTCCGCATTTACCAGATGATAAAGTTGTAGGACTAGTAACCATAAGACCAATAGATGTCATTACTTCTCTTAAAAAAAACATCTGGAAATATTATGGTGGCTCTGTATTTTTTAGAGATGGCAGCATTAGCATGCCTAAAGTTTTTGATATTGAAATTAAAGATGTTAATTCTAAAATAGTTTCAGCCATTGAAAACCATGCACAAAATAATATAGAATTAACGTTGGATGGTGTTTTTGATTTTATGAACAAGCGCCAAGATTATAATCCGCAATACAAAGTTTTTAAAGAATACTTTGTGTTATGTTGGTCTGGCGACAAAAAAGTGGTTAAGAACGAAACCTTCTTCTCAAGGGTTGATATTGAATTAATAAATGAACAAGTACGACTCTTTTATTCTACTCTAGATGAAGATTCGATTTCTTATAATGAAGATCAATTTAAAATTATAGAATACGTAAAACTAGGATTACAAAACTCATACAAATATTACAAACTCGAAGAAAAAACGATTCGGTTTGAAAATAACGCACAGTATTCTATTGAAGCAAATCTTATTTTTGAACCACCACAATTTGATAGAAAAGTTTTGCATCATATTTATAATTCTAATAATACAATTCTAGAAAAACTCGAAAAAAAACGAGAATTAAACCAAAACGAAAACGAAGATTTAAAGAATTTAGCGGCAAGTTATTTAATCTGTTACCTCAACGGATTTAATGATGCATTAATGAAATTAGAAATCTTAAAACCGTATGTAAAAAGCTACAATTCAGAGCTGTATACCTCATATAAAGAAACTATGCGAATTTTCAGAAAAGTGAAATATAATTAGTTCGTCGGAAATAATGGGTTTTTAACCTTGTTTTTATGCACCTTATCGGAGACCTATTAAAAACCATACTGATTATACATTTTTTTTAACCATTCATCAAAAAATTTGTTGAGCAATGAATTTATTATACATCTTTGTATTGCTATTAATCAATTACTAAACCTTGTTTCTATAAAGCCTAAAGCTGATATTGAAACAAGGTTTTTTTTATGTCTTATATGAATTTTAGTGATTTTTGTTCTTTAGGAATGATTCCTTTTGCAGATACATTCATCCAATTTTTTAGAATTGTTGAATAAATAGATCTAAAATCTACACTATATTTTAAATCACCATTATCGTCTAAATCACTTAAACTCGCTAGGTTATTATAGAAACCAGCTTGTTTTAAATTTTTTCCAATTATAAAAACATTATTTGCTGATCCATGATCTGTACCATTAGCGGCATTCTGTTTTACACGTCTACCAAATTCAGAAAAAGTTAAAATCAAAGTATTTTCAAACGCGTTGTTTTGTTTTAAATCATTTACAAAAGCAGAAACACTTTTAGCATATTGAGAGAGTAATTGGGTTTGTTTTTTATTTTGATTAGCATGCGTATCAAAACCACCTAAAGACGTGTAAAACACCTTCGTATCTAGACCAGAATTGATGAATTGGGCTACATTTTTAAGTTGTTTTGCAAAATTGTTTTGAGGGTAATCTTCACTAGATGATTTTACGTTGGTATTTTCAAAAATATAATTAGCGGATGACTTCGCCTCAATCATAGTTTGATATAAGTAACCTAAATTATGTTCGCTCAAGTGCGCATCGTTATAATGACTTAAAACATTTTTAAAATAAGGATCTTTAGCCGTGTTGTACAGCACTTTATAATCGTTTGTAGCGATACCGTTAAAATATTCTCCTTTCATAGCCAAACTAAGTTGCTCGTCCATTTCCATTGCATTGTACGGCTTTTCACCATGTTGATCTAAGTAACGACCTATCCACCCACTTTGTAAATACTCACCTGACCCACTTGCTGTTTGCCAAATATCCATGGATCTAAAATGTGACCTTACCGGATTTGGGTAACCAACATTATTAATTATAGATAATTCGCCGTTATCAAACAAAGAACGTAATGGATCGAGACTTGGATGAAACCCTAAATCATCGTTAAGCTTAATAATATCTTTTGTTATTGCTAATTGTGGTCTGGCATTATAATACAAATCATTATTGTGCGGAATTATAGTATTTAACCCATCGTTTCCTCCTGCGAGTTGAACTATCACCAAACGTTTATAGCCTAACTGATTTGTGGCAACATTTTCGAATGCTTTTACAAAATTTGGCACAAAAAACAAACTGCTTGCTAAAGCGGAATTTTTAATAAATTTACGTCTATCCATAATTATAATCGCTTTAACACATTTGATATTCTGGCAACGACATTAACTGAATGCAATACTCCTTTTTGGAAGCTTTATTCAGTGTTTTTAAATAGTCAGCGGTTCCTTTATTAATGCTTCCTTGAATAATAAAGTCCTGAAGGTTCTTGGAGCTTACGTTTTCAAAATCTGATAGAAATGTATCCCAAGCTGCTGTGATTCTAAAAGGTAATTTTCCTTTGTTCTTTCTTAAATAATTTCGTTTTAAATCATCTGATATATCTGTATCTCCTTCTTTTAGTGAAATCATTGCATTATTCAACATTACGGAAGGTAATTTTAAACGTACCATAATTGTGTTTGCATCTATCCAAGCTTTATCTCCTTTCCAACCAGCGACATTAGGTGGTGACAACAAGGTTTGACCTAACAATTTCTGTATTTTTAGTAAATCCTTTTCTCTTTCGTATTTAATTGGAATTATATGTGACATACCAACCAAATACTCTATTGGAGATTTTATTTTTACACCAATATTAACCTCATCATAAAACCAATCTGAAAGGAACACAAAACGCATTAAATTTTCAATATTGTAATCCTTAAAAAACACATTTGCCATTTCCTCAATATGCTTTTTATTAGGTTTTGGGTTAACAAAATAGCGATAGATTTTAGTAGATATGAAAATAGCACATTGTTTATCTTCAAGTATAATATCTACTATATCATCTCCTGAAAAATTTCCTGTTTTACCGAAAAATGTTTTTAAATCCTCATCGTGATGCTTAGGTCGCATTCTAAAGTTACCATCAAAATCATGATTATAACCTGTAAAGGCTCTAGCACTTTCTTTTATATCCTTCTCAGAGTAATGACCTTCACCTAAAGTGAACAGTTCCATTAGTTCACGTGCAAAATTCTCGTTAGGTTGATTTTTTCTATTATGTTTTCCGTTTAAATACTTAAGCATTGCTGCTTCTTTTGATATAGCTTTTACAAAGGTTTTAAAATTACCTAAAGCATGTGTTCGTAAAGTATTATTAAACATTTGGGTAAAAATGACATGATTCTCTTTACACACAAAATGATTGGCCCAAAAAAGCGTCATTTTTTCCCTTAGCAGCTCCTTAGATTGCCCTAATCGATCAATCCATGCAACGTTAAGATTTTTAAGCTTTTCACGACTCTCCCTTCTAATTTTTTGAGCTAATTTAGGATTGTCTTTTAATTCTTTTTGAGTAACACCACTCATGAAAGAAAGATCAATCTCTAATGGCGTTATTGATTGAGAATCTACAAATATTTGTTCTACAACGTGAATTCTACTTTTAGGCAACAAATTGATAGTGTTTGGATTACTACCAAAACCTATACGCCAATACAAATGCTGAAATTCTGCTGCTGTCATATCTTATAAGACTAATTAATTACCAAAAGGTTTAACTGAAAAAAACCGCTTCTATAAAAGAAACGGTTTTTAGACTTAAATATTTTGACGTGATCATTTACCACCATCAAGTTCATCTTGCCACTTTAATAGCTCTGCCCATTTGCCTTCGTAAGCAAACTTTGCTTGTGCAGGCCATGTTCCCGGCTTATGTACTTTAAAACGATCACCACCACTATCTAACACAGATTGACATTTCTCTACACTACACTCAGATAATGCTTTCCATGTTTTTACATCATGGTTATGAAATAATTCTTGGATTTTTGGTCCAATACCCTCAACAACTGTTAAGTCATCTTGTTTTATTTTTTTACCAAAAACAGCCTTTGCTGCATCGGCATTAAACGGAATTAAAGCAACAGCAGGAGCGGCAAACGAAGCCGCCAAATTAGCATTTTCTGTTTTCGCTGAGGTTAAATCTGCCTGCAAAAGAGAAGCCCTATTTTTAGACGCACTTAAGTCTGCCTCTAATGCTGTTCTTGCTTTTCTACATGTGGCTAAATCTGCTTCTAGCTTAGCAACTCTTTCTTCACAGTCATCACAGTTTCCTCCTCCTAGAAGTTTTCCAAGTAAATAGCCTAGTAGCGCACAAATAGCACCTACAAGTAATGGGATTAATATACACCAATTCATAATTTATAATATTTTAAGTTAGTTAGTTTATTGTTATTACGGTCCGTCTGTTTTTAGCTTGACCATCTTTGGTACTGTTATCTGCAATAGGACTATTTGGTCCTTCTGAAGACGTTTCTATATTAGTCCCTAGAATGCCATTTCTTACTAAATAACCTTTAGCAAAGTCTGCACGTTCTTGTCCTAATCGCATATTTGTTGCAGCACTACCTGTATTATCTGTATGACCTATAGCCTGTATTTTTAAACCAAGCTTATCTACACAATGAGAAATAACCGCAATCTTTTTACGCTGTTCTGCTGTTAAATTTATCTGAGCTTGACCTGTATTAAAATATAATACAATAGGGTTTTTTCTAATCGCTTCACAAGCTGCCTCTAATGCTTCGTCTGTAGCATCACTTTCTGCTGTTAACATACCGAATTCTAAAGGACCAAATAATGTATTAGTATCATCAGGAATGATACTATCATTTAATTTCCCTAAAGTATTTATCTGCTTCGCTGATATTCCTTGAGATACTAAATAGTTCTTCACTGCATTTGCTCTTGCTATTCCTAAATTAGGAAATGCAGAATCATTGGTTTCATCACTTTTATAATAACCGGTAATATCGATTGTTTTTAAAGGATTAGCTGCGAGATAATCTTTTAATCTCATCACTTCTGAAGATACATTTTCTGAAAGTGGATCTAAGATTGAAAAATTAGAGGTTTTAAAATTAAAGTTATCGTTAATTTTAATGTTGAAGTCTCCATTGGCATCAGATAGACTAAGGCCATTTTTGGTTACTGACTCCATTTCGGGTTCTGGCACTACAATATTGGTTTCTGTACTCGTTTCTGTAACATTGTCTGGAGGGCAACAATAACAACTATCACATAAATAACAATACAATAAGGTTCCAATAATAATAGTAATCAAAATACCTAAAAGGTAAGCTGTTTTTTTACTCATTGGTTAGTGTTTTTAGTTAATTGACTGTCAAGATATTAAAAAATTTAACATCTTTAGTCAATTATATGAAACACAATTCTTAAATGAGTCACAATAATCTAGTTTTTTTGGTCTATAAATCGCGACACCAAATCTCTTTTACCTAAAAGAAACATAATTCCAAAACCAATTGTATTATATGATCCAGTTTTAAAAAAAGAATCTAGTTCTTGAGGTGCATTTATGTTTGTCTTAATTCTTCTAAATGAATAATCTACGTAAAAAGCAACGTGCGACTGTATTTCATAAGTCAAATACAATCCATAACTAGACATGGTGCCAGAGTCTCGCTGAATACCTTCTCCTAAATTAAAATCACTGTTTATAATATCTGACTCACCAAATAAGGCAGCATTAATACCTAATCTAAAACCTGGAGCAGGTAAAAACTCATAACCTATGTAGAGAAAATTATTCTCAATTCTACTTTTATTATAGTTCCCAACCAGTTCTTTATTTTCCACTTTAAAATAACTTATAGAGTTATTATACTCCATAAAAAATTGTTTGTACACATATAATTTAATCTTCAAATCATAACCGCTACTTCCGCTATACGCACTCCCAATAAAATTATTGCCAGTTGATATTGGATTTTGATATCCAATAGAAAACCCAAAATATTTTTGCCGTTCAACTGAACTTAAAATACTTGATTTCTCTTCTGCTTCATACTCTTTATCACTATCCTCTTGTGAAAAGGAAAGACAACCACTTAGCAAACAAAAACTAATAAAAACCTTTTTAATAACTAAATGTAAATTCATAATTCGATTGATCAATGGTAAAAGTTTCAGTGATTTCTGATTGGTTATTAATAGAATATGTAAATTCTATGATTGTACCCAAAACAGTATTTAAACTATGCTCTACTTCAGTATTGTTATCATTTAAAAACCCAAAATCTAATAAATCATTATAGCAATAACTTTGGTTCTCATCAAAACTGCCTTGTTCATAATATTCTACACAATTGATATTTGTGTATTTAAATCTATAATCTAATGTCGTTCCTTCTCCACTTGTTCGTGTAATATTGTAATTTAAAGTTCCCAACGCTTTTAACTCAATAATGTTAAGATCATAAACTAAACTTGGTGGAACATAATTAATTGTACTTGTATAATATCTATATTTTGACAGCTCATCTTCTGCGTCAATTTCTATAGAAAACTCATCATCTAAATCTAAAACTGAAGTTACAGAGAACTCGCCACTTTCATTTGTATAACCTCTTCCTAATACATACTCATCAAAACCAGAGCTCACAAAAATACCACGAGGTCGTCTTGTATAAACACTTATTATCGCATTCTCTACTGGATCACCTGCTTCATTTATAACTTGGCCTGTTACTAAAATCCTTGTATCATCCTCAAACCGATCTACGCAACTAAAAGTTGATAAAAAAAGACATAAAACGGGAAGAATTATTAATTTTCTTTTCATGTTTATATTTTAATAATAAATATGTAACTACAAGATGAAAAATATAAGAAATGGTTGCGTCTCACAGCGTTAAAAATAAAAAAAGCCGCTTCTTACGAAACGGCTTTTTTTTCTTAAATAGTTAAGAGTAATTTACAAATCAAATTTAATTCCTTGAGCTAAAGGCAACTCGTCAGAATAGTTAATTGTATTGGTCTGTCTTCTCATGTAAACTTTCCAAGCATCAGAGCCAGACTCGCGTCCTCCTCCAGTTTCTTTTTCACCACCAAAAGCACCTCCAATTTCTGCACCAGATGTTCCAATATTTACATTTGCAATACCACAGTCTGAACCAGCATAAGACAAGAATTTCTCTGCTTCTTTCATTTCGTTAGTCATAATGGCTGATGATAAGCCTTGAGCAACACCATTTTGTTTAGAGATCGCATTTTCTACCTCTCCAGAATATTTCATTAAATATAGAATTGGTGCAAATGTTTCGTGCTGTACAATTTCAAAATGATTTTCTGCTTCGATAATTGCTGGTTTAACGTAGCAACCAGATTCGTAACCTTCGCCTTCTAAAACGCCACCTTCTACTAAAACATTTCCACCTTCTGCTTTTGCTTTTTCAATCGCAGCTAAATATGTGTTTACTGATTCTTTGTCAATCAAAGGTCCAATATGATTTTTTTCATCTAAAGGATTCCCTATGGTCAATTGTCCATAAGCACCAACAATGGCATCTCTTACTTTATCGTAAACGGATTCGTGTATAATTAATCGTCTCGTTGATGTACAACGTTGCCCACAAGTTCCAACAGCACCAAAAACAGCACCAGGAACAACCACTTTTAAATCTGCAGTTGGTGTGATTATTATCGCATTGTTTCCTCCTAATTCTAATAATGATTTTCCGAAACGTTCAGCAACTGTTGCACCAACAATTCGTCCCATTCTTGTAGAACCTGTAGCAGACACTAGAGGAATTCTAGAGTCTGTTGTCATCATTTCTCCAACTTTATAGTCGCCATTAATGATACAAGATATTCCTTCTGGTAGGTTATTTTCTTTTAAGATACCTGCTATAATATTCTGGCAAGCGATAGAACACAAAGGTGCTTTTTCTGATGCTTTCCAAACACAAACATCACCACAAATCCATGCTAAAGCCGTATTCCAAGCCCAGACTGCAACCGGAAAATTAAAAGCTGAGATAATACCAACTACACCTATGGGATGCCATTGCTCTCTCATGACGTGACCAGGACGCTCTGAAGGAATCGTTTGTCCATTTAGTTGACGTGATAAACCTACTGCAAAATCACAGATATCAATCATTTCTTGTACTTCACCATAACCTTCTTGTAAAGATTTACCCATTTCGTAAGACACCAATTTCCCTAAGGGTTCTTTTAAGTCTCTTAGCTTATTCCCAAACTGACGTACTATTTCGCCACGTTGTGGTGCAGGCTTGTCTCTCCAAGATAAAAATGCACGTGTTGCAGCATCCATTACCTTATCGTAATCTGCTCTTGTCGTAGATTTTACTTTGCCAATTAATTGGCCATCTACAGGAGAATAACTTTCAATAATCTCTCCATTAGAAAAATTATCAGAGCCTGTTGAAGTACCTTCATTTAAATCCTTAACACCTAACTGATTTAAAGCGTCTTTTATTCCGAAATCGGTAGCAATTGCTTCCATATATGATTAAATTTTATGAATTATTAAATTTTGACACGAAGTTACTAATAAAAACTCAATTTTAACCGTAGCAATTGTTGCAAATAGTATTAATTTATATAAGGTTGAGATTATGGTTTTTTTTACAGCTTTTATCTCAGATAAAAATGCTCTTTTTAAGATTATTAAAAAATGTAGCCTCTTTATATGTAACAATTTAATATCTTTAAATACAAATAGTTAACCAACCTCAACTACAACCATCAACCTAATTTACTTTCAACCTAAAAGAAAGTAAATGATAACATTATTTCGTCGTTTTAGACAACGGCTTCTAACCGAAAACAAATTTTCGAAATACCTGATCTATGCCATTGGAGAAATTATCCTTGTGGTAATTGGTATTCTCATTGCACTAGGTATTAATAATAACAACAACTTCAATGCGCAAAGAAAGGTAGAACGCGAATATTTAACGTCTCTTCAATCAGAATTTGAAATTAATCTACAAAAAATAAACACTTCAATTAAAGTCAATGAACAACGTGTACAAACCTTAGAAAAGGTTTTAACCTTATTCAATGACAATGTACTCGATACTATTAGACCACAGACAATCTCTCAATTACTTGGACCTATTTTAGGTAGTGATATTCAATATGTACCAGCTACAGGAGTGTTAAATGATATTATTAGTTCTGGTAAACTCAATCTAATTTTAAATAAAAACTTAAGAAAAGATCTAGCCTCTTTTGAAAGCACTATAAACTATTTAAGCACCCAATTAAACGATGCCGATTTTACACAACGAAAATTAACCAGTCTTTTTTTTAAAAACGGAAGTGCTAAAACTATTGTTATGGATTTAAAAATGATTGATTCAGAGTTGCAATCCATATCTGCAAAAACAAATAATAAGGACATCTTCACTTCTATTGAATTTGAAAACTATTTAGTGGATTATTATTTATTAGCTAAGGCTACAAATGGTCCTCGATTATTTAGCGGCATTAAATCGCAAATAGAAAACATATTAAAAGAAGTTGAACACGAATTAGAAAACACTGAAAGCTATTAATTGAATATAAACATCATGAAAACTAAAAAACCAAACTGGACTAAAAGTGAATTACAAGTTTACATTATGCTACTCTGTGCTAATGCAGATAAAACCGAAACTGAAGAAGAATTAGATATGATACAAAAGAAGACTAGCAAAAAAACATTTTTAAAAATGCATAAAAAGTTTCATAAACACGCTTCCAAAAAGCGACTAGATAAAATTGAATCTTGCATTGACAATCACAATTATAGCCAAATGGAATTAGCTGCTTTTAGACGAGAAATGTATAAGATATTTTTTTCGGATTGCAGTTTTAGTATGATGGAAGAACGTTTAGACATGACCTTAGATAATATACTTTACTAATGATTAAATTTTTTAGAAAAATAAGATTCAACCTTTTAGAAAAACGCAAATCTAGCAAGTACTTTAAATACGCCATTGGCGAAATTTTCCTTGTGGTTATAGGCATTCTCATTGCGGTAGGCATAAACAGTATTTATAATGCATCCCAAAATGAAAAAAAAATAAAAGCTATCCTTACTCAAGTACAGCAAGATTTAAAAACAGACATTATAGATGCCAAACGTATTTATAACGTTTATATCGGAAAAGATTCACTATTTCAAAAAATAATGAATGATTCCATCACTTTTGAGGTGTATAAAAAGAATCCATATCCATTGCCAATTACTGGAAATTATGTCTCTTTCAGTAATAAAAAAGGCGGTTATAATCGATTATTAAATAACCTGGAAAATTTACCCGAAAAATATAATTACCTTATTCCTTATTTGAATAATTTATACGTTGAAATTCAAAACGAAATCGACGATTACAACACCTTTATTAAAAATACAGTGATGATAGATGGTCGTAAAGACCTAATGGCAAACCCAAAAATTGCCGACTACAGTATGGGAAGATATCTTGATGAGGCGATGGCCTATTATTTTAACGACCCATTTCTTAAAAACAAATCGTCAATATACATGAACGATTTAGGAAACATCTCTAATGCCGCTAATGAATATAGAGTTGAGAGTATCATACTCTATAAAAAAATAGATTCCTTATTGGATAAAACATCTACTGAATATAATGAACCGTTTATGCTATGCCCTAAAAAAGAAAGCATAAAAGATTTTTTAGGCGATTACAAAGGTGCTTCAGCAGCACTTGGTGTAACAGTCTCTGTTAGTATGGAAAATGAACGATTAGTATTGAAATCACCAATTATGCCAGACGTAAAGCTATACTGGCATGAGGGCGATTATTATTTTATTAAAGAAGCTAGTGTTATTGTTAAATTGTATAAAAACAAGCAAAACCAGGCTATTATTGAATTTAGTGGCTTTGGAGGGAATGATAGATTTATAAAAAACAACAAAGAAACTTCTAACTAAAAGGATTCCCTAATACAAGGGAAATAGATATGATAAAATTCTTTAAACATATTCGTAAATCGTTACTCATGGAAAACAAAACTTCCAAGTACTTGAAATACGCCCTTGGAGAAATCATCCTCGTGGTTATTGGGATTTTGATTGCCCTTTCAATTAATAACTGGAATGATCGACGCAATAATGACATCAAGGAATACAAGTTACTAAATGAAATGCACGATAATCTCAAAAACGATTCAATAGATATGGCGGGCAATATAGTGCGCAACACAAGAGTGCTTCATTCTGCAGAAGCAATTCAATATCAACTTGAAAACAACATAGCCTGGAACGATTCTATGGCTACACATTACAGCCATTTAAACACCTACACAAGTAAGATCGCTATTGTTAAATCGAGTTATGAAAATCTCAAATCCATAGGCTTTGATCTCATCAAAAATGATAGTCTTCGTGGTAAAATACATGAGTTGTATGCACAACAATATCCTTTTGTAGAGCGTATGGAATCCGAACATATGGAAGCAATGAAATATTCTTTACTATTACCACAATTAACATCAAAAGTTAAGAGCGTTTCTAAATGGAAAGCTAAACCATTAGATCTAAATACACTCGTCTTTGATAATCAATTTAAAGAAACAGTTATTTTATTCATAAAGGCGCAGGAAGGATTTATTGGCTTGTATAAATATCTACAACAATTACAGTCTGAACTTATTGAGATGATTGAGAAAGAAATTGCAATTAAAACATTACCAAACTAGCAATCAATCCATGATAAAATTCTTTAGAAAAATTAGACAAAATCTACTCGCAGAAGATAAAACTGGCAAATATTTTAAATACGCCATTGGCGAAATATTCCTCGTGGTTATTGGTATCCTCATTGCACTTCAGATTAATAACTGGAATGAAAAACGGCTTCAAAAACTCACATTAAGTAACTACTACAAACGCATGCATGAAGAGTTAGAAAGTAGTCGTGATGAACTAGACAATTTTATCATTGGAATTGATAGTTTAGTAATGCTAAATAGAAAAACACTTGAAATATTAAGTTCTAACAACAAAGATTCTATACCAACGCTACAAAAAACCTTAGGTGCATTAGGCACAGCTTGGGTCACTAATTTTAATTATCCAATTGTTGAAGAATTTATGAATGAAGGCTATTTAGCTAAAGTAAATAACACCAAAATTAAAGATGAGTTGCAAGCATTTAGTATTCAACTGAACCGTTTTAATAGTCTCGATACAGGCATTGTTGATCAATATTCTTTAACTATAGAACCTTTTATTAACAACCATCTTAATTACTCACAAATTGCTCTAGACATGTATAAAGAAAGCCTCGTACCTGGAGGACCTGAAACTGATTTTGAAAAGCTATTTAATAATTTAGAAGCATGGAATATTATAACACTTAAGTTAGAGATGCTTGTTTATCAAAAGTACGCTTTGCAAGAATTTAAAGCCATGAGAGAGCGCCTAACCAACTTATTAAATTCAGAGCTAAACTTGAAACCATGATAAAATTTTTTAGAAAAATAAGATACAACCTAATGGAAACAGGCAGAACAAGTAAGTACTTTAGATACGCCATCGGAGAAATTGTGCTTGTAGTAATAGGAATTTTAATTGCCCTGCAAATTAATAATTGGAACGAAAACAGAAAAAATACCCAATACGAACAAAACTATCTGCAAAGAATTCTATCTGATTTAAACAAAGACCAAAAAGAACTTGAGATGCATTTTAATACAGACACACTAAAACTAGATGCATTTACTCAGATAATGCGTACGCTAAGGACCAATTCAATTAAGTTAAACCAACAAGCTTTCTTAGGAGCTTTAAGTAACACTCAGAAAACCAACTGGTTTGAAGGAAATGATGTGGTATTCAGTGAAATGAAATTTTCTGGTAAGCTAGCGCTAATCGCTTCGGAGGAATTAAAAGAAAGTATACAAAGCTATTATAAGCAAGTAGAAGAAGTTATAAAACAAGAAAACACCTACGTTGCCATACAAACAGACACCTATTACAGCATGGGTAATTATATAGACAATGCCTTTATATATGAAGCTTCATTAGCACCTAGATGGAATTCAAATACTAACGCGGTAACTTATGAAGACATCATTAACTTTTATGATAATTTTAATGAAGATCAAAAAAAAGAAGGACTCAAAGATTTAACAACACTAAAAGCAAACATTGTGTACAGTAACAATGTTAGAAATACCCTTTACGTAAAAGGTAAAGCAACAATTAAACTCATTAATGATTATTTAGAAAAGAAGAAATAATAAAAGTAAAATCTCGTAGACCTTTGGTTATGATAACCGCTTGCGGAAACTTTAAAAACCTTTTATATGATTAAGTTTTTTAGACACATTAGAAAAAAACTACTCTCTGAAAACAAATTCAGTAAATATCTAATTTACGCCATCGGAGAGATAGTATTGGTAATAATAGGTATTCTCATTGCTTTAGCCATTAACGAAAATGCAAAAGACAAAAATAATTTAGAATTACGTAATCTATATGTAAATCAACTAAATGATGAAGCCAATCGTAACATAGACCGACTAAAAGAGCTTCATGATTTTACGATTATAATGCTTAAAGAGGTTGATACATTAAGCATCATATTATACACAAAAGACTACGATAACCCAAAATTGCCAACAAAAGCATTTCTTCTAATGGATACAGACTATCTTAACCCATCAACGGTAACCTACGAAAACTTAAAGTTCTCTGGTGATCTAAAATTGTTTGATGATTTAAGCTTGCGCAACTCTATATCAGAAGCTTACGAAACATTAAATGAAGTTAAAATTTCTGAAGATTTAGATTTTAGCGGATTTGAAGATTATTATTTTAATTTTTTAATTAAAAATGTGAGCTTTTTTGAAATGCAGTTAACCGCAAAAAATTATGCAAAAGAAATCCATTTTCAGAATTATATTTTAGCCCGACGAACCTCTTTAAATCTAAATAAAGAAGCCTATGAGCGTTCAATAAAATCCTTTAATAAACTAAAGTCTGTTTTTGCAGAATTAAAAGATGAAAAATAAATATAGAAAGCACAACAATATAAATCTTATTCATGCCCTAAGGCTTGAGACCAAACACTAACAAATGATAAAATTCTTCCGAAAAATCCGCCAAAACTTACTCTCAGAAAACAAAACTGGAAAGTATTTTAAATATGCCATTGGCGAAATCATCCTTGTGGTTATTGGAATTCTCATTGCGCTTCAAATAAATAATTGGAACGAAAAAAGGAAAACTAATACTGTTTTAGAAAATTACTACCATCAAATTATAACAGACTTAGCCAAAGACTACAATCGCATGCATTATGATATCAACACTTTGGAATCAAATTACTTATCATCATACAACGAATTTGTAAAAAAATTACCATCTCAAAACAGTCCAGAAGCCATTATATTAAGTTCCCTAGAACTTGAATACACTACAACTGCTTACACTAATTTTAACACCAATACTATAGAGACTTTACAAGCCACAGGTGATATAAAATTAATACCAACAGAAATTAGAAATAAACTCATTGAACTAAAAAATGACCAAGACAGATCTTATAAAGCGAGTAATAATAATTATGATAATTTTTTAAATGAAATAAGTAGAGCTACAGTTTTAGGCTATAATCCTAATCTTATTTCATTTAATGGAAAGAACACATTAAATGAGCAACTTTATAAAGATTTAGAAATAGAAGATAATTATTCAGAAATTGCTCTAATTATAGTGTCATCCTATTTTGCCAAAAACATAGGAGAACTTGATACCTTTAGAAATTTAAAATCTATACAAGAAGATGCTAATAATCTATTTTTATTAATCAATGAGGAATTAGGCAATCCGTACAAGGATCTTGAAAGGGTTGTAACGGAATTTAAAACTTTAGATAAACTTGTAAATACAGGTAAAACAGCAGACGAGATTATTGCAGTTATAGAAGCCCAAGATAGAGACAATCCGGATTATAACATTTCAGAACGCTATATAAATTCTTTAGGTTATTATTACTTAAATACATTCAAAAAGCCAGAAGATGCTATAAAAATTTTTAAACTCAATATAGAGTTATACCCAGACTCTTGGAACCCTTATGATAGTTATGGCGAGTGCTTAGTACGTATGGGAGATTTAGAAAATGGCATTAAAAACTATAAGAAATCACTAGAATTAAATCCAGAAAATGAGAATGCAATAAAAGTACTTAAGGAATTGAAAGTAGAAAATTGAAGAGGAATAAATAAAGTGTATTAACTGCTATAAATCATTGAGTGTTTTGGCTAATTCCATAAAATAATTAATTATTCATTGTATCGTAGCACGTTTTTATTTTTGTAGTAATTTGAATGTTGCTTTCCTCAACTTTTTATTCAAATTAAATGTCAAAGCAACTCTGTGGTTACTTACATTCTTTAAATTTTCATCTTTTAATGCAATTCCATATCCATATGTCAAATTAACCCATCCACCAAGGCTAAATCCTAATTCAGGTAGAACTCGAAACTCTGAATTGCCATTTTGAAAATAATTAACAGCCGAAAGTCTCATTGTAAAAAACATGGGTGATATTTCATATCCAATTTTTGGTGCTATAGTAAAGTTTTCGTTAGTCAGAAAATTTGATTCAAATCCTAACCTAAATCCACTAATTCCAACAATAGGGACTTTAGATTTAAAATCTACAGTTACTTTTCCTATTAAAACATTTACATCGGCAAATAAATTTCCTTGTAAAATAAGACCTGGTGAAAAAGCAAAATCAGTTTTAGATTCAGTTAGGCTTTTCTCTTCTTGAGAATAGCAGAGAAATGAGCTTAAAATCAAAAAAAAGAAAGTAACACTTTTAATCATTGCTCAATTTTTACTTAAAGGTATATCAATTTAAATCTATAACTCCTCATTTACTTCTATCTATAAAACAAAAATCTACAAAAATTTTATATTAAGCAGTTATTTGCTAAATTACATCTTATACGATGTAGCCATAAACATACAAACACCTATGTTATCTTTAAACACGTGTTTAAAGGATAAAATTTATGATATCTCGTAGAAATCTAATTGACACATAGAATAACCACAGATAAGAATCTGTATTTTTAACTCAAAACCCAAAATTTATATGAAGTCATTTTTACCTACACTTTTCTTGCTATTTGCTTTTAACTTAACCTTTGCCCAATTAGGTTTTGAAGCACATTACGTATATGGTGAAGCCTCCTACAACGAATCACTTTGTGTAGAGGACATAACAAATAATGGACATTTAGACATTATTTACTCTACAACTTATGCAGGTAGTGGTGACAGCGTAAAATTTGTTACTAATGTAAATGGCGAAGGTAGTTTTTCCTATCCATCTTATATCTCTAGTTTAAACTTTGCAACCTCTATATATGCTGCAGATTTAGATGGTGACAATGATTTAGATATTATTACAGCAAACTCATTAGAAGATAAGGTCTCTTGGCATAGAAATGAGTACAATGGTTTTGTATATTTTGATACTGATGCTGAGGAGATAATAACAGAAACTCAAAATGCACCTTCTTCTGTATTTGCAGAAGATATAGATGGTGATGGTGATTTAGATGTCCTTGTAACTTCTGCTTATGATGATACTGTGGCATGGTATGAAAACACAGATGGCTTAGGTAACTTTGGAGCTAAACAAGTTATCTTTAATAATGCAGATGGTGCAAATTATATTGAGAGTGCAGATGTTGATGGCGATGGAGATATGGATATACTTGTAGCCTCAAACTACGACAACGTAATAAGATGGTTTAAAAATACCGATGGGCAAGGCACTTTTGTATTAGGCGAAGTTATTACCACATTTGTAAGTTATGTTTATAAAGCTACGTTTGCTGATGTAGATGGTGATGGCGATTTAGATGTACTCTCGGCATCTTCTAGTGATAGTAAAATTGCCTGGTACGAAAACACAGATGGTCTTGGTTCTTTTGGTGCACAACAAATTATTAGTACCGAATTAAGCTTTCCGAAAGAAATTGAAAGTGCCGATTTAGATAATGATGGCGATCTGGATATTATTGCATCCTATGGTAGCTATGGCGGAACTGTTGAAACTGCTGAAATAGTTTGGATCGAAAACCTAGATGGACTTGGTACTTTTGGAAGTATACAAAGTATTAGTGGTCCTGGTCATGGTGCTCATACTATTTCTGTAAAAGATATAGATGAAGATGGTATTCTAGATATAGCTTTTGTCAGTTCTTTTGATATGGGTTGGTATAAAAACCTTGGTATTTCAAGTAATGAAATTTCAGGATATGTAAAACTAGACACTAACCTCACTGGTTGTACAAATCCTAATATTGACATACCTAATATATTTATAACAACCACAAATGGCACAGAAACTTTGACATCAATGACCTTAAATAATAGTTTGTATCAATTATTTCCAGGTGAAGGCGATTATACGACAACTATTGCCTCTCAATTACCAAGTTATTTTAATGTATACCCAAGCTCGTACGACTCCTCTTTTACAGGTTATAGCAGTACTGATACAGCCAATTTTTGCTTGCAACGTTCTGGTGTTGTAGATGATTTAAGTATATCGCTATATCCATTATCTGACCCTAGACCAGGATTTGATATTATTTACAAACTCGTCTATCGTAATAACGGTAACACACAATTAACTGGTAGTGTAACATTAGACTTTGATGATGAAAAAATACAATATATCACTGCGAATGAAAATGTTGTTCAAGATTCAGATACCTCATTGAGTTTAAGTTTTACAGACCTCAGCCCTTTTGAAATTAGAACCATTGATTTAAGATTTAATGTTTTTCAGATACCAACAACTAATATTGACGATGTTATAGAATTTACAGCAACCGTAAATCCAATAGCAGGAGATGAAACACCAGATGACAATGTTTTTCTCTTCAAAGATCTTGTAATTGGTGCTTATGACCCTAACGATATTAGAGTTTTAGAGGGTGAAACTGTTCATATTGATGATTCAGATGAATATTTACATTATATCATTCGTTTTCAAAATACAGGTACTGCAGAAGCAATAAACGTTAATGTAGAAAACACATTAGATGACAAACTAGATTGGACAACCATGCAGCTAGAATCCTTAAGTCATGATGGTCGGGTGGAAATAACGAACAACACGCAAGTTAATTTTATATTTAACGATATCAATCTACCAGATAGTACTAACGATGAACCTAATTCCCATGGTTATATTGCTTACAAAATAAAACCAATAAATTCGGTTCAGATCGCTGATATTGTTAATAATACAGCAGACATTTATTTCGATTTTAATCCTGCAATAACAACAAACACCGTATCTACAGAATTTGTTGAGCAACTCTTTAATGCAGATTATGATATAAATAATTTCTCAATTTTTCCGAACCCAACTTCTGGTTTAATAAATATATCTAGTAAAACAGCATTACTTACAATTTCAGTAATTGATATAAATGGTAGAAATCTAAAAGAAATTCAATTTAACAATCACACATTGAATACTGAACTCGACTTATCTCATTTAAAAAGTGGCGTTTATTTTTTAAATATAAATTCAAACCTTAAAACAACCAATATTAAAGTGATGGTTAAGTGATAGCGTTTACTTCATGAAAATTGAAACAATAAGCGAATAAAATATTTAAAGCCAAATACTAGCCGATTTTGATTTAGTTAAAGGCACAAAAAAATTAATTTAGGGGTACCAAACTAGAAACTATCAGTTTACACTTTTCAAATGATGCTCAATTAGAAAGTGCCATTATATAATGCGCAACCTATACAAAACTTATAAATAGTAAGGCTGTGAGCTTAACACAACGTATCCTTGAGATTTTAGACTTAATAGAGCAAAATTGAGATTAATACTGCTATTAAGTCCTCTAAAAGATAATTGTAAATAATTACATATTATTTACAAATATCAATACTAAAACAATCCTAATTTACTCCCTTCATTTCATAACAATTCTTAACTTTAAGAACAATTTAACAACCAGCCAAAGTCTAAACCCATAAAAATCACAGTACTTATTTAACAAGAATGCACCTACCCTTCTTTTTTAAATCGTAGTTTTACTCTTTAACCCATCAACATCATGAACATTAAAAAGCACCTCGTCCTACTCCTAATTGTCATTTCTGCATTCTCTTGTAAGGATAAAACTATTGAAACCGATAATGTATTTAAGTACAGAAATTATATAAGTTATACCACTTCTGGATTAGTTTCTATTGCAGAACCCATAAAAATTAGTCTTTCTGATACGGTTGCTGGATGGGAAATTGATAAAGTATTACCAACAGATCTTATAAAAATTACACCGCACGTTCAAGGCGAATTAAAAGCCATGAACAATCACACTGTGCTTTTTACACCAGACGAAAATTTAGAACCAGCTACAGAATACACGGTAAAAGTAAAGTTATCTGAGGTTTACGATGATATTCCAAAGGAGTTTGAAGATTATACATTTCAGTTCAAAACCATTACACCAAGCTTTAATATTACAACGCAAAACTTGCAATCTTACAGTAAAGAATGGCAATACCTTTTTGCGGATTTAAGATCTGCAGATGTCATATCGCTTGCTGATGCTAAAAAGTTAGTTTCGGCATCTCAAAACTCAAAAAATTTAAAATTAGTTTGGAATGAGGAATTAGAATATTCAAAATACTTCGAGTTTAAAATAGACAGTATCAATCGTTTAGTTGAAGACAGTAAAATTGATATCGCTTGGGATGGTTCTGCGATAAAAGCAGAAAACAAAGGCGAGAATTTTTTAACCATTCCAGGAAAAAACAACTTTGTCATTGTAAATACAGAGGTTGTTCAAAGTCCTGAGCAATATTTATCCCTAAATTTTTCAGACCCTTTAGTAAAGCAACAAAACTTTGCTGGTTTAATTTCAATTCAAGGTGTAAAAAATCCAAAATATATTGTAGATGGCAATGTGTTAAAAGTCTATCCAAACACTAAATTAGTTGGCACAATTCAGGTTGATGTTTTTAAGGGTATCAAAAATACAGATGGCTTCAAATTAAAAAAACCATTTTCAGAAACGATCACTTTTGAAGAAATTAAACCCGAAGTAAGACTCATCAGTAATGGAAGTATTCTTCCAAATTCAAATAACTTAAAATTCAATTTTGAAGCTGTTAACTTGAGTAAAGTCGATGTGAGGATTATTAAAATATACGAAGACAATGTGCTTCAGTTTTTACAAGATTATAACATTGGTAGCAATGATCAATATGCTATTAAAAAAGTAGGAAGGCGCATAGCTAAGGAAACCATAACTTTAATTCAAGAAGACAACCAAAACACCGGTAAATGGAAAGCCTACAGCATAGATTTATCTAAATACTTATCAGCAGATCCTGGTGCTATTTATCGTGTAGAATTGAGCTATAAAAAGTCGTACTCGTTATACAATTGTTCTATAAAAGCTGAAACCACAAATGTTGATGAAGATGATTACTACGACGATTATTATGGCGAAGATTATTATACCTCAGAAGAGCTCACTGAAGAAGAAGAAAATTATAGGGAAGAACTATATTGGGACAACCTAAATTATAGCTACAGAAACAATAATTACCGCTGGAGAGATAGAGATAACCCTTGCACAGATTCTTATTTTAACTACGGAAACCGTGTTGTATCTCAGAACTTAATAAGCTCAAACCTTGGTGTAATTGTAAAACAAGGAAACGACAATAACTACATGTTTGCGGTTACTAATATTTTAAATACAGATCCAGAAAATGGCGCTAAAGTAACCTTATACAATTATCAACAGCAAGAACTTGCAGAAGGTATTACCAACCAAGAAGGTATAATAAAAATTGATGCAAAAAACAGAGCTGCTTTTGCAATTATATCTAAAGGAAAAAGTGTTAGTTATGTAAAATTACATGATGGCATGTCTTTATCTCTTAGTAAATTTGATGTGTCAGGAAGCAGATTAAAACGCGGATTAAAAGGTTATATCTATGCAGAACGTGGTGTTTGGAGACCAGGAGACAGCTTGTTTTTAACATTTATGCTTAATGATAATGCTAACAAATTACCAAAACGTCATCCTGTAAAATTAGAAATCACTGATCCTGTAGGTAAATTAGTTTACAGAAAAGTCTCTGTAGATAATCTTAATAATTTCTACGATTTTATAGTACCAACTTCAACAGATTATAAAACAGGAAATTATAATGCTAAAGTATCTGTTGGAGGCGCAACCTTTTCAAAAGGTTTAAAAATTGAAACGGTAAAACCAAATAGACTTAAAATTAGAATAGATTTTGAAAACGAAATTTTAACCAACAATAAACCTCTTCAAGGCGACTTAAATGTCAGTTGGTTACATGGTGCACCTGCAAAAAATTTAAAAGCCGAAGTAAAAGCAAAATTCACATCATCGTATACAAGTTTTGAAGGTTTTAAGGATTACGTTTTTAACGATCCTACAAGAACATTTAATTCAGAAGAAACTAATGTTTTTGAAGGTAATTTAGATGAAGATGGAAACGCAAAAATTAATTCAAAATTAAATATTGGTAAAAATGCACCAGGCATGTTAAGAGCGCAATTTTTAGTAAGAGCTTTTGAGAATGGA
Source organism: Winogradskyella sp. 4-2091 (assembly GCF_045765065.1). Lineage (NCBI taxonomy): Bacteria > Pseudomonadati > Bacteroidota > Flavobacteriia > Flavobacteriales > Flavobacteriaceae > Winogradskyella > Winogradskyella sp. 4-2091. The sequence continues at coordinate 195,616 of NZ_JBJKOD010000002.1, forward strand.
GGCGATTTTTCTCTAGATGCTTTCTCAATGCCTTACGCACCTTACGAGAGTTTTGTTGGCTTAAAATCGCCAAAGGGAAATAATTATGGCTCATTCTTCACAGACGAAAATCACACCTTTAATGTCGCTACTGTAACTGCAGAAGGCAAACCTGTACAACGTAAAAATCTCGAAGTTAAAGTTTATAAGGTTGAATGGCGTTGGTGGTGGAATTCTTCTTACGACAACTTATCGAGTTACGTATCGAGTAATTACCATAGACCAGTTCAAACATTTTCTGTAAACACAGATGCGAATGGCAAAGCAAATTTCAAACTTAAAATTCCTGAAAACGAACGTGGTCGTTATTTAATTAGAATAGTAGATCCTGTAAGTGGACATGCCACAGGAAGAACTGCATATTTTTATAAAAATTGGTGGTCCACAAACCCATCTAACGATAAAGAGGCAGCTAAAATGTTGGTATTCTCTACAGATAAGGAAAACTATAATGTTGGCGATACGGCGAAGTTAACCTTCCCTTCTGGCACTGAAGGAAGAGCATTAGTTAGTATAGAAAATGGGACCGAAGTATTACAGCACCAATGGGTAAAAACTAAAAAAGGCGAAACAACAGTTGACATTCCTGTGACATCAGAAATGGCACCAAATGTATTTATTAATATTTCATTATTGCAACCACATGCTATTACATCTAATGATTTACCAATTCGATTATATGGTGTTATTCCGATGATGGTTGAAGATCCATCTACAAAATTAGAACCTAAAATTGAGATGCCAGATGTTATAAGACCAGAACAATCTTACGAGATAAAAGTGTCTGAGAAAAACAACAAAGCTATGACTTACACTATCGCAGTTGTTGAGGAAGGCTTGTTAGATTTAACCCGTTTTAAAACACCAAATGCTTGGGATAGCTTCTATGCTCGCGAAGCTTTAGGTGTAAAAACTTGGGATATTTTTGACGATGTTGTTGGTGCTTACTCTGGTAGTATTGATCAAGTTTTTGCTATTGGAGGCGATGGCAGTGCAGCAGGTGGAAAAAACAAAAAAGCCAATCGTTTTAAACCTGTAGTAACGTATTTAGGTCCATTCCTTTTAGGCGAAGGCAAAACCAAAACACATCAACTTAAAATGCCAAATTATATTGGTGCAGTTAGAGCAATGGTTATTGCTGGTAATAACACATCTGAAGCTTACGGAAGTGCAGACAAATCTGTACAAGTTAAACAGCCGTTAATGGTATTGGCAACCTTACCTAGAAAGTTAAGTCCAGGTGAAAAAGTAACATTACCTGTTACGGTTTTTGCTATGGAAGATAAAGTGAAAAACGTTAATCTGTCTTTAAAACTTAGTGATGGCATAACCGTAAAAGGCGAATCGTCTCAATCCTTAAAATTTAGTAAACCAGACGAAAAAATGGTATATTTTGAATTGGATGTCACTAAAGCTAAAGGTATCAATACCATTGAAGTCATCGCAACAGGAAATGGCGAAAAATCAACCTATAAAGTTGAAATTGATGTAGAAAACCCTAATCCATTTACGTCTAAAGTCATTGACCATGAGTTAGAAGCTAACGCAAAACAAACAATAAATGTAACCACATTTGGTGTATCAGGAACTAACTCAGCAACGGTAGAATTTTCAACTTTACCACCAATGGATTTTACACGCAGACTACAATATTTAATTCGCTATCCACATGGTTGTTTAGAGCAAACGACATCTAGTGTTTTCCCTCAATTATTTTTAGCAGATATTTTTGATTTGTCAGCAAAAAAGAAAAAAGAACTTCAAAGTAATATTGAAAATGGTATTAAACGATTAGGTAATTTTCAGCAACCAAATGGTGGCATGAGTTATTGGATGGGAGAAAACACAGCCAATGATTGGAGTACTAGTTATGCAGGTCATTTTATGATTGAAGCAGAGAAAAAAGGATTTGTTCTGCCATTAACTTTTAAAAGTAATTGGTTGGCTTACCAAAAACAAGCAGCTAGAAATTGGCGACCAAGCTATAAAATTTATCATTCAGATTTAGCACAAGCGTATCGTTTATACACGTTGGCTTTAGCAGGAAGTCCTGATTTAGCAAGCATGAATAGATTACGTGAGTTTGAAGAAATTTCAAACGAGGCCAAATGGCGACTAGCAGCGGCTTACGCTTTAGCAGGACAAAAAGAGGCTAGTGATGCTATTTCTAAGACAGCAAATATCAATTTTCAGCCACCTAGATCTAATTATTATACTTATGGTTCGGTGGACAGAAATAGAGCCATGGCTTTAGAAACGATGATTATTACTGGCAATCCAAAGGCTAGAGATTTAGCTAAAACAATTGCTAAGGATTTATCTAGCGATAATTGGATGAGTACACAAACCACAGCATATAGTTTGTTAGCAATGGGAAAAATGGTCATAAAAAATGGTGGTAAAGATTTAAAACTATCGTACAGTATTAATGGAAAATCGGAGACTATAGATACTAAAAATGCTATTGCTCAACGTAGTATTCCTATTAAAGATGGTACTAACCAAATTTCAATTAATAATGCCAAAGATAATTTGGTCTATGTTAGAGTCGTAAGTTCTGGTAAGCTAAAATTAGGTAAGGAATTAGCAAAGCAAAGAGGTTTTACTATTTCTACAATCTATAAGGATCTGCAAGGCAATAAAATTGATGTAAGTAAATTACAGCAAGGGCAAGATTTTGTCGCAACAGTTAGTATTTCAAACTTAACAAACGACTACGTACGAGATGTTGCATTGACACAAATTTTCCCATCTGGTTGGGATATTGTTAATACAAGATTCACAGCTTTTGGAGACACTACTGTAAGCCAAGCGCGATATACAGATATTAGAGATGATCGTGTCAATTTCTATTTTGATATAAATAAGAAAGGAAAATACGGTACTAAAACATTTACTGTTTTACTAAATGCGTCTTATTTAGGCACCTATTATTTACCAGGCACACAAGCAGAAGCCATGTATGATAATGATTATTTGGTTCGTAATAAAGGCGAATGGATCACGGTTGAGAAGTAAACAAATTCCTGCGAAAGCAGGAATCTCATTCTATGAATAAAGAGATTTTAAATAGCATATTATTTTTAAGTTTCTCAATCCTAATAGGATGTAAAAGTGATAATGTTGAAGGAATAATTCTAGAAAACACATTAGTGGTTCATCAGAGTTTTTCTGAAAACAGGAGAATGGAATCATTAATTAAATCTTCTTTAGACAAGGAATCAAATGCGTTTAATCAGTTGATTCATTTTCCAAATGGAGGAGGAGAAAGTTCTTATAATTTTGGATTTGTAATTACTCAAATTATATATAAAAACAATGATGATGAAATCATAAAAATGATTCGTAATTATGATAAAAAAGATATAAAATTATTGGAAAGCTATATTGCAGTTGGGCTGGAGTATGGAGATAACAATTATGATGGAAATATGGACGAATCCAATATTAAAGACGAATTTCCGAGATTATTTAATTTCATAAATAATAGAATATACTGAAACAAGTTCAGCATGACAAATTAAATAAACTAAAACACTTGTCGGTCGACAGACAAGAATCCTAAAATGAAAACCGCTAAAAAAATGTTTAACCCAAAAACAAAAAATTATGAACAATTTAAAACAGATTTTAGCGATCGCAATGCTTGTAAGTGTTGCATTTGTAACAGCACAACAAACAGCATATGTTGCTGCTGAAAGTGGATTATCTCTTAGAGACCAACCAGATATTAGCGCAAAACTTTTGAGTAAATTATCCTACGGCGAAGCCATTGGTGTTATTGAAAAAACAGATAAAGATTTAGTAGTCGTAGAGGCTGGAGAAAAAATAAGTGGTCAATGGGTAAAAGTTGAAACTAGAAACCATATTGGTTATGTTTTTAACGGTTACTTATCGGCAACAAAAATTTCTAAAACGATTAGAATAGGATTAGAAAAACTAAATATTGAAATAAAAAATCTAGCCACAAGTGACAACAAAAGAATTCACAAGCTAAAACAACAAGATTCATTAAGGATAAATGTAGATAAAGGTGCCACACCAGAACAAAAGCAAGTTGTTTTGGTCGAGAATGACTATAAACATGTGAGTATTTTTCAACGTTATGAAAATAGCATATCCTTTATGAGTGCAGATAAAAAATGTGACACAAATGAATGGAAACATTTTGACTCTGAATGGAAACCTATAAAACAGTTAAGATCTAATACATTCGAAACTCTAACATATACTGAAGACGATTGGAAAAAATTTATTAAAACATCAATTGAAGACTTAAAAACAGAAGTTATTGACAAATGTGGAGACAAATGGCTAGCGTACGTTGAGAATATAAAAAACGTGAAAAATTATCCTGTTGCTGTATCCACAAACCGAATTTTTCTTAAATTTATTATCACTGATTTTGAAGATAATATCACAGAAAAAATAATTGAATTTGATATACCAAAAGGTTATTAATAGAAAAACTTATTTAGAGACCTGCAAAGTTTTAAAAACCCTGTAGGTCTTTTTCTTTATAATTTAATTTCTTGAAATATTAATACATTACAACATGACGAACGACAAACCATACTACGCTGTAATTTTTACCTCAACACAAACTGAAAACACAGAAGGTTATACAGAAATGGCTGATGAAATGGAAAGTTTAGCTAAAAAGCAAAATGGGTTTTTAGGCATCGATTCTGCAAGAAATGAAGTTGGCATTACAGTAAGTTATTGGAAAGATTTAGAAGCAATTAAAAATTGGAAAGCTAATACTGCGCATCTGTTTGCACAGCAAAAAGGACGCAATGAATGGTACAATTGGTACAATGTGAAGATTTGTAAAGTAGAACGTGAATATGAGTTTTTAAAATCCTAAAAACCGTGTTAAGTGTATTTATTTTTAAATTCTAGAACGTGGTCAGGATCTAAAAAAACTTTTAATAAATCAGCGTTTTAAAGTAAAATGACCAACATATTTTTTGTCATCTAAAACGATGCGATACCAATAATCTGATGTTGGTAATTTAGCATTATTAAAAGTTCCATCCCAAAACCCATTACTGTTTTTTACGGAGTACAACAACTTACCATAACGATCAAAAATTGAAACCTCTGAAGTTGCAAAATACTGAGCTACATTAAATATAAAAACATCATTAATACCATCGCCATTTGGCGTTATAAATTTTTGAGTATAAAAGTGAAAATACTCTTGAGTGACCACAAAATCGCAACTATTAGATTTTATGTATATAGTATATAATTCACTTTGTACGTTTCCAAAACTATTAGTGTATTGATAATTTATGCCATCAATAGAGTACACATAATCTCCATCATTAATAAGACTTACAATAATAGAACTTCCATCTGAACTCACACTTTCAATCTGTGGAATTTCAATTAATGTAACGATAAAATTTATAATTTCGGTAAGGCAACCATCTGTTACCTCAACAGTATAAATGCCCTCTGAATCAATTATAATAGAAGACGTTATTTCTCCAGAACTCCATAAGTAACTCGGATTGTCAATAGTTGAAATAGCTTCTATTTCTATCGTTTCATCTTCACATAAAAACAAAAACTCTTCGCTGTATACTAATGGTTGTTCTCCTAGTATTTCCCATTCACATATAGATGAATTAAAAGCTGTCGTTTGCCAGCAAAACAAATCTACAGGTGCATTGGGTTGCTCTCCTATAATTTCCCATTCGCAAACTAAATCATTAAAGGTTGTAGATTGCCAACACTCTAAATTTGTAGGTTGTACTGGCTGTGTTCCAGAAACCTCCCAAACACAAGCTGAAGAATTAAAAACTGTAGTTTGCCAACATGCAACAATTGGCTCTTCTGGTTGTTCTCCCGTAATTTCCCAATCGCAAATGGTTTCATCAAAAGCTGCCGTTTGCCAACACTCTAAATCTATAGGTTCGTTAGGCTGAGTACCTGTTATATCCCAAACACACGTTATATTGTTAAATGTAGTTGTTTCCCAACATTCTATTGTTGGCTGTATTGGTTGCGTGCCTGAAACTTCCCAAACACAACTTACTGTATTAAAGGTTGCTAATTCCCAGCATTCTGTTGTTGGTTCTACTGGTTGCACACCAGTTACATCCCAATCACAAGTAGAATTATTAAAGATAACGGATTGCCAACACTCCAAATTTGTTGGTGCTAAAGGTTGAGATCCTGTTATCGTCCAACTACAAGTAAGATCACTGAAGGTAGCGGTTTCCCAACATTCTGTTGCAGGTTCAGGTGGTGCTTGATTAATAATGATTTCATAAACATCAGAAAATGTTATACAATCATTATTATTTAAGTTAGAAGGATATTCAGCTACTTTAGCTCTATAATACGTTGTTGTTATAATGTCAATAACTGAAATTGAAGCACTCGTTTCACTCGGAATGTCAACCCAATTAAGATTATCCGTACTGAACTGCCACTGATAAAAATGGTCATTAAATACAACATTGTCTGGTGCAGCGGTAATAATTTCTGAATAAGGCGTTTGTGTACTACACAGTGTAACAGAATTACTGCTTGTACCATCGTTAACATCAATAGAATCGCCACAACTCTTAAATACTATGTCATCAATAGCCAAATCATTACCGCAGCCTCCTGGTGCATTATTAATCATTTTTAGCACTACTGATGTTTGCCCTATTGTAGATTGAAAAACTAATGCATATTGATTCCAGTCCGTTGCAGTTGTTCCAAATATATTTCCAGTAGTACCTGAAGCTAAAAGAGTGGTTTCTGTAGTATCCCAAATTTCAAAACTTACATTGATAGGAATAGCTCCTGCACCACAAAAACCATTTGGAGGTGTTAAATTTACGAGCCACGAAGAAAATTCATATGTCGTATTTTCACAAAGTCCATTTATGGTAGTTTTGTAAAACTCTCCTGCTGAGAAACTAGAATTAACAATGAGCATTCTTCCGTTCGTATCATTTTCAGTATGATCAGTAACAGTAAACCAATCGAAATAATTAGATGTGCTAGACACTGTATAAAATCCATCATTTGGATTTTGATTACCAGCGTATGAATACGTTGTAGTACCTGCAGGTAAAGCTATGTTTTGTGCTCCTGTACCAAATGTTTCTGTAAAAATTGGATCACCTGAATTCCCTTGACAAAAACCTAATTGTGCATTCGCAGTTTTAAATGCAAAAATTATGCAAAAAATTATGACTACCTTAAGACTTATAAATGATTTTCTCACGTATAAATATATAGATAACTTTGTCTAACAAAATTCATTTTTCTTCTAAATAAAAGTAAAAACTACAATTGTATAGGTTATGTATAGGTTAATAAGATACTTTAAACAAAATAAGATTAAATCTGTAGTGGTTTTAGTCTTCATTGTATCCTATTATTTCTGTTTACCTCAACAATTATTTAAAGATCCAACGGCAACTGTAATAACTAGCGAGTCAAATGAATTATTAGGTGCATTGATTGCAGATGATGGTCAATGGCGTTTTCCTGCAAATGACAGTATACCAGAAAAATTTAAAACTTGTATTCTTCAATTTGAAGATGAATATTTCTACAAACATCCTGGTTTTAATCCAGTTTCAATATTTAAGGCTATAAAAGGTAATATCAGTTCTGGTTCTGTAAAAAGAGGTGGCAGCACATTAACGCAACAAGTTATTAGACTTTCGAGAAAAGGACAATCGCGTACATACTTAGAAAAGGTAAAGGAAATTATTTTAGCCACGCGATTAGAGTTTAAATTATCAAAAGAAGAAATTTTAAACTTATACGCAAGTCATGCTCCATTTGGAGGAAACGTCGTTGGGATAGACGCGGCATCTTGGCGTTACTTTAATAGAAATGCCTCAAACTTATCTTGGGCAGAAAGTGCCACTTTAGCTGTTTTACCTAATGCACCGAGTTTAATTTATCCTGGAAAAAACCAAAAACACTTGTTAGACAAACGCAATCGATTGTTAAAAAAAATATACAATAATGGCACAATTGACGAGCTTACTTATGAGCTTTCCATTGCAGAAGGTTTACCACAAAAACCATATCCATTACCACAAATTGCACCACACCTATTGCAAAAAGTAGCAAAAGACAGTAGAGGAAAACGTATTAAGACAACTATAAATATAGCGTTACAAGAACAAGCTAATACCATAGTAAAGCAACATTATAATCTACTAAAGCAAAATGAAATTTATAACATGTCTGTTTTAGTATTAGATGTAAAAACTAGAAAAGTATTGACGTATATAGGTAATTCTCCTACAGATAATGCGCATCAAAAAAGTGTAGATATTATAGACAAACCTCGAAGTACTGGTAGTATTTTAAAACCATTTTTATACGCAGCAATGCTAGATGCTGGCGATTTATTACCAAATACTTTAGTTGCGGATGTGCCAACACAGTTTGGTAGCTATCAACCCGAGAATTATAATCAATCTTATGATGGTGCCGTTTTTGCAAACGAAGCTTTATCCCGTTCACTTAATGTCCCTATAGTGAGGATGCTACAAGAATTTGGTCTAGATCGGTTTTATCATTATCTAAAAGCATTAAAACTAAAAGATTTAAAATACAACGCTAATCATTATGGTTTATCTCTAGTTCTTGGTGGCGCAGAAAGTAATCTTTGGGATTTATGTAAAAGTTATGCTGCAATGGCTTCGACTTTGAATCACTTTAATGACAATTCTAGTCAGTATTTTACAAATGAATTTTGCCAACCGATTTACAATTCAAATAATACTATTGACTTAGGAAAACAAACCACTCAAAAAGATGTTTTTGATGCTGCATCTATATATCTCACTTTTGAAAGCATGAAACAGGTTAATCGACCAGAAAGTGATGAAAGCTGGGAATATTATGATTCTTCTCAAGAAATTGCATGGAAAACAGGCACCAGCTTTGGTTTTAGAGATGCATGGGCAATTGGCACAACAAAAGATTACGTCGTTGGTGTTTGGGTTGGGAATGCTGATGGTGAGGGACGTCCTGGTTTAGTTGGTGTACAAACCGCAGCACCAGTTCTGTTTGATGTTTTTGATTTGCTACCAAAAACCAATTGGTTTGCACAACCATATGACGAAATGTTAGAAGTAGACATTTGTAAAAAAAGTGGCTATAGAGCCTCTTCAATTTGTGATGATACTGAATTACGATTTATACAAACTAGTGGAAAAAAAACAGAACCTTGCCCTTATCATAAAATTATACATGTAGATGCTACTGAGCAATTTCAGCTAAATTCCTCTTGTGAACCTGTTTCACAAATTAATACCAAATCATGGTTTGTATTACCACCTTTACAAGCCCATTATTTCAAAAATAAGAATCCATTCTATAAACCTTTGCCACCATTTAGAGCAGATTGTGCAACGTCTGTAGATGTTTCCATGGAATTTATATACCCAAATCAGCAAAGTACTATTTATTTGCCTAAAGATTTTAACGGAAAAGTGAACGATTTAATACTTAAAGTAGCCCACTCAAAACCAGAATTAGAAATTTACTGGTACATTGACAGTGAGTATATTGGCAGCACTAAAGACATTCATGATATGGCTGTTTTACCAACCTCAGGAGAGCACGTAATTACAGTAATGGACGAATTAGGAAATAGTTTGAAACATAAAATTACAATTTCCAAATAAACGTGTTAGCTTTCAAATTACTACTTTTGCAGAAATCAATCAACTTATTCTTTATGGAAACACTTCAATTTTTACATTCAAAATGGGCTTATTTAGTTCTAATCGTTTTAGTACTTGCCACAATCAATGCACTCATTAAGTTTTTTGGAGACAAAGAGTTTGATGCCAAAGATTTTAGAATTTCTTTGTTTGCACTTATAACAATGCATATTCAGCTACTTTTAGGTATTATTTTATATTTCACAAAAGGCTATTTCTCTACTATAGAACAAGTAGGTGGTATGGGTGAAGTAATGAAAAACTCAGCATTAAGAAACTTAATTATTGAGCATCCATTAACAATGATAATTGCTGTGACATTAGTAACTATAGGCTATTCTAAACACAAAAAGAAACTGACTTCTAAACCAAAATTTAAAATGTTAGCTATTTTTTATACTATAGCTTTAGTATTAGTTTTAGCAAAAATCCCTTGGAGTATTTGGTTTTAGAATTTAACGAAACCGCATAAAAAAGCGTCTAGAATTAAATTCTAGACGCTTTTTTATTACGTGAGACTATTAATTTTTTGTCTCAGTTTCCATTTTCTCTACAGGTTTAGTTTCCTCAGCTTCTTTTACTAAATAAATATAAACTGGAAAATGATCACTAAAGCCATCGGTAAATCCACCATCTGCAAAACTTCTTAATGGATATCCTTTGTATCTGCCATGTTTGTTGCTTAAATAGTGTTTATTAAATATTCCTGACTTGTAATAACGAAATGAAGAATAATCTTTATCTAAAAAAGGTTTTGTTACTAATACCTGATCAAATAAACTCCAAGCATCTCTATATCCTGTTGTTCCTAATCCTTGTTTCTTATATTGGTTCTCAAACGGATTATAGATCCCTTTAAGTGGAACTTTTTTCTTATCTGCTGTGGTTTTAAGCGCTTTTTTGAAACTTGCATTTGTTGGGTCATCATTATAATCACCCATTGTAATTATCTTAGCGTAAGGATCTATAGATTGTAATGAATCCATAATTCTTTTATTTAGCTTTGCAGCACCAACCCTTTTAGATCTACTACGTGCCTCTCCACCACTTCTAGATGGCCAGTGATTTACTATAATATGCATTAAGTCACCTTCTAACTTACCTGAAACCAGTAACTGATCTCTAGTAAAAACACGTTTTCGTGTTAAGTCATCATATATAAGAAGTTCATGAGAACTCGTCTCTATAGGTGTAAAAAGCGCTTTTTGATAAAGTAATGCGACATCAATACCTCGTTTATCTGGCGATTCATAATGAATAATTCCATAATCTTTATCTAATAACTGAGGATCATTAACCAAATCCATAAGAACTTGTCTATTTTCAACTTCAGAAACCCCAATTATTGCAGGTGTATTTCCTGTAGCGTCAGAGCCAATATCAGCAACCACTCTCGCCATGTTTTTAACTTTATTCTTGTAAACCTCTCCACGCAATGATTCATTCATTTCCATTATAGGACTTGCTTCATCATATTTTGTAGGGTCATTAATAGTATCAAAAAGGTTCTCTAAATTATAGAAAGCTACCGTGTGAATTTTAAACTTCTTTTTTTCTTGAGCATTTAAATTAACAAATGCTATAACAGATAGCACAAGTAATCCTAGTTTTAATTTTTTCATTTAGCGTATGTTATGTTAACATTAATAACGTTACAAATCTTAAGCCAAAAGTATATATTTATTATAAATAATGTAAATTTGCACGCCTTAAATAACTATTTTTTAATCTACAAAGACTATTAACTTTAAAATTAAGTATGAAAAGAAGTTTAATTATTTTATTATTTGGAATTTTCTCTTCCTTCACAATGATGGCTCAGAATACCATTATAAAAGGTAGTGTTAAAGACGCTGTGTCTTTTGAACCAATTCCGGATGTAACAATTACAATTGAAGAAACTCAACAATCCACTTTAACAGATGGATTGGGTGAATTTATTTTTTCAAGCAATGTACCATTGGGAGAACAAGTTCTTAAAATCTCTAAAACAGGTTACGAAACAAAGCGTTATCCTATTATTGTTAATGAAGGTGGTGTTGTAAATATTACCGACATGACTTTAGAGATAGATATTACTGGAGCGCAAGATTTATTTACTATCACTTTATCAGACGATGAATTAAACGATGATACAAGTGGAGCAGATAACATTTCTGGTTTATTGTCTTCTTCATTAGATGTTTTTCAAAGAACTGCGGCTTTTGAATTTAGCTCTTCATTTTTTAGAATTAGAGGTTTAGATTCAGATAATAGTTCTGTTTTAATGAACGGAATTGAAATGAACAAGATGTATAATGGTAGACCTCAATGGAGTAATTGGGGCGGATTAAATGATATGATGCGTAACCAAGTATTAGCTACTGGCTTATCGGCTTCAGAATATAACTTTGGAGGTATTTTAGGAACGTCTAACATCATTACAAGAGCATCTAGTTACAGAAAAGGAAGTCGTATTACCTATTCTTCTTCAAACCGAAGCTACACAAACAGAGCTATGGTTAGTTATGCTTCTGGCTTAATGGAAGGCGGCTGGTCTTATGCTTTTATGGTAGGTAGACGTTGGGGAGAAGAAGGTTACCAAGATGCTACCTTATATGACTCTAACTCGTTTTTTGGGTCAGTTGAAAAGAAAATTAACGACAAGCATAGCATTAACTTCACATCTATATACACACCAAATAGAAGAGGTAAATCTTCTGCAAACACGCAAGAAGTTTACGACCTTAAAGGAATTAAATACAACGAATTTTGGGGTAATTTAGATGGTGAACAACGAAACTCACGTATTAAAGAAGTTGAAGAACCAATCTTAATGTTAAATCATTATTGGGATATTAATAGTAAAACAACTTTAAATACTAATGTTGGTTACCAATTTGGAAAAATAGGAAATAGCCGATTAGATTATGCTGGTGGCGTAAATCCAAGTCCGGCATATTACCAAAACCTACCAAGTTACTTTTTAGAAGATGATGATTTAGCAGGTGCATATGAAGCTCAACAAGAGTTTATTAATGACGGTCAAATAGATTGGGAAAGAATTATTGATGCTAATTTAACTAACAATATTTCTGGAGCAAGCGCTGCCTATGTATTGTATGAAGACAGAAATGACGATAAACAATTAACGTTAAACACCATTTTCAACACAGAGTTAAATGATAATATACTTTTAAATGGAGGTATTAATTACAAAAGATTAGATTCTGAAAATTTTGCTCAAATCATTGATTTATTAGGAAGCACAACAGGAGCATTGAATGTAGATTCATTTAGCCAAAATCAATTTGATTTAAACAATCCAAACCAAGTTGCATTTGAAGGCGATAAATTTAGATACAACTATAACATCTATGCAAACGAACTAAAAGGTTTTGCTCAAGCTCAGTTTAAATACAATAAAATTGACTTTTTTGTAGCAGGTAGTATTACAAAAACGGATTACCAACGTGAAGGTCTATATAAGAATGAAAACCAGATTTCATATATTGATGGTGTAGAATACGATAATTCATTTGGTAAAGGAGATAAATTAGAGTTTACAGGTATAGGCGCTAAAGCCGGCTTCACCTACAAAATCACTGGTAAACACTTATTAAACTTTAATGGAGGCTATATTACTAAAGCACCTTCAATTAGAAATACGTATACAAACTCTAGAGAGAGTCATGATTATGTAGGTACTATAAATGGTGTTGACAATCCGAACATTAATATCACTGAAGAAAAAATTACATCTGTAGATGCGAGTTATATCTTTAGATCTCCAATTGTCAAAGCAAAATTAACAGGTTATTATACGACGTTAGAAGATGCAAATGAGATTTCATTCTTTTTCACTCAAGGTAGTACAACAGGTTTTATTCAAGAGGTTTTATCTGGTGTAAACAAAGAACATTTTGGTGGAGAATTAGGGATTGAAGCACAGGTTACACCAACAATTAAATTAAAAGGTGCCGCTTCAGTTGGTCAATATACTTACAGTAACAACCCAAATTTATACGTTACTTCAACCTCAGATGATTTTACAACTAGTGAGACAGATGAAAATGGTAATTTAACTGACACTGTAAATACATCTGGAGTAGTTAGTACTTCAAATTTAGAAAACTATAAAGTAGCTGGTGGACCACAAACAGCTTATTCTGTAGGTTTTGAATATAGAGATCCTGATTACTGGTGGTTTGGAGCAACAGCTAACTTCTTTGATAATGCTTATATTGACATAAGTCCTTTATCTAGATCTACTGAGTTTTACACAGATGTTGATGGTTTACCTTATAATGACTATGATCCAGAAGTAGCGGACGAGTTATTAAAACAAGAAAAATTTGCTAGCTATATGGTCATAAATTTAGTAGGTGGTAAATCTTGGAAAATAAAAGACAAGTATATTGGATTCTTTGCTAGTGTAGGTAATTTATTAGACAAAGAATACAAAACAGGAGGATTTGAGCAAGGAAGAAGAGCTGATTATAGAGCTCTTAGAGATGACGTTAGCAATGACACAAGAGTCTTTGGTTCTAAATATTGGTATGGTAGAGGCGCAAACTATTTTTTAAATGTGTATCTTAGATTCTAAAAAAAAGAAAAATTAATAAACAATATTACAATTATGAAATGTGTAACATTCATGAATTTAAAAATTACAAACAAAAACGCTATGAATAAAACGATTAAATTATTATTGGTTTTAATGGCATCAATTGCCATTACATCTTGTGTACAAGATGACGATTATGATGTTCCTACTAGCTTAGGAAATGAAGAAAATGAAGCATTGAATGAACTATTAGCTCGTGTAGATAATGGACAAGATGATGAAATTCAAATGAAAACAATCACCGAAGTTAGAGCTTTAGCTGTACAGTATGAAGCTATTGAAATAGCATCCGATATTATGGTAAAAGGATATGTATCTTCTAGTGATGAAACAGGAAACTTTTATAAGGAATTCTTTATTCAAGATAGTCCTTCAGATCCTACTTCTACACTTAAAGTTGTATTAAACCAGGCAGATACATATAACCAATTTAACCAAGGTAGAGAGGTTTATATCTATTTGAAGGATTTAGTAATTGGTGAAACTAACACTGGTGATGATGTAATTACTATTGGAGGAAAAATTGATGATTTTGATAATGACGTTCTTGCAATGACAGCAAATCAAATTCCTTCGCACCTTTTTAGATCAAGCGTAACTGAAACACTTACACCTGTAGAGTTAAATCTTTCTGAAATTACAGAATCTCACTTAGGAATGTACGTTAAGTTAATTGACGTTCAGTTTCCTGTAGGATTAGCTGGTTTACCTTATGTAGATCCAACTGATGATTACGATTCTTCTAGACCTATTGAAAGCTGTGGAGAATCTGCAACGTTTGTAATGGAATCTAGCACATTTGCTAACTTTAAAGACATTACATTACCAACGGATGGAAAAGGTTCTATTGCTGGAATTATCAACAAAACTTATGATGGATACGATTTAGTATTACAACTTAACACTACTGACGATGTTGTTATGGATGGTGTTCGTTGTGATCCTTTATTTGTTGAAGCATTTGAAACTGATTTTTTAACATGGACTAATTATAGCGTAACTGGTGCTCAAGTTTGGTCTCCAAACACTTACGGTAACCCAGGAAAGTGTGCAGCAATGTCTGGATATGCTGGTTCTAACCAAAACAATGAAGACTGGTTAATTACACCTGCAATTGATTTATCTTCAGTTGGTGGTGCTGTATTAACGTTTCAAACTGCAATGAATTATACTGGCCCTGTATTAGAAGTATATATGTCTACTGATTATGCTGGTGGAAACCCTAATGATAGTGGATCTTGGACACCACTTTCTGCAACTTTATCTTCTGGTAGTTGGAACTGGACAGATTCTGGAGAGATAGACGTATCTGCAGCAGCAGGAGAAAATTTATATATCGCTTTTAAATATACCTCTACAACGTCTGGTTCTGCAACTTACGAAATAGACAATGTAAAAGTGATAGCACAATAATATTTAAAATTAATATTTTTAATCAAAAAACCTGCTAACATAAATTGGCAGGTTTTTTATTTCACAATTTATTCTTACATGTTAGATACCTTATACATTACAATCTTTAATTACTACAAGAAAACGCTTGGTAAAAACAGCTTAAAGATTGCCTTAATTTACATTAATCTCCTTGAGATATCTATCATTCTAGCGTTGTCTGCATTTTTTATGGCATTTGCGAAACAAATGAAAATGCAAATAATGTCTAATACTAAGTTTTGGGCAATACTAACTATTGTAGCTCTATTTATTGTATTTAAAAATTGGATGCGTTATAATGGAAAGAAAAGAACCATTTTAAATGCAAAATCTAAGCGGGTAAAAACATCTATAATCGTCTTATGGTTAGTTCCAATAGCATGTTATTTAATTACCTTTATTCTTTTGCAAGTGTAAAATTCTAACAACACTTTAATAAAAAAAAGCTACCAAATTGGCAGCCTTTTTTTTATGGATATTTTACACTAATTTTATTTAGCTTTCTTTACTTCACTGCAGCACTTCTCTTTGCAATCTTCCTTACAAGCTTTCTTTTCTACTTCTGTTTTATTAGCGCATTTTTCTTTACAAGCCTTCTTTTCAGCTTCAGTCTTATCTGCACAACATGATTTTTTCTCACTACCAAAAGACTCTACTTTCTGCATGTCTTTTACTATATATGTCTTTGAAACCTTACCTACAGTTTCTTCTAAAGATTTAGGAGTAACCTTAGCATCATCATACTCTACCATAGCTAAACGCTTATCAAAATCTACTTTAGCAGATTTTACACCTTCCATTTTAGCCATTTTCTTTTCAATGGTTTTAGCACAACCCATCGCACAAGTCATACCTTCAATACCAAACTCTACTTTTGCGTAAGTTGCATTAGGATCTAATGATTGAGCGACATCCTTTTCAGAAACTTCAATACCTGCAGTGATAACTTCTGGTTCAGATTCATTTTTACATGATGTAAAAACCAATGCTATTATAGCAACCAAACTTATTGTCTTAAATGTATTCATAGAATTAAACTATTATTATTTTGGTTAAAACTAATAAATAATGACGAATCTTGTGAGATAATTAACGAATTTTGTGATTAATTGAGTAACCCTTACTATGAAAAATTTAAACGTTAAGTGGATATATTTATTAGTGCTTTCTATTATTTGGGGAAGCTCATTCATCTTAATAAAAAAATCGTTAATTGGATTAACTCCGTACCAAATTGGTGCCCTTAGAACGTTATTTACAGGGATTCTTTTACTCGCTTTTGGATACAAAAAGCTAAAAACCATACACAAATCTAAATGGAAATGGCTTTTACTATCAGGATTATTAGGCTCATTTATTCCTGCCTTTTTCTTTGCCATAGCAGAGACAGAAATTGACAGTGCAGTAACTTCTATATTAAACTCACTTGTGCCACTTAACACCATATTATTGGGTTTTGCTGTGTTTAAAATAGCATCTAACAAACGACAAGTATTAGGTGTCATAATAGGTTTTATTGGTACTGCTATTTTAATATTAAAAGGCTCTGAACTTAATCCTGATCAAAATTATCTATATGCTGGCTATATAATAGCGTCTACACTAATGTATGCAGCCAATGTAAACATTATTAAACGCTATCTTCAAGATGTAAAACCTCTAGCAATAGCTACAGGCAATTATGTATTTATTGTAATTCCGGCGCTTATTGTTCTAATATTTAGTGATTTTTTTACTATTGAGCACTTTAAAAATCCTGCTTTACCTGAAGCATTGATGTACATTACTATTTTATCAGTATTTGGCACTGCATTAGCTAAAATATTATTCTTTAGGTTAGTACAAATGTCAACACCTGTATTTGCATCTTCCGTAACTTATATAATGCCCATTGTAGCTTTAGTTTGGGGTGTATTAGACGGAGAATCTTTCAATAGTATTCAGTTATTGGCATCACTACTTATTCTTTTTGGAGTCTATTTAGCAAATAGAAAAAAAGCATAAAAAAACCGAAGCTTTCACTTCGGTTTTTAGATATTTAACAATTGGTATTCTTAATTAAAATCTGCATCAGTAACACCTTCGTTTAACTTAGCTTCTAAGAGCTTAAAAACAACCAATTGTCCCATTTGAGAACCTTCTCTTGTACCTGGAAATTTAATCCCTTCAAATTCTTGGTAGTCTTTTAAAAACGTTTCTTGAGATTGAGATTGTCCTTGCATAGACGTTGTTTGAATCTCTTTCACTTTTAATCCCGATTCTACATCGTAGAAAAATGTTAATGAAACTGCTTCACCTGGAAACTGCACTTTGTAAGCTTCCTTACCATCAACTTTCTCCACACCTGTTATTTTAGCTGTTTCAGAATTTAATAGATTTAATTCAGTTATCAAACCACCTAATTGTTTCATATCATTTGCCATTCCTGGAGGAAGTGGATTTTTATTAATTGTAACAGCATCTTGTGTCGCTAAGATGGCCATCATAGGGTTTCCATTCATATATAACGTCTGCGAAAGTTTACCACTCATTCTCTTTTCTTCACTTATTACGGCAGAACCTTGTACACTTGCTTCGTACTTCAGTAAAATTGAATTTAAAGCTTCAATCTTATCTTTTCCACCGATAGCATCAAAATATTTATTTAATACAGAACTTACGTTTACACCTTCTGGTAATTTAACTTCGAATTTTGGCTTTTTTGTAGCATTAGCATATTTATCGAAATATTTAATAGGTATTTCTGTCTTCTCTAAATTTTCTAATACTTCAGACCCATTACCAACAACAATAATTCTTAAGTTATCTGCTTGAAAGTATTTATTAGCGACACGCATGATGTCTTCTACAGATACATCTTTAATTTTTTGAAGATATGTAGAATAAAAATCCTGCGGTAAGTTATTTAATTTAATGTTTAAAGCATAATCAGCTATAGTTTGTGGACGCTCTAATGCCATTACAAAATTTCCAATATACTTTTGTTTAGCATCTTTTAAAAGTTGTGCGTCTACAGGCTCTGTTCTAATCCTTTTTATTTCTTTTAAGGCTTCAACCACAGCACTATCAGTAACTTCATTTCTTACTTTTGCTGTAGCATTAAAACGAGATGCACCATATCTACTATTTCCTAATCTAGAATAAGCACCATAAGTATAACCCTTATCTTCTCTTAGGTTCTTAAATAAGTAGCCTTCTCCACCACCACCTAAGATATTATTTGTAATTAAAGCCGCGTGATAATCGTCATCACTCATTTTTAATTTTACATTGTTAGTAATAGAAAGGTTAGATTGTGTTGCATCTGGTACATCAACAAAATTAATTTGTGTGTACTGAACATTAGGACTAGGATTTGGTACTACAGAATTTACATCAACAGACTTCGTCCAATCCTTAAAGTATTTTTTTACTTGCTTCTTTACATCTTTATATTCAACATCACCAATAACCACTAAATAAGCACTATTTGGATTGAAATATTTTTCATAAAAAGCTACAACATCACCAAAAGATACATTATTAATAGTTTCTTCTGTTACAAACTCACCATATGGATGTTTTTTACCATAAGATAAAGCCGATCCTACTCTACCAGCTATGGCATCTGAGCTTTTTTCCTCACTTTTTAATCCTTCTAGTAATTTAACTTTTTCTTTTTCAAATTCTTCTTCAGTTAATAATGGATTAATAGCTGCGTCAGATAACAATTCTAATATTCTATCTGAATACTTTGTTAAAGAACTCGCATAACCACCAGTAAAACCAAAGTTTAAATTTGCACCTAAAAAGTCTACTTCTTCATTAAATTCATCTTTTGATATAGATGTAGTTCCGTTACCTAACATACTACCTAATAAACTCTCAACACCAGCTTTATCTCCTGTGGCAATTGGTTTATTATCTATTCTAAGAGAATATGTTACTTTAGGCAACTTATGATTTTCTACAACCAATACCTTTAAACCATTCTTCAATTCAAATTCCTTAGGCTCTTCAATTGTAATTTCTGGTTCAGGACCAGCAACAGGTGGCTGAGATCTATCTATCTGTGCACTTGCACTAATAGTTATAATAAATAATGCGAAAAACGCTACTATTTTAGTTTTCATACTTAATGTTGTTTTCATATTATTGATCTTCTTTTTTTGGAAGGTATTGTACTTCTACTCTCTGATTTGGGCTTAAATATTTTTTAGCCACTGACTGTATTTCTTCTCTAGTAATTGATCTGTAAATCTCTAATTGATTATTAATGATATTTACATCACCATATAATAAATAATAACTCGCTAAAGAACCTGCTATACCAGCTACACTAGAGTTAGAATTAACAAAGTCATTTTCAAATTGATTTAGTAACTTATTATAGTCACGTTCGCTGATAAGTTCATTCTGAATTTTTACAATTTCTTCATCCATATCAGCTAATAAAGTTTCTAAACTAACGTCTCCTGATGGTAATGCAAATAATGCAAAAATGTTATAATCTACTTGACCTAAGTTTACCGCCTGTACAGTTAAAGCTTCTTTCTTTTCATCAATTAATTTTTTGTATAACACTGAACTTTTTCCGCCACTTAAATAACTAGATATCATATCTAAAATATAGGCTTCTCTTGTAGACTGACCAGGTAATCTATAAGCTGCAATAATTGCAGGAATCTGAATATTTTTATCGTAAGCCACCGCCTTTTTAGTTTCCGTAATAGGCGCTTCCATTTTAAAATCACGAACTACTTCTGGTTTTTTCTTTACAGCGCTAAAGTAATCTATTACCATTGCTTTGGTCTTCGCGTAATCTATATCACCAGCAACAACTAATACAGCATTGTTTGGTCCATAATACTTATCAAAATAAGCATTAAACTCTTCTAAAGTTGCAGCATCTAAATGATCCATTTCACCAATTACAGTATCTTTATAAGGATGTTCACTAAAAAGGTTTTCCCCAATTGCTTTCAATAAACCACCATATGGTCTATTGTCCATACTTTGTCTCTTTTCCTCTTTTACAACTTCATTCTGAGTATCTACACCAACTTGGTCAATTACTGGGTGAAGCATACGCTCTGACTCTAACCATAAGCCTAATTCTAACTTATTAGATGGAAATATTTCGTAATAATATGTTCTATCATTATTGGTATTGGCATTAAAAGTTCCGCCATTTGCAGGAATAATTTTCATAAATTCTCCACGCTCTATATTTTCAGAACCTTCGAATAAAAGGTGTTCAAAAAAGTGAGCAAATCCTGTTCGTTCTCTGCTGCCATCTTTTCCTCCAACATCATACATTACAGATGTTATTACAACAGGCGCTGTATTATCTTTGTGCATAATAACGTGCAAGCCATTGTCTAAATCAAATTCTTCAAATTCAACTTTTTGTGCTATTGCCTGATGGCTAATAAACAACAAAGAAGCCAAAGCCATAAAATAGTTTTTCATTGTAGTTTTGTTTAAATTAAAATGTTTTAAGTGTTAGTCTTTGCGTAATGTAATTTGTTACAACTAGCCTAACAAAAATACATAATGATTGTCTCATTTTATAGTAAATAATTGTGAAAACTATCAGAATCATACAATGAATAGTCATTTTAGATTATCAACTTTTAAAAATTTAAAGTTAAAACCTCTTGAAAACCCCAAAAACGTTTGTATATTAAGAATATAGGCGTATATTTGCATCCGCTTTCTGAGAAGGAAAGTGATTTGATTATAAACAAATTAATAAAAACGTTACGCTATGTACGCAATTGTAGAGATAGCAGGGCATCAATTCAAAGTTGAAAAAGACCAAAAAGTTTTTGTTAACCGTTTAGCAACAGAAGAAGGTAAGAAAGTAGATTTCGACAACGTTCTTTTAATTGGTGATGGTAACAATGTAACTGTAGGCGCCCCAGCTATAGACGGAGCACAAGTAAGTGCTAAAGTCTTAAGTCACCTTAAAGGTGATAAAGTAATAGTCTTTAAAAAGAAAAGACGTAAAGGTTACCGTGTAAAAAACGGACACAGACAATCTTTAACTGAAATCGTAATTGAAGGTATTACTACTTCTGGAGCTAAGAAAGCTGCTCCAAAGAAAGAAACTAAAAAAGCTGAACCTAAAGTAGAAGCGAAAGCTGCTGCTCCTAAAGCTAAAAAAGCTACAGGTAAAGCTGATGATTTAAAGAAAATTGAAGGTATTGGACCAAAAATCGCATCTACGTTAGTAGAAGCAGGTATCGCTACTTTTTCTGATTTAGCTAAAGCTACACCAGAAGCAATTTCTGAAATCATTGCAGGTGTTCGTGGAAATCACGTTACAGACACATGGCCAGCACAAGCTCAATTAGCTGCTGATGGTAAGTGGGATGAGCTTAAAAAATGGCAAGACGAATTAGATGGTGGTAAAGCATAATTGCTAAATCACTTAAGTATAACAATATAAAACCTTAAGATCATGGCTCATAAAAAAGGAGTTGGTAGTTCGAAGAATGGTAGAGAATCAGAATCGAAACGTTTAGGCGTTAAGATATTTGGTGGACAAGCTGCTATTGCTGGAAACATTATCATAAGACAACGTGGTAACACACACCATCCAGGTGAAAACGTTTACCAAGGAAAAGATCACACTTTACATGCTAAAGTTGACGGTCTAGTAAAATTTACTAAGAAAAAAGACAACAAGTCTTACGTTTCTATAGAGCCTTTTGAGGCTTAAGAAATATAATTTCTTAACAAATTTAAAAGTACCTATTTTTTAGGTGCTTTTTTGTGTTTAATAACAATATGATTATAAAAAAAGTATGTTAGATTAACATACGCTCACTTAATTTGTTGTTTAACCAAATTAAGCGACAAACTTGTTAAGAATAAAATCCTTCCTATTTGTTTTTTTCACTTTTATAGCACTGAGTTATGCCCAAGATTCTCATCCTATAAATGATAAACTTTATCAATTAAAGAGTGAATTAGAAATAGCTAAAAAATCTAAAGACTCCACTAAGATTGCAATCACTTATATTAAGCTTGGTAATTTTTTTCAGCAATTAGGCTTATATAGCGAAGCCATTAAAAACTATCAATTTTTTCAGAAGACTTATACTAAAAAAGATACGTCCCTTGTTAATGTTCAAAATGCATTGGCAAATATTAATTTAGATTTAAAAAAATATAAAGAAGCTAAAAAACATACTTTAGCAAGTCTAGAAATTTCAAATGAGCTGAACTATATTAAAGGTAAAGCAAATGTGCATGCACTATTAGGAAGTATAGCCGAAAAACAGAAGGATTACAAATTAGCCTTAAGGCATCAAAACAAAAGTTTATCTATTTTTAAACTGTTAAAAGATAGTACAGGCCTTGCCATTTCTAACGAAAACATTGGCAGCATTTATGAAGATTTAGAACATTACGAAAAAGCGAAGTCCTATTTTAAAAAAGCAAAACGTTTTTCCAATTATTGTAATTCTGATATTCGTATTAATATAATTAACAATTTAGGAGACGTCAACAGAAAAACAGGCAATTTTGATAAAGCAATTCGTTATACAAATCATGCATTAAAACTTTCTAAA
Source organism: Winogradskyella sp. 4-2091 (assembly GCF_045765065.1). Lineage (NCBI taxonomy): Bacteria > Pseudomonadati > Bacteroidota > Flavobacteriia > Flavobacteriales > Flavobacteriaceae > Winogradskyella > Winogradskyella sp. 4-2091. Next base: position 218,961 of record NZ_JBJKOD010000002.1, read on the forward strand.
ACCACCAAAAATGAATCACAACTAGAAAGCGCTCTTAAAGATTTATCTAGAACTTATGCAGAGTTAGGAGATTATAAGCGTGCTTATGAATATCTCAACAATCAAAGCGTCGTTAACGAACAAGAACTAAAAAGAAAAAATATTGAAGTAGTAAGTACAATGGAAGTACTTTATGAGGTTAATAAAAAAGAGGCTCAATTACAGTTATTAAATAAACAAAATCAAATAAATAAGGTACGACAATACATCATCCTAGTTTGTACACTATTTATAATTTTAGCATTAACGCTTGCCTTTCTGTATTGGAAAAAAAGAAGAAAACACGAAAAACGAATTTTAGAATATAGACAACAGCTACTTCAGGTTGATTTAGATAAAAAGACTGCTGAAGAAATTGCCTTAAAAAAAGAAATAGAAACTAAAGTTTCATCACTAACCAATTACAGCCTAAATATTGCCCATAAAAACAAATTATTATCTGATGTTTCTAAAACCCTTTTTAAACTTAAAGACAGAAATATTAACCTTGTTAAATCAAAATTAAAAGAGGTTATTAAAGAAATTGATACTGATTTAGCAAACCATAATGAATGGACTGAACTTATGGGATATTTTGGTCAAATTCATCCAGAATTCTTTGAAAACATCAAGCAAATAACGTCAGTAAAGTTGTCATCTTCAGAAATGCGATTAGCAATGCTACTTCGGCTAAATTTATCTTCAAAAGAAATTGCAAACATTTTACATATTACGTCAGATAGTGTGAGAATAGCTAGATATCGACTCAGAAAAAAATTGCCAATTAATTCTAAAGACGATCTTCAGTCCTTTCTTCAAAATTTATAACACATATTTCCTATTTATGTTTTACATGTTATGAGATTGTAAATGTTGCTCTCTTATATAGCCATTTTAAAGGGTTTTATTACTTTTTGTTAACATATTCTTCAGGTTCAAAAAGTCGTATAAACATAGCTTTGTACAAAACAAAAACCAACTAATAATGAAACATTACATTACCCTTTTATTATTAATAACAGTAACCTTTTTTAGTTATTCCCAAACTGGAAATGTACAAGGTGTTATTACAGATCATAATGGACTAACCGTTCCTGGAGCCACACTTGTAGTAGATTCTACTAATAAAGGTGTCGTATCAGACTTTAACGGAAAATATACAATTGTAGATATACCAGAAGGTGTACAAACCATAACCGTAAAATATCTAGGTTATGCAGATGTAACTAACGAAGTCATAGTGATAGCCAATACAACAACAGTCTTAAATTTTATACTTAACTCTGAAGACACAGCGTTAGATGAAGTATTAATTTCTGGATTTGGATTAAGTGGGCAAGCAAAAGCGCTTAATACACAAAAGAATAAACTGAACATTACTAATATTGTTTCTACAGATCAAATAGGAAAATTTCCAGATGCAAATATTGGTGACGCCGTAAAGCGTATTCCTGGTATTACAATGCAAGTAGATCAAGGAGAGGCTCGTACAATTGTTATTCGAGGGTTAGCACCTCAATTAAATTCTGTAACGCTTAATGGAAGTAGAATTCCATCTGCAGAAGGCGACAATAGAGAAGTACAGATGGATTTAATCCCTTCAGATATGATCCAAACCATAGAAGTAAATAAAGCAGTTACACCAGATATGGATGCCGATGCTCTTGGTGGTTCGGTTAATTTAATAACTAAAACTTCTCCTCAAGGTTTTCGTCTATCAGCGACTGCCGGATCAGGTATCAATTCTATCTCTGACAAAAGAATATTAAATGGTTCTTTTTTAGTTGGTGACCGATCTAAAAATGACAAATTTGGTTGGGTAATATCGGCCTCTGTAAACGATAATGATTTTGGAAGCCATAATGTGGAAGCAGAATGGACAGACGAATTTGAATATAATGCTGGTGACGAAGATAATTTAGTAGAAGTAGATGTAAACCCATATGCTAATGTATTTGAAATTAGAGAATACAAAGTGCAACGTATTAGAAGAAGTTTTTCTGCAAATTTCGATTATAAATTAAACGACAATAATAGTATCTATTTTAAATCTATTTATAACTGGAGAGACGACAGAGAAAACAGATTACGTTTAGAACATGAAATTTTAGATGGTAAGGATATAGGAGCAGGTGATTTTACAGTAGATACTAATGGAAACCTTACCAGCTTTCTTGTTGAAGCTAAACGCCAAACAAAAGGCGGTATTGACAATGACCGAAATAAAAATACGCGTCTAGAAGACCAGAGAATGCAAAATTATAGTTTAGGAGGCGACCATTTATTAGGCAATGTTCAATTCGATTGGATGGCATCGTTCTCTAAAGCTTCAGAAGAGCGTTTAAACGAAAGGTATATTGAATATGAAAGTGAATATGGTGTTGCATTTAATAATAACGAAGACAAACCACTATTTACACCATTAACTGGAGAAGGTAACTTTGAAGATTTTGAATTTGGTGAGTTATCCGAAGAAAATCAATATACAGAAGAAAAAGACTATAACATTTCGGTTAATGCTCAAATACCATTATCTATTATCGATGGTAAAGATGGAAGTTTAAAAATTGGAGCCAAAGCCAGACTAAAAAATAAAAATAGAGTCAACGATTTTACAGAATATGGTGACGAATCTGGAGCTCTAGAGTTTTTAGGCTCAGTTCCTACAAAAGATTATTCCGACTCAGATTTCCTTGCTGGCAGCCAATATCAAATTGGAAATTTTGTTGATACTGAATTTTTAGGAAGTTTAAATCTAAATGATACCGACCTTTATGATGGTGAAGATTTACCAGAAGAATACATTACAGCAAATTTTGATGTTGACGAAAATGTATACGCAAGTTATGCAATGCTTAATCAAAATTTATCTAATAAATTTAGTGTTTTAGCTGGTGTAAGATTAGAACATACGTCTATTGATAGTGATGGAAATGAGCTAGAATTTGATACAGATGGTGATATCTCAGGAATTAATGTTGTTAAAGAAAGCAATTCTTATACTAATATATTACCTGGCTTACATCTTAAGTACAATGTTTCAAACAATACTATCTTAAGATTTGCCTGGACAAACACATTGGCAAGACCTAATTATGTAGATTTAGTGCCTTACCGTGAAATAAATAACGAAGACGAAGAAATCTATTTAGGAAACTCAGAATTAGACCCAACAACATCAATGAACTTTGATATTATGGCAGAGCATTATTTTAAATCTGTTGGTATTATTTCTGGTGGTTTATTCTATAAAGACCTCCAAGATTTTGCTTATACGTTTCAAACCGAAGATGAAAATGGCTATGAGGTTTACCAACCTTTAAATGGTGACGAAGCTTCTGTTTTTGGTGCTGAATTTTCATTTCAACGTCGTTTAGATTTCCTTCCAGGTTTTGCAAAAAACTTTAGTGTTTACTTAAATTACACATATTTAACATCTAGTACAGAAGGTATAAGAAATGAAGATGGTGAAGAACGTACAGATTTAGATTTACCACAAACAGCTCCTAACATGTTTAACGCCTCTTTAGGTTATGCAGCTAAGAAATTTAGCATACGCTTATCTGGTAACTACTCTGATGCCTATATCGATGAAATAGGTGGTAATGCTTTTGAAGATAGATACTACGATGAGCAATTTTTCTTAGACTTAACAGCTAACGTTGCATTGAATAAGAATTTAAGTTTATACCTAAACATTAATAATATTACTAATCAACCCTTACGTTATTACCAAGGTGTAGCAAGCAGAACTATGCAAATGGAATATTACGAAAAGCGTTTAACTTTTGGATTGAAATATGATTTATTTAAAAAGTAAAATGATGAAGAAAGTAATATTATTAGGCATTTTTACATTAACATTAGTGTCTTGCGGAAACAAACTACCAGAAATTGCGCCAACGCTTGTAACAGAAAAGTTACCACACGATAGTGATGATCCTGCAATTTGGGTTAACCATAAAAACCCAGAAGCAAGTATTGTATTTGGTACTGATAAAGATGACGTTAATGGCGGAATTTACGCCTTTGATTTAGATGGAAAAATAATAAAGGATAAAAGCATAACTGGCATCAGTTACCCAAACAATGTTGATGTAGAATACGGCTTTAAAATCAATGATTCTACAACAATAGATATCTTAATGTTTACAGAGCGCGAAAAAAATCAAATACGTTTGTATTCCATTCCAGATATGAAACCTTTAGATAACAATGGTTTCAAAGTATTTACAGATGAAACCATTGTTGAATATAAAAGACCAATGGGAATTTCATTGTTTAAGAACCCAAAAACAGGTAACATATCAGTTTTTGTAAGCAGAAAATCTGGTCCAACAGAAGGCTACCTTTATCAGTATGGTTTAGCTTCAGATTCTACAGGTGTACATGCCAACCTATTAAGAAAAGTTGGTAAATTTAGTGGTACAAAAGAAATAGAAGCGATTGCTGTAGATGATGAGTTAGGTTTTCTCTATTATTCAGATGAAGGTGTCGGTATTAGAAAATATTACGCTGACCCCAAAATGGGAGATGAAGAAATAGCATTATTTGGTGGCGAATTTTTTAAAGATGATATTGAAGGTATTGCTATTGCAACCTACCCAAATGGAAAAGGTTATATTATTGTATCTAATCAACAAGACCATACTTTTAATTTCTTTAAACGAAGTGATAATAGCTTTGTTAAAACCTTAAACTTAGGTACTATTGAAACTGACGGTTGTGATATTGTTACAAAGAGTTTAGGAAAAAAATTCCCTAATGGTTTATTTGTATCTATGAACGATAAAAAAGACTTCTTCTTTCACGCTGTAGATTCTTTAAAGTTGAAATAGGAATTCCGTATTTAAATATTAAAAAGCCTTTCCTCTTATTCGGAAAGGCTTTCTATTTATACAATCTCCATCTTCTTCAACAAAAAGCTAGCATTCATATTTTGGCAAACACCTTGCTTTAGTTTGTAATCAAAAAAGAGTTCATCATTTATAATTTCTGCATCGAAGTAATAGTTTTTCACGGCTTCAAGTTCAGTTTCAATTTCTGTGAGACTTAAATCATGTGTAGCTATAATTCCTGTAGCATTTTGTTTTACTATCTTTTCAACAAATTTTCTTGAGCCTATGGCTTTATCTGTACTATTGGTTCCTTTTAAGATTTCATCTAAAATGACGAAGTAGTTCTTATCATGTTCAATAGTATCTACTACAAATTTTAAACGTGTAAGCTCGCTAAAGAAGTACGAACTATCATCGGTTAACGAATCTGTTGTTCGCATACTTGTAATAAGTTTTATAGGCTTGTATTTACTTTGTTTAGCACAAATAGGCAAGCCAACATTAGCCATAACGATATGAAGCGCTACAGTTCTTAAAAATGTACTTTTTCCGGCCATGTTTGCACCTGTAACAATGAAGAATTGCTCTTCTTCAAGTTTTAAGTCACTATCGACTCGTTTTTCAGAATTTAAAAGAGGATGTCCTAAACCTTCTGCTAGCATGGTTACAGGCTCTTCAGTTAAAATAGGATAAGTAAATTCTTGATGATTAAAGGCATAATTACCAAAACTATTAAATGCGTCAAAAAAGGTAACCACCTCAAACCAATCTTCTACTTTACTACCATATTGTGTCATCCATTTTTCTACATTATAACTACTTCTTATGTCTATTAATGAAAAGCCGTTACCAAAAATTGCAGAGATTAGATTGTTTCTATTATCTAAAGCATCGAGTGTTTTAGAGAATTTTGAAAATATTTCTGAAGCTTTTAATCCTTCTGATTGAATACGTTTTTGCTTCTTTTGTAATAATTCTGACTTAAATTCAGTAGTTTCAATTGCATTTAGCAACAAGGCATATTGTCTAAAGGTATCTTTTGCTCGTCCTGTATGCTGAGCCAAAATGTTTATTTTCTTTAAATACAAACCTGTAATCCCTAAGCCCAAGAGCAACCAGTAACCAGCTATTGAAATCGGAATAATCTCAGCAATTCCAAGACCAATAAGCACCACAGAAGCTATAGTAAAACCAATAGTTAGCCAGTACTGAGCTTTTCCCAAAAAGGGTTTGTAATCTTTTAACCACGTGATAATAGATTTTGCGGAATGCTCAATTTCTACACCTTGTGCAACAGCTGAATAATTTTGTCTCCATTCCGACAGAGCCGCTAATTCTTGTATAGCCTGTTGTCGCTCTTCAATATTTGTAATATCATTAGCGAGTAAATTTTCAGTCAGTTTTTGCGTGCCCTCTTTTATTGCTGTTCTATTTATATATTGAAAGAAAGACCCTTTACCGAATAAATCAATATCTAGACTAAAATAATGTTTTGGATTTTGAAATTCTTCGCCATCTAACCTTTCGTAAAAATCGCCATTTGAAATCTTTATTTCATCTTGATTGATGGCAATAAGTCGTTTATGAAGATTTCTTTTTGCTTTTAAATCTGTATATCTTGAAAGCAAAAAAAGAAAACTTGCTATTCCAAAAACACCAATGCACAAGGCTAGTTGCCAATTTTGAAACGTAAAATAAACACCTATTGCCGTAAGCACAAAAATTGAAAGTCGTAAAATACTATACAAACTGAGTTGCTTAAAAATACGTTTAGATTCCGTTTGATTGGTTTCTAATTGCGCTTTATAAAATGTATTTGGGTTTTGCATAGTGCTAAATTATAGGCGAAATATAGTAAAAGTAAAAATCCCAAACATAATTATGCTTGGGATTTATATATCATTTAACGTCTTCTAATTAACGAAGACTACATTGTTGTTAACCTTTTAGTGTTGCGGCTAAATACTCACGATTCATACGTGCAATATTCTCTAAAGAAATACCTTTAGGACATTCCACTTCACATGCTCCTGTATTAGTACAGTTACCAAAACCTTCTAAATCCATCTGTGCAACCATGTTTTGTACACGATCAGCTGCTTCCACTTGCCCTTGTGGTAATAGAGCATACTGTGAAACTTTTGCACCAACAAATAACATGGCTGAAGAGTTTTTACACGTTGCTACACATGCACCACAACCAATACAAGTTGCCGCATCCATAGCCTCATCTGCTGCATGTTTAGAAATTGGAATAGAGTTAGCATCTTGAGTATTACCTGATGTATTTACAGAAATATAACCACCAGCCTGCTGAATTCTTTCGAACGATGTTCTATCTACCACTAAATCTTTAATGACAGGAAATGCAGCTGCTCTAAATGGCTCGATGGTAATAGTATCTCCATCATTAAACATACGCATGTGTAACTGACATGTTGTAATACCTCTATCTGGTCCATGTGCTTCTCCATTGATGTACATAGAACACATTCCACAAATTCCTTCACGACAATCATGATCAAAAGCTACAGGTTCTTCCCCTGAATTTACTAACTGCTCATTTAAAACATCCATCATTTCTAAGAAAGACATATGTTCTGAAATATCAGTTACTTTATAATCTACCATTTGACCCTTTGAACTAGCGTCTTTTTGTCTCCAAATTTTTAATGTTAAATTCATTCCTTTTCCTGACATAACTTTCTTATTTGTATGAACGTTGTTTTAGTTCAATATCATTAAACTCTAATTCTTCTTTATGTAAAACAGCATCAGCTGGTTCACCTTTATATTCCCAAGCAGAAACAAATGCAAAATCTTCATCATTACGTTTAGCTTCCCCTTTCTGAGGACCATCTAATTCCGCAGATTCTTCTCTGAAGTGTCCTCCACAAGATTCAGCTCTTACTAAAGCATCTTTTGCGAACAATTCACCTAATTCTAAGAAGTCAGCAACACGGCCAGCTTTTTCAAGCTCAGGATTCATTTCATTTGCTCCACCAGGAACTGAAACTTCTTTCCAGAATTCTTCTCTTATGGCTTTAATTTCTGCCATAGCTTCTGTTAAGCCTTGTGCGTTTCTAGACATTCCTGCCTTGTCCCACATGACCTTTCCTAATTTCTTATGGAAGTAGTCTACAGATTTTGTTCCTTCATTATTAACAAAGAAGTTGATTCTTTCTGTTACTTCTTTTTCAGCTATATCAAATTCTTCAGTATCCGTTGAAATTTTCCCTGTACGAATATCATCAGCTAAATAATCACCAATTGTATAAGGTAATACAAAATAACCATCTGCTAAACCTTGCATTAAAGCTGAAGCTCCAAGTCTGTTGGCACCATGATCAGAGAAATTAGCTTCACCAATACAGTAACAACCAGGAATTGTAGTCATTAAGTTATAGTCAACCCAAACACCACCCATTGTATAGTGTACAGCTGGATAAATCATCATTGGTGTCTCGTATGGATTTTGATCTATAATCTTCTCATACATTTGAAACAAATTCCCGTATTTAGCTTCTACAATAGCCTGTCCAAGTTCTTTAATTTTTGCAGGACTTGGATTTTGTATATTATGAATCTTAGCTTGCTCTTTACCATAGCGTTCAAAAGCAGAAGCAAAATCTAAATAAACTGCTTCACCTGTAGCATTTACTCCATAACCAGCATCACAACGCTCTTTTGCTGCTCTAGATGCAACATCTCGCGGTACTAAATTACCAAATGCAGGATAACGTCTTTCTAAGTAATAATCTCTTTCATCTTCTGACAAATCAGTTGGTTTTTTACGACCTTCTCTAATTGCCAAAACATCTTCCATGTTTTTTGGCACCCAAATACGTCCATCATTACGCAACGATTCTGACATTAATGTCAGTTTAGATTGGTAATCACCAGAACGTGGAATACATGTTGGGTGAATCTGTGTGTAGCAAGGATTTGCGAAATACGCTCCTTTTTTATGTATTTTCCAGGCTGCAGTTGCGTTAGAACCCATAGCGTTTGTTGATAAGAAATATACATTTCCGTATCCACCAGAACCTACTACAACAGCATGTGCTGAATGTCTTTCTATTTCACCAGTAATTAAATTACGAGCAATAATACCTCTTGCTTTTCCGTCTACAATAACAACGTCAAGCATTTCGTGACGGTTAAACATTTCAATTTTACCACGAGCAATTTGTCTATTCATTGCAGAATAGGCTCCTAATAATAATTGTTGTCCTGTTTGACCTTTAGCGTAGAATGTTCTAGATACTAAAACACCACCAAAAGAACGGTTATCTAATAATCCACCATAATCACGTGCAAAAGGAACACCTTGTGCCACACATTGGTCAATAATATTAGAAGAAACTTCAGCTAAACGATAAACATTTGCTTCACGAGAACGGTAATCACCACCTTTTACAGTATCGTAAAATAAGCGGTAAGTGGAATCACCATCACCTTGGTAATTTTTTGCTGCATTAATACCTCCTTGAGCAGCAATTGAATGTGCTCTACGAGGCGAATCTTGATAAGCAAATGCCTTAACATTATATCCTAATTCTGCTAAAGTTGCAGCAGCAGAACCACCAGCAAGACCAGTACCAACAACGATAACATCAATATGACGTTTGTTAGCTGGGTTTACTAAATCAATTTTATTTTTATAATCAGTCCACTTATTTTTAATTGGACCCTTTGGTACTTTTGAATCTAAAGCCATATTAGATATTTTTTAGTGAGTAAAGTGATGGAATAACGCGATGAAAATAAATCCTAATGGAACTAAAATCGCATAAGCTTTTCCGAATCCCTGTAATCCTTTTGTGTATTTGTTGTTTGCACCAGTAGATTGAAATGCAGACTCAAAACCATGTAATAAGTGCAGTGCCAAAAACACAAAACCTACTATATAGAGTGCAACTCTCCAGATAGGAACAAACTTTTCTTGTAACTCGTGAAAATATCTAAACTCACCATTGTGCATTCCAGACATATCACCAACGATATACTTAGTATTAATCTCTGGAATCCAGAAATCAATAACGTGTATAATCAAAAACGCTAGGATAAATCCGCCACTCCAAATCATGTTTCTGCTCATCCACGTAGAATTGGCAGCGCCATTATTTTTAGCGTACTTAACACCGTTTGCTTTCTTGTTTTTGATTTCTAATACAAAACCCATTACAAAGTGAAAAATCACTCCAATAATTAAGATAGGTTGAATAACATACTGAATTACCCAAAATGTTCCCATAAAGTGCGATATCTCGTTAAAGGTATCTGGACTTATCACAGAAAATAGGTTAATCACAAAATGTTGTAGTACAAAAATCATGAGGAAGAGTGCCGAAAGTGCCATGGCAAACTTTCTTCCAATCGACGAATTTAGAATTCCGCTCATTGTAGTTCTAATTTATTTTAGTCTAACAAAGATACAGCGCAAATGACTTTTAGGCAACTGCGCTGAGTGATTATTAATTTATTTAGAATGAATTTAATCTAGGACCAAATTATTTAATTTCTAATTTGGTTTTGGCATTATCTATCCTTATCTCATAAACACCTTTTGGTAGATAAATTTTCTTATTTCCTGTTTCTTTAAATTCAATATTTTTGTCTTCTTTCATTAAAGCTTTTTTTCCTTTTTCCGTAAGCTCTAAATTATAATCTAAGTAGTTAAAACCTTTGCCAATAGCTATTGATCTTGAACTTAATATAGTACCTTTTTCAGAGACAATTTTTAAAGTTTTTTGACCAGCAGTATGACTAAAAAACTTAATGGTAGTTTCTGGTATATAAGCTTCAGACCAAGGGCTCCAAGAACTTCCCCATCGACGAGAATATTTAATAGGCTCTATCTCCATAAATGAAATATTATTATCAGAATCTTCAATATTCATCGATTGAAGCGCTTCAATATTAGTTTTATAAATGCTTCTTCCGTGTGTTCCTATCAATAAATCTTTAGCTTCAGGTTGAATAACGATGTCATGCACAGCAACATTTGGAATACCATTTGAAAATGCTTCCCATAATTTTCCTTTGTTAAATGAAACATACGCACCATTATCGGTTCCTAAAAATAATAGATTCTCTTTTGAAGGGTCTTCTCTAATCACGTTGACTGGAGACGACGGAATATTACTGTTTATTGCTTTCCAAGTTTGTCCATAATCGTCACTGACATAAACATAAACTTTAAAGTCATCCCAACGATATCCATTTAAAGTGACATAAACACGTTCTTTTTTATGTTGAGATGCAACCACTCTACTAACCCATAAATTTTTTGGTAGGTTATTTGAAATTGTAGTCCAGCTTCCTCCTGCATCTTTGGTAACACTAACAACACCATCATCACTTCCTGTATAAACTAAGCCAAACTGAAATGGACTCTCACTAATAGTTGTTAAAGTACCATAAGCTACGTTTCCTTTTTTTCCTCCATTGGTTAAATCTTTACTTATAGCTTCAAAATCATCGCCTTTATTCATAGAACGCATCAATTTATTGCCTCCTAAATATAAAATGTCTTGATTATGTGGTGATAACAATATTGGTGTTTGCCAATTGAAGCGATAAGGCGTTTCTCCTAAGGTATGTTTAGGCTGAATATATTTACGCTTACCTGTTTCACGATTAATTCTAAAATAATTTCCAAATTGAAATCCTGTGTAAACAATATTTGCGTCTCTGCTATCTACTTGAATTTGCATGCCGTCGCCTCCCATTATTGATTCCCATGGATATTGACCACTTTGGTGCCAGCTTTTATCTTCTCTTGCATTATGTGCACCAACCCAAACACCATTATCTTGCAAACCACCATAAACATTATATGGTTTTTCATTATCTACATTAATAGCGTAAAATTGACCTACACTAGGCGAATTTAATTTCACCCAACTCTCACCATCATCATAACTCATGTTTAGTCCTCCATCATTTCCATTAATAAGATGACCTTGCATTTTAGGGTTTACCCAAAGTGCCTGATGATCTGCATGTACATTTTCGCGGCTAATGGATGTAAACGATTTACCAGCATCTTTAGATTTAAGAATAGGAACTCCCATTATATAAATGCCATTAGCATCTTGTGGATCTACTCTTATTTCTCCAAAATAATAACCGTAACTATAGTATAAACCATCTATATAATCATCGTGTGTTTTTTTCCAAGATTTTCCACCGTCTGTGCTTTTATAAACCTCAGCTCCAATAACTGGTGTATCAAAAAGTAAAGCATTTGCATCTTCTAAATAATGTGCTAAATCAATTGGCTTTACCGTCCCACTACTTACGAGTTGCTTAACGTTGGATGCTCTATATTTTTCTTGAAATCCATTGGTTTTTAAATAAGCATTTAGTTTTTTGTCTTCAAGCTTCATAAAAGCCTCAACACTCATGGTTTTAAAATCTTCTTTTGTTAATCCTGAAGATTTACTCTTTTTAGATTGAGCTTTTCTATGAAACTGACTATCGTGAATAGTATAAATAGTGTTTTCATCATAAACTGCAATTCCTATTCTACCAACACCTTCTCCTGTTGGGAATCCACTTTTTTTAATTGATACTTTTGTCCAAGTAGCTCCTGCATCTGTACTTTTATAAATTGCAGAGTTATTTCCATTTCCTGTAAAATTCCATGCCTTTCTATCTCTAGTCCAAGAGGAAGCAAACATTATATTAAAATTATCTGGCGCATGTTGTACATCAATAATACCGCTCATATTATCCACAAATAATGTTTTAGTCCAAGTTTTACCGCCATCTGTAGTTTTATAAATGCCACGCTCGTCGTTTGGCGAATACAAATGACCAGTCACTCCAATGACAACTTCATTAGGGCTTTTAGGATTTATAAGAATACGACCAATATGATGTGAATCTGGTAAACCAACATTCTGCCATGTTGCACCATTATCTGACGATTTTAAAATTCCAATACCAGCATAACTAGACCTTGAGCTGTTATTTTCGCCTGTACCAACCCAAATGGTTCTGTTTTTCCAATCTACTGCAATATCGCCAACATTTTGAGTATCTGAACTGTCTAAAATCGGCGTAAACGTTGTCCCATTATTAGTAGTATGCCAAACACCACCTGATGCATAACCAACATAAAATTCTGAAGGTTCATCCGGATTTACATCTACATCTACCACACGACCACTCATAACAGTTGGTCCTATATTTTTAAAAGGTACATTTTTGACTAAAGATGTTTCTTGCATTTTTTGCTTTTCAATTAAAGCATCTTTAATGGTTTCTGCAGAAGTAGCAGGTTGCTGAGAAAAAGTAAAAAAAGAACTTAAAAATAAGGCAAACGAGAGGAATTTGGACATAATTATTGTGGTTGGATTTTTAATGCTATGAAATTAAGCATTTCAAAACGAACCGTCATAAAAGACTCTTAAATTTTAACAGATTCTAGTCTTGGACTTTTGCTTGCATTTTTAGTTTCATTACCTTTGAGATTGAACTGAAATTAATAACCATACACATTTACAAAGAATTCATTTTTAATGAACACCTTGTGATTACCTATAAATTTTACAATCATGAAATACGATTTAATAGACTCAAAACTCTTCATAAAAAATCGCAAAAATTTTGCTTCGCAAATGAAGCCTAATAGCTTAGCTGTTTTTAATTCTAACGATATTTATCCCATTAGTGCAGACAGCACCATGCCTTTTGAGCAGCACAGAGATATTTTTTACTTAAGTGGTGTTGACCAAGAAGAAAGTGTTTTGGTGTTATTTCCAGATTGTCCAAATGAAGATTTTAAAGAAGTTTTATTTGTTAGAGAAACTAATGCGCATATCGCAGTTTGGGAAGGCGAAAAATTAACTAAGGAAGCTGCATTTAAAACTAGTGGAATTAAGACCGTTTTATGGCTTCAAGATTTAGAGAAAACAATCGCTGAACTTTCTACATATTGCGATACATTCTACATCAACACTAATGAGCATTACAGAGCTAATGTAGAAACTGAAACTAGAGAAGACCGTTTTACAAAATGGTTATTGGCTAAATATCCTGCGCATAGCGTTGCAAAAAGCAATCCTATTTTACAACGTTTACGTTCTGTAAAAGACCAGATTGAAATAGATTTAATGCAGCATGCCTGTAATATTACTGAAAAAGGATTCAGAAGAATTTTACCATTTGTAAAACCTGGTGTTTGGGAATATGAAATTGAAGCTGAATTATTACATGAGTTTGTTAGAAACCGCTCTAAAGGGTTTGCATATACGCCAATTATTGCAAGTGGAAACAACGCTAATGTTTTACATTATATTGAAAACAACCAAGAATGTAAAGCTGGCGATTTAATCTTATTTGATATTGCTGCAGAATATGCCAATTATAAAAGTGATTTATCGCGAACGATTCCAGTGTCAGGAAAATTTACAGACCGACAAAAAGCGGTTTACAATGCTGTAAATCATGTTAAAAAAGAGGCTACAAAATTATTAGTGCCTGGTACGCTCTGGAAAGCATACCACGTAGAAGTTGGTAAAATTATGACAGACCAACTATTAAACCTTGGCTTATTAGACAAAGCTGATGTGCAAAATGAGGATCCAAAATGGCCAGCGTATAAAAAATATTTCATGCACGGCACAAGTCATCATATCGGATTAGATACTCACGATTATGGTTTACTGCACGAACCTATTAAAGCCAATATGGTATTTACGGTAGAACCTGGAATTTATATTCCTGATGAAGGTTTTGGTATTCGTTTAGAAGATGATGTCGTTGTGCAAGAACAAGGCGAACCATTTAATTTAATGGGAAATATTCCTATTGAAGCTGAAGAAATTGAGGATTTGATGAATGCTTAATTCTAATTAATAACAAAAAAAAAAGCGCTTTTTAAAAAGCGCTTTTTTTTATTTATATCTCTACTGTAGTAGACTCAAAAACATAACGTTGTAGTTTCTGTAAGGTTTCTAATTTATCACTAGAGTTTACTAACAATGAAATATTGTTATTACTTCCACCATACGCAATCATTCGTACATTAACGTCTTGCAGTACTTGAAAAAGTTCTGGCGTATCAGGATGATATATAATATGATTACCTACCAAACAAACAATACTCATATAATCATCAACCTCAACGGTTGCAAACTTCTCTAGTTCTTCAGTTATAGCTTCTAAATGCGTTGTGTTATCAATGGTCAATGACACCGCAATTTCAGACGTTGTAATCATGTCGATAGACGTTTCGTACTTCTCAAAAATTTCAAATACTTTCTTTAAAAATCCGTGTGCCAATAACATACGTACTGACTTAATTTTTATTGCTGTAATTCCATCTTTTGCTGCAATAGCTTTTATGCCTTCGCCATGAATTTTATTTGTTATTAATGTTCCATGCGCATTTGGTGCCATTGTATTTTTTAATCGCAAAGGAATATCTAAATTACGAACAGGCATTACGGTTTGTGGATGTAAAATCTTGGCTCCAAAATAAGCCAACTCAGCAGCTTCATCATAAGACAAATGCGATAATGCTTTGGTATCATTTACAAAACGAGGGTCGTTGTTATGAAAACCATCAATATCTGTCCAAATTTGAACTTCTTCAGCTTCAATGGCCGCACCAATAATGGTTGCTGTGTAATCACTACCTCCTCGTTGTAAATTTGCAATATTTCCATCAACATCTAAACAAATAAAACCCTGTGTTATATAAACATCAGCGTCATTTTTATTTTGCATTAAACGTTCTAAATTCTGTTTGATGTAGAAATTATCAGGTTCATTTGCTCTATCAATTCTCATAAACTCTAAAGCAGGTAAAAGCGCAGCACTGACTCCATGTTGTTGCAATAACTTACTAAACATATAAGTTGAAAGCAACTCTCCATTAGCTAAGATTGAATTATGAAGTAATTCTGAATGCGATTGAGAAACATTATCTAATAATGACACAAAAATAGAATTGACATAATCAATAACATCTTTTTGCAAACCGTTATCTTGTATTAAGTTAGAAACGGTTTCTTTATAGGTTTCGTTTAATTCTATAATCTGTTTTTGGGCTAACTCAGTATTCCCTTCTTTTATTAAATCAGAAATTTCTACCAAAGCATTTGTTGTACCAGACATTGCAGACAGCACCACAATTTTTTTACCATTAGTACCAATGATTTCTTTTACATGGTTCATGTTTTCTACAGAACCAACAGAAGTACCTCCAAACTTATATACTAACATAACTTTTTAAATATTTAGAGAACAAATGTAGAGTTGACATTTGTAATAAACATAAAAATTAAAAAAATAGTTGCTTTTTACACAAATTGTTAATTATATAACAAAATTATCTTTTGAAATATTTACTATTCGGAATGAAAGAGATTCCAAAAAATGAAATTACAGCAGGTAAAACCCATCCTAAACTATAGTTTGCAAAAGGAATATAGCTGGTTATTGATTTTAATTCTTCTGATGGACTCATAAAACCTATCACATCTGGAATACTAAATAGAAGCGTCATTATAACTACAACTCTAAAGACCAAAGGTGTCGCCAATTTCTGAGGCAAAACGTTCAATAAAATTAAGACTATAGTGATAGGATAGATTAATAACAAAACTGGTACAGCCACAACAATTATAGAGTTAAAATCTAATTGACCAACACCAACACCCAAAACACATGCTAATATCGCAGTGATAACATACACCAACTTAGAGTCGTTAAGTAAACCTTTAAAATAATCTGCTGTACCTGCAACAATACCAATAGCTGTTGTAAAACATGCCAATGAGATAAGAATACTTAAAACAGTATTCCCAAATTTACCTAAAGACGAAATACTAATAGCTCGTAATAAGTTTGCGCGTTGCATATCATTACTCAACGCTCCATTTACCGTAATATCTGAACTATAATAAGCTCCAATTGCTATTAAACCTGCATATATAACAAACAGCCCTACACCTGCGATAATACCAGATTTTCTAATTAACGTACGTTTAGATGCATAGGCTTCAACAGCCATGTTATCAAAATTTAAAGACACAATGATAACTGCTCCAACAACGACTGCTCCAATAGCATCAAAAGTTTGGTATCCTTCTAATATTCCGGTAACAATTGGTGTTTCAAATTGTGAAGTTCCTGTATTAAATTCTGAAGAAAATAAAGCTATACCAATAACAGCCAATAACATGATGACGATAAATGGCGTTAGAAATTTTCCGATGAGATTTAATATTTTTGAACGATTAAGCACAAATACTAATACTAAGGAAAAATAGATGGCACTAGTTAATAATGGACTCGTACCAAAAGCTGGAAAAACCGCAATCTCATGAGTGGCAGCTGCTGTTCTTGGCGAAGGAATGGCCACAGCAATCACATAAATTAGAATACAATAGATTAAACTAAATGTAGGCGATACTTTTTTACCAAAATCAAATAATGTTCCTTGAAGTTTAGCGTGAGCAAGAATTCCTAAAATTGGAATCACTACTGCTGTTATCATAAAACCAATAGTAACCCAAAACCAATTTTCGCCAGCTTTGTAACCCAATAAAGGTGGAATTAATAAATTACCAGCTCCAAAAAACAAGGAGAACAATGCAAAACTAGTAACTAATAATTCTTTGCGTTTTATATCCACTATTTTGTCTTCTTGAGTTTTAAATCTTCAAAATCGAAACTAAAATCTGTTATTGGTGCAATGTATTTCATAGTTGCTGAAACAGCTTCTTCGTTCTCATTGAATGTAAAATTCACATATACATCTGCATCGTAACTTCTATCATTCCATTTTGCAACAAAAGTTGTTGCATTTAATGGTAATAATTCTCCAAACAATCTTGAGGAACGTTTACTCTTTATAGCATATCCTTTTTTTGCTTGATGTGAAATTATAACATCTCCAAACCAATCATCTGTATACGTACCAACTATATGTTCTGGTTTTGGTAGGGTTTTAAGTTTTTGGGCTTTATATATTTTAGTGTAAACATCAGCTTTTAAACTATCGTTATATTTTATATAATCAGCATTTCGTTTTCCGTATTTCTCTAACCAATTTCGGTTTTCATAACCCAAATAGGCATCCTTGATAGTATTGGTAATGGTATTAAAAGCAGAACCATTCATTTGGTTGGTTAATACTACAATCCCTAAATCTAAATCTGGAATCATAGTAAACTGAGTTACCGTACCCAATAAACCACCTGTGTGATATACTTGTTTGTGTCCGCCTTTTACATCAGTTAAAAACCAACCGAGTCCATAACCTTTAAAATTAGAATTATAAGAATCATTAGGATACACATTTAAAGGTGTTTGTAATTGCCACAGTTGATGAAATTGTTCTTTGCTTAGCAAACGTTCTCCAGTATTGGTTACTGCATCATTCATTAAAAAAGCTGCCCAAGTTAACATATCTGGAACGTTACTTACAATACCACCTGCGGGATTTGCAGTTTCACTCCAATCATGCGGAATTTGCACAACCTTACCTTCAGCCATAGTGTGTGCATCAATAATATTAGATTTATCTGTAACACGATTATAAGAGGCCTTACTATTAATCATTCCAACCGGTTTCATAATTTTAGTCTCTATAAATTCTTCCCAAGACAAACCACTTACACGTTTTAATACTTCGCCAGCGATGATAAACATGTTGTTATTGTAGGCAAATTTGCTTCTAAATGAAGTTTCAGGTTCTAAGTATTTAACGTTATTGATGACATCATTAACACCAAAATCACTGCCTTCCGGAAAAAACATTAAATCGCCAGCACCTAATCCCATGCCACTTCTGTGAGTTACTAAATCTCTAACCGTAAAATTTTCCGTAACCCAAGCATCGTGCAATTGAAATTCTGGTATATGTTTTCTTACCTTATCATCCCAATTTAATTTCCCTTCATCAATTAACATTGCTAAAGCAAAGCACGTAAAACCCTTACTATTAGAAGCTACACCAACTAAGGTTTCATCATTCATACCCTTTTTATTGGTTAATGAACGCACACCATGTCCTTTAGAATACACAACCTTTCCATCTTTATAAATACCAACAGAAATTCCTGGAACGTCAAACGTTGTTAAGGTTTCTTGAACGAGTTTATCTAAGTGCGCTTCTTCAATTTGAGCGTTTAATAGATATGCAGAAATAAAAAATATGGTTAAAAAAAGACGTTTTAAAATCATCGAATTCAATTTTCAGGTTTGATTATTTTCAAAGATACTAAAATGTTATAAGGGAATTTAGAAGAGAAAACAATTGCAAAAATTATCTTTGCCATATGACACTTAGCTACAAGAATAGTAATATTAATTACACCATTACAGGTATAGGTAAAACCATTGTTCTACTTCACGGTTTTTTAGAAACTTTAGAAATGTGGAATGATTTTATTCCTCAATTATCAAGTACCAATCAAGTAGTAAGCATTGATTTACTTGGTCACGGCAAAAGTGATTGCTTAGGTTATGTGCACACAATGCAAGATATGGCCGAAGTGGTAATTGCAATTTTAGACCACAACAACATGAATAAAGCAAAAGTTATTGGTCACTCAATGGGTGGCTATGTGGCATTAGCAATAGCAAAACTTAAACCAAATCTGTTAGATGGTTTGTGTTTAATGAATTCTACCTTTGAAGCCGATGATGCTGAAAAAAAAGCACTCAGAACTAGAGCCAATCAAATGGTAAAAACAAATTTTAATAACTTGGTAAGTATGTCTTTTGCGAATTTATTTTCAATTGAAAGCAAAATGAAATACAAGACTGAATACAATAATGCCTTAAAAATAGCATTGAAAACACCTGTTCAAGGTTACATTGCTGCTTCAGAAGGCATGAAACTTAGACCAGACTATTTTGAGGTCTTTAAAAGTTTAAAATCGAAAAAAATAATAATCATTGGGAAGAAAGATCCCTTGATAAATGGAGAAAGAATAAAATCTCAAATTGAAAATACGGATATCATTTACCACGAACTTTCTGAAGGGCATATGAGTCATATTGAAAATAAATCAGAATTATCTTACTTATTGATGCGTTTTGTCGAAAAATAAACCCTTTTAACGTTTTGTTTTTGCTTTTTTCCATAAGTTTACATTCCTCTTAACAAATAATTTGTAAACAATTTATTATGAAACTTACAAAAGTATATTGCGATTTATTTGGTCATAATTATAAATTAACCAAAAAAGTAACTCATCATGTAAAAGAGTACACATGTAGCTGTTGTAAAAAACAATTAACCACAAGTAGTACAGGGAAACTTACGGAGTTAACAGAAAAACGTCAAGAAATCAATCTAGCATTAGAACGTATTTATAATAACAGAACAGTACGTTTACAGCAAAAACTAATCAGTTCGTCGATTTATTAAGTGTTGATAACTTATTAGCAACTTAAATTCATATATTTCTACACCCTCAATTATATTAATCCCTCTATAATTAAGAATTAATGAAACACGTTTATTGCTCATTATTTGGTCACGACTATAAAGTCTCCAAAAATGTTACTTATCATGTAAAAGAGTATAAGTGTAAAAACTGCAAATCTGAAATGACTATCGATGGTGATGGGCATTTTATTCCACTAACACCAAAATTCAAAGAAATCAATGCTGTTTTGCACAGGGTGCATAACAAACGTTTAGAAAAGGGTCGTAAACTTTTTATGATTGATCTTTAAGTGCATTCCAACCTTTTGCTATTATAGGAATCTTTTCATCTGCTCTCGTTACGAGATGCATACCTCTATCTTCTTCTGTTATATAACCAATAACGGTTAAATTAGGATTGCCTTTTATTTTAGGAAAATCTTCTTGAGCCACTGTCATTAACAATTCATAATCTTCTCCTCCATTTAAAGCAATCGTAGTGCTATCAACATTAAATTCCTCGCATGTAGAGATTACTTGAGGATCTAAAGGAATTTTGTTCTCATAAACATCAGCTCCAACTTTACTTTGTTTACATAAATGTAAAATTTCAGAAGATATTCCGTCACTAACATCAATCATACTTGTTGGCTTTACCTTCAGTTCTTTCAATAATTCCACAATATCTTTTCGAGCCTCAGGTTTTAATTGACGTTCTATAATGTAAGTATACATTGATAAATCTGGCTGATTATTCGGGTTAACCTTAAAAACTTCTTTTTCACGTTCTAAAACTTGTAATCCCATGAAAGCACCTCCTAAATCACCAGTAACCACCAATAAATCGTTAGGTTTAGCTGTGGATCTTAAAACCTCATTTCCTTTTTCAACTTTACCAATTGCTGTTACGGAAATTATTAATCCAGAAGTTGAAGATGTTGTGTCTCCACCTATTACATCAACATTATATATTTTTGCAGCAGTAGTAATACCTGCATATAATTCTTCTAACGCTTCTAAAGAAAAGCGATTAGAAACCGCAATTGATACCGTAATTTGAGTAGCCATGGCATTCATAGCATAAACATCAGATAGATTAACGACGACGGCTTTATAACCAAGATGCTTTAATGGTGCGTAGCTTAAATCGAAATGCACACCTTCCACTAATAAATCGGTTGATACAACAATTTGACTCTTACCAAAATTTAAAACTGCAGCATCATCACCAATTCCTTTAATAGTAGATTTTTGCGTAATTTTAAAATGATCTGTTAAATGCTCTATAAGTTTAAATTCACCTAATTCACTCAAAGGTGTTCGCTGTGGGTTTTTATCTTCAATCATATTGCAAAAATATTATGCTTTTTTTTAATAGTATGTATTAATAACATTATTTATAACTATTTCTCCGATTTTGTAGTGAACCACCTCAATTCCTTATAACTATGTACTAAAAATAGCCAATTGCTCATTATAAATAAACCTAAAATTATCCTTCAAAATTGACTAAAACACTCAAAAATCACAAATCACAATGCATTTCATCGAAAATTTAAGCATTTTAACTCTTTTTAATATTGATTTTATAAATTGGTCATCCCAAGTTTAGATAATTAATAGAATGAAACCTACATCAACAGAGTTATTACCCTGTGCCATCTTTGGGCATAATTATGTGAGATCTAAAACCAATATAGATTATTCATTAGAACTCACTTGCACGCATTGCGATGCTGTGGTTAATACGGATTCTCATGGAAATTTTGAAAATAATACAGTTCACAATTCACAGTTAAAAAACACGCTCCAAGAGCTATATAGACTTACAAAACGGTTTAATAAACTCAAAGCAACTTCTTAGCTAAATTTTATTCGCACAACTTCAATAGACAAATCTTATCAAATCATATACTAATATAATGTTAGTGCCTATGGTTTAACCTTTGTTATATCGTATATTTGCACTCAATTTAAACCAATTTATTTTAGAACAAAGTAAACTGGTATCAGAACAAATTTATTAAACGATATGATTAAAGTCTCAGATCACGCTAAAAAGAAAGTCATAGAGCTTATGACAGATGACGGCTTCAACCCAAATACAGACTACGTTAGAGTAGGCGTAAAAAGCGGTGGATGTTCTGGCTTGTCTTATGATTTAAAATTTGACAAATCACAAGCAGAAGAGGACAAGGTTTTTGAAGATAACGACGTGAAAATTATTGTAGATAAAAAGAGTTTTTTATACCTCATTGGTACAACTTTAGAATATTCAGGTGGATTAAACGGAACTGGTTTCGTTTTTAATAACCCTAATGCCAACCGAACTTGTGGATGCGGTGAATCTTTTTCACTTTAAAATTAAAACGAAGACATGTCAAAATATACAGAAGACGACTTAAGGGAAGAGCTAAAAACCAAAGAATACGAATACGGTTTTTACACAGATATTGAATCTGAAACATTTCCTGTTGGGCTTAATGAAGAAATTGTAATTGCTATTTCTAAGAAGAAAGAAGAACCAGAATGGATGACCCAATGGCGACTTGAAGCATTTAAAGTTTGGAAAGAAATGGAAGAGCCAGAGTGGGCTAACGTTCGCTATCAGAAACCAGATTTTCAAGGGATATCTTATTATTCTGCACCAAACAGTAAACCAAAGTACGATAGTATTGACGAAGTAGATCCAGAATTATTAGCCACTTTTGAAAAACTTGGTATTTCCCTAGATGAGCAAAAGAAATTAGCTGGTGTTGCTATGGATGTCGTTGTAGATTCAGTTTCTGTAGCTACAACTTTTAAAAAGACTTTAGGCGAAAAAGGCATTATTTTTATGAGTATTTCTGAAGCCATTAAAGAACATCCAGAATTGGTAAGAAAACATCTAGGAACAGTAGTTCCACAAAAAGATAACTTTTACGCAGCTTTAAATTCTGCTGTATTTAGTGATGGTAGTTTCTGTTATATCCCAAAAGGTGTACGTTGCCCAATGGAATTGTCAACGTACTTTAGAATTAACCAAGCAGGTACAGGACAGTTTGAAAGAACACTTGTTATTGCTGATGAAGGCAGCTATGTATCTTATTTAGAAGGCTGTACAGCACCAAGTAGAGACGAAAATCAATTACACGCAGCTGTTGTAGAGTTGATAGCATTAGATGATGCCGAAATAAAATATTCTACTGTACAAAACTGGTTTCCAGGAACTGCTGAAGGAAAAGGTGGTGTATTTAACTTTGTTACTAAAAGAGGACTTTGTGAGAAAAATGCAAAAATCTCATGGACACAAGTTGAAACAGGTTCTGCAGTAACATGGAAATACCCTTCTTGTGTTTTAAAAGGTGATAATTCAGTAGGCGAATTTTATTCTATCGCTGTAACAAATAATTATCAGCAAGCCGACACTGGTACTAAAATGATTCACTTAGGTAAAAACACAAAATCAACAATTATATCTAAAGGAATTTCTGCTGGTAAGTCACAAAACTCTTATCGTGGATTGGTTCAAATTAATTCTAGAGCTGAAAATGCTCGTAATTTTTCGCAATGCGATAGTTTGTTAATGGGTAACGAATGTGGTGCACATACCTTCCCATATATTGAAGCGAAAAATAAAAGTGCCATGATTGAGCACGAAGCAACTACAAGTAAAATTGGTGAAGACCAAATATTTTATTGTAATCAAAGAGGTATCGATACTGAAAAAGCAATTGCGTTAATCGTTAATGGATTTAGTAAAGAAGTCCTAAATAAATTACCGATGGAGTTTGCTGTAGAAGCTCAAAAATTATTAGAAATAAGTCTAGAAGGTTCTGTTGGATAGTAACAATGGACATTAGCCTTCGCAGGAATGACAACATATTATGAAAAAAGTACATTTAATTATCATTTTAGCTTTAGTGATGTTCTCTTGTAAGAACGAACCTAAGCAAGACATTGACCTCGAAGAAAACCGAGCAAAATCGTATGACGAAAATGATGGTTTTATAACCATGAAAGGAGACTACGTTTATTTTGAAGACGCAGCAGTTTTACAAACGGCTAGTGAAATTTATGGTGTTGTCATTGATGATAACTTACAACTTTTAGAAAAGGAAGTTAAGCCTCTAAAGAAAGAATCTACAGATATGGTTTCTGTAACTGTTAGAGTAAGAAAATTTAAAAAACCAGAAGGCGAAGAGGGTTGGCCTTTTAGAGTTGAAATAAAAGAAATATTAAAGGTGGAAACACTAGACCCAGATTCAAAAGACGTTATAAAATTAGCAAAATAAGATTATGTTAAAGATCAATAACTTGCACGCAAGTATAGAAGACAAAGCCATATTAAAAGGTATTAATCTAGAAGTAAAAGCAGGAGAAGTTCATGCTATCATGGGACCAAACGGTTCAGGTAAAAGTACTTTAGCTTCCGTAATTGCTGGTAAAGAAGAATACGAAGTTACAGAAGGAAATATCTTATTAGAAGATGAAGATATTGAAGAATTAGCTGCTGAAGAACGTGCTCACAAAGGTGTGTTTTTATCATTTCAATATCCTGTAGAAATCCCTGGAGTTAGCGTCACTAACTTTATGAAAACTGCAATCAACGAAACACGTAAGGCTAAAGGTTTAGAAGATATGCCTGCCAAGGACATGTTGAAAATGATTAGAGACAAATCTGAGCTTTTAGAAATTGATCGTAAGTTTTTATCACGTTCTCTAAACGAAGGATTCTCTGGTGGAGAAAAGAAACGTAACGAGATTTTTCAAATGGCCATGTTAGAGCCAAAATTAGCCATCTTAGATGAAACGGATTCTGGTTTAGACATTGATGCACTTCGTATTGTAGCCAATGGTGTCAATAAATTAAAATCTAAAGACAACGCTGTTATTGTAATTACCCACTACCAACGTTTATTAGACCATATTGTACCAGATTTTGTTCATGTTTTATACAACGGAAAGATTGTAAAATCTGGAGGAAAAGAATTAGCACACGAGTTAGAAGCTAAAGGTTACGATTGGATTAAAGAAGAAGTTAACGCATAGCGCTCTGCGCTAGTTGCAGTATTCAGTCTCAGTTTGTAAGTGCTAACTCAGAACTGATTACTCAATCTTTTTGTAACTTCTTTAAATAATAACATAGGACACAGATTACGATCCCAGTTTATACAACTAAAACTGCGACTGAAACCTGAAAACTGAACAAGAATGAGTTTAAAAGAAAAATTAGTATCGTCATTTATGGCATTTGAAGACACAGTAGATGTGCACTCTTCCATACATGATATTCGTACTGAAGCCATAAAGACGTTTGAAGTAGAAGGATTTCCAACTAAGAAATTAGAAGATTGGAAATACACATCCTTAAATTCTGTTTTAAAACAAGATTACAGCGTATTCCCTAAAAATGAAAATGCGTTAGAATTTAAAGATATCAAGAAGTATTTTATTCATGAAATCGATTCATATAAAATCATCTTTATAGATGGTAAGTACTCTTCGCATTTATCACAAACCACGCATGATGGTTTAGACGTTTGCTTAATGTCTGCTGCGCTTACAAAACCAAAATACAAAGTAATTATTGATAATTACTTCAATAAAATTGCTAGTAAAGATGGTTTATCTTCTTTAAATACGGCATTTTCACAAGAAGGTGCATATATCAATATCCCAAAGCATAAAGTTGTAGATAAACCAATTCAAATTATTCATTTTTCAACAGGAAATGAGGCTGCAGTAATGTTACAACCACGTAACTTAATTATAGTTAACGAGAATGCACATGTTCAGATTATAGAGCGTCATCAGAGTTTAACAGACAATCCTGTTTTAACGAATTCTGTAACTGAAATCTTTACTAATAAACGTGCTATTGTAGATTATTACAAAATTCAGAATGATAAGCAAAGTGCGTCCTTAATTGATAACACTTACGTAAATCAGAAACAAGAGAGTTTAGCCAAAGTGCATACCTTTTCTTTTGGTGGTAAATTAACGAGAAACAATCTTAACTTTTATCAAAATGGAGAACGTATAGATTCTACCATGAAAGGGATTACCATTATTGGAGATAAGCAACACGTAGACCATAACACATTAGTACACCATATAGAACCAAATTGCGAAAGCCACCAAGATTACAAAGGTATTTTTGATGACAACGCAACAGGTGTATTTAACGGAAAAGTGGTTGTTGAAAAATTAGCACAGAAAACCAATGCGTTTCAAGCTAATAACAACATTTTAATGAGTGATAAAGCAAGTATCAACACGAAACCACAGCTTGAAATTTTTGCAGATGATGTAAAATGTTCTCACGGCTGTACTATTGGTCAGTTAGATGAAAGTGCTATGTTTTATTTACGTTCTAGAGGAATTCCAGAAAAGGAAGCACGCGCTTTATTGATGTTTGCATTTAGCAACAACGTTATGGATTCGGTTAAAATACCAGAACTTAAAAATAGAATTACCTCTATAATCGCTAAGAAATTAGGCGTTAACCTTGGGTTTGATTTGTAAATAGTTTAGAAAAAAACTGTCTGGTTCTGGAAACCTTACAGGTCCAAATATTATATAAAAAAGGATTGCTATTTAGCGATCCTTTTCTTTTTTAAATACTATCTCCTTCACAGTGCCATCACAAGATAAAAACATACCTGTAACTTTGTCATTTTCATCTTTTAGAAAATGATAAAGTGTTCTGTCATTATTTCCAAAGTCATTTAACTGAACAGCATGCAAACTAATATTTCCATTTCCTTTATAAGTTAATTTCAGTGTTTCATCTTCAATGAATAAATGATAGATTACATCTAACTCTTCAGAATAAAATTTACCTGTAAAATGAGAAATATCAACCGATTCAGCATCTATAAATTTAGCGTGTTCAAAATAAAATGGCGTTCCACCAAATGAAATAATCATATCGTGAGATGCACTAGGTGTGAAATCAAATTTCACATTCTGGCTTTGTGCTCTGTGAAATTTATTTTCGTCATACTGCACAAGAGCAGTAGACGTTCTACCCATAGAACCTATAGATTTTAAAGAATCCTTTTCTACAAAAATTTTCATAGTCATATCACTGTTGATTTCTTTGTATTCGCCAATAAATTCTTTAAACTTTTGTGCTTTGAATACCATTTCCTCTTCCTCTTCCGTTTCATTTTTAATCCTTTCGTCATTTTCTATCAAAATATCTAAAATTTGATACGCTATTCTTGGTGCATCTATCTCTTGTGAATTTGTTAGAACTATTATTCCTATTTGCTTTTCTAGAACTGTAATTAATTGTGAACGTCCACCAAAACCAAATCCATTGTGATTTAAAGTTTCATAACCTTTATAATTATCTAACATTAATCCACGAGCATATTTCGCCTTCTTTCCTGAAATTAGAGTTTCAGGCGTTTTTAAAAATTCTGCTAAAGGTTTAAATTCTAAAATCTGGGTATTTAGCATTTGCATCCAAATAGCCATGTCATTTACTGAGGAACCCATGCTTCCTGCACCATAACTCAATTGATCATTAGTATTAAACTTGTAGCCAACTTGATTTCTTTTATATCCAACAGCTTTATTTTTTATTGGTTTTCCATGTTCAACTCTTACAAAAGTTGAATTCATTTTTAATGGATTCAATATTTTATGTTTCAAATATTCATTCAGGTTTTGCCCTGAAATACGCTCAATAATTATGGCTAACAAATTATAATTGGTATTAGAATAACTTACTTTTTCGCCAACTAAATGGTTTAAATTTTTCTGTTTAATGGCTAAATCTAAAACCGAATTGTTATCATAATATTGAGTATCGTAATCAAAACCAGCTAAGTACATTAACGTATGATAATTACGAATGCCACTCGTGTGGTTCAGTAAATGTTTTATCCTAATGGTTTCTTCGTACTCTGGAAATTCAGGCAAATACATTCTAATATCATCATCTAAATTGATTTTACCATCATTTGCCAAAGCCCAAATAGCCGAAGCTGTGAATTGTTTTGCTATGGATGCTAAACTAAAAACTGTAGAATCTGAATTCTTAATGTTATAATCTAAATTTGAAAGCCCAAAGCCTTTAGAATAGATAGATTGCCCTTGATTAATCACCTTTATGCTCAATCCTGGCTTATCATTAGAAACATAAGATGCTAATAATTCATCAATTTTTTGATTTGCATTTGTTTGCGCTATCGAACATAAAAAGACAAATAGACAAACGAACAAACAAGTCTTTCTTATGTTTAACATTGCTTATATTTTTGATAAAAATAAGTAGGAATCAATCCGAAATTAAGAAATAGAAAGCCAATAAAAACAATGATACCTCTATATGGCCAAGTCAAAAACTCGAACATAGCACCAATACCGAGAATAAAAAAAGTAATAAATCCGAGGATGTAGAATGATTTTTTCATGATAAATGATTTATGAATATTTATGAATAGATTTTTTATAAGCTGCATAAAAATGAGCAGGAAGTATCACAAGTACTGAAACTATAATTGCACCAAGTAGATAAGCATTTGCATAAGGCCAGTCCATAATTTGAAAAACTAAGCTGACTACCAATAATAGGATGACTAAAAATCCAACAGAGAATTTCACCTTATTTACAGTAATGATTTCTTTAGCTAATTTTTGATGATTAGTTTCCAATTGTAAATTCTGAAAACTAGTGTAACCACCAAATTTCTGTAAGGCTTGCTGATACAGTTTATTGAAATCATCGGAATCTTGATTTTCTATAAATGTGCAGATATGGTCTAGTAAATCATCCCTTAATTCAATGTTTTTCACACCGTATAAAGACAAACTGTTCTCAATAAACGCGATATGCTTTTCTGATAATTCCATGATTATATCGGTTTTGGATTAAAAATTAAATTTAAGGTTTCAATAAAATCATTGATTTCTTCAGTTACAGTCTCTACCATCTTCTTCCCTTCTTTAGTTACTTTATAATATTTCCTAACACGCTTACCGATAAAAATTTTTTCCGTTTCTAAGACCTTTTTCGCTTCAAGCTTATGTAAAATCGGATACAAAGCACCTTCTGAAATATCTATTTTCCCTGAAGTCATCATTTTCACTTCTTGTGTAATCTCGTAACCATACATTCTACCCTTTTCATTTATAAGCTTTAAAATGATCGGTTGCAATGTTCCTTTTGTTAATTCTTTACTATACATATCACAAATATACATTTTATAAAAATGTATCCTAATAAAATGTATGTTAAAAAGTTTAATGAATACTTATAAGTTTTTCTTTAAGAACAATGCGTTGTATCTTTGTAACTAGGAATTAAGCCCATGTTAGACGTACAAAAAATAAGAAAAGACTTCCCCATTCTCAACAGAACAGTTAACGGGAAACCACTCATATATTTCGATAATGCAGCAACTTCGCAAACACCACAACAGGTTATTGACGTTATTGTAGATTATTACAGTAATTTCAATGCTAATATCCATAGAGGTGTACATAGTTTAAGCCAAGAAGCGACTGATGCTTATGAGCAAGCACGTATTAAAATTCAGAATCACTTTAATGCGAAAGAAAGTCATGAAATCATATTCACTTCTGGTACAACGCATAGTATCAATTTAGTTGCTAACGGATTTTCTTCTCTTTTGAAAAAAGGCGATGAAATTATAGTCTCAGCATTAGAACACCACAGTAATATTGTGCCATGGCAAATGCTTTGCGAGCGTACAGGTGCAAGTTTAAAGGTGATTCCTATGAATGAAAATGGCGAATTAATCCTTTCTGACTATGATGCACTTCTAAATGAAAACACCAAATTGGTTTTTGTTAACCATATTTCAAATGCCTTAGGGACTATTAATCCTATTGAATATATTATAGAAAAAGCACATGCGGTTGGAGCTGCTGTTTTAGTAGATGGTGCACAATCTTGTCCGCATATTAAACCAGACGTTCAAGCATTAGATGTTGATTTCTATGTGTGTTCTGCACATAAATTATGCGGACCTACAGGTGTCGGCATGCTTTATGGGAAAGAAGCATGGCTAAACAAATTACCACCTTACCAAGGTGGAGGCGAAATGATTGCAGAAGTTTCTTTTGAAAAAACAACCTACGCAGGTTTACCTCACAAATTCGAAGCTGGTACACCAAACATTTGCGGTGGTATTGCGTTTGGAGCTGCCATTGATTACATGAATAATATTGGTTTTGAAAACATAGCCAAATACGAACAAGAACTTTTAGACTACGGATCTGAACAATTACAACAAATTGAAGGTTTAAAAATCTACGGTACCGCAAAAGAAAAAACCTCTGTAATTTCTTTTAACGTTGGGACTATTCATCCTTATGATATAGGAACCATCTTAGACAAAATGGGAATTGCTGTGCGTACTGGTCATCATTGTGCGCAACCCATTATGGATTTTTATAAAATTCCAGGAACCATTAGAGCATCCTTTATGTTTTATAATACCAAAGAAGAAATTGACGCTTTTATTGTAGCCTTGAAGAAAGCGATTATGATGCTCTCTTAGACTTTGGCATTAAATATGTAACTTACAGTAGTAAACACTTTATAGATGAAAATTTTACTAAGTTTATTTATGCTTTTAACAACGTTGAATTCTTGTGATTCATCAAAAAAAGCGATTGAAAACAGCAAAAAAATGCAAACCTCGCTCTCTGGAACTTATTACATTGTAAATGTTAAAGACATGGATGTGTCTTCAAACAAAATCACTATTAATTTTGATGAAGCATCAAATAAAGTTACTGGATTTGCAGGTTGTAATAGCTTTTTTGGCAATTACACATTAGAAAATAATACGCTAACTTTTCAAAATATTGGTGCGTCTAAGAAATTCTGCCCAGGAACGGCTTCAGTTGTAGAACGTCAATTTTTAAAGGCTTTAAATTCAGTTAACTCATATTCTATTAACGAAAATTCCATTTCATTTTCTATTGATGAATCTATTCTTATAAAAGGAAGCAATGTAATGGCTTCTTCAAAAAAAAGTACTGCAACAACTGAGGTTAATGATAAGACTGCAGTAAAATATGTTACGAGTTCTAAAACGACATATAATTTTGTTTCAATTTCAAAAACAAACGTTTTATTATCAAATGACAAAGGCCTCCAAGATATTAGCACATTTTCAACTGATGCCAAAGATTGGAATGCAATTACTGAATTAATAAACGCAATAGATGTTGAAACAATTCAAGATTTAATTCCGCCTTCTACAAGTCATCAAACAGATGGTGCTTTGCACGCATCTTTAGCCATAATTATTGGCGATATCGAATATATGACGCCAACATTTGATCATGGTAATCCTCCAAGTGCTATAATGGCTTTAGTTAATAAAGTGTTATCCATTAAAGAAAACACGGATTAAAACTAACGATTTCGTAATTTTGCACAAAAGAATGAGACTATGACTATTGAAGAAGTACAAAACGAAATTATTGACGAGTTTTCTATGTTTGAAGATTGGGAGGAACGCTACCAGTATATGATTGACCTCGGAAAGGACTTACCTTTAATTGAGGAAAAATATAAGACCGAAGATAATATAATCAAAGGTTGCCAAAGCAAAGTTTGGGTCCATGCCAATATGGATGAGGAAAAGGTAAACTTTACTGCAGATAGTGATGCCATAATTACAAAAGGAATCATTGCTATTTTGATTAGAGTTTTTTCTAACCAACATCCAAAAGATATTCTCGAAGCAAATACTGATTTTATAGATCAAATAGGCTTAAAAGAACATTTGTCACCTACAAGAGCCAATGGCTTAGTTAGTATGATAAAACAATTAAAAATGTATGCCATAGCATACCAAACACAACTTAATTAATTAGATTTTTTTTATAAAAATCTAATATTTATTAATATCACTCCTATTTTTATAGGAACAAAAAATATAATTTGCCATGAGCGATGCAACCATAGATACAGCAGTTTTAGGAGAAAAAATTCTTAGAGTACTAAAAACCATATACGATCCTGAAATCCCAGTAGATATTTACGAACTTGGTTTAATTTACGATGTTTTTGTAAACGAAGATTTTGAAGTTAAAATTTTAATGACGTTAACTACACCAAACTGCCCTGTTGCTGAAACATTGCCATTAGAAGTTGAAGAGAAAGTTAAATCACTTAACGAAGTCAAAGATGCTGAAGTAGAAATTACTTTTGATCCACCATGGACGCAAGACTTAATGAGTGAAGAGGCTAAGTTAGAACTTGGAATGTTGTAGAGCCTAATTGTTTAAGAACTTTCAATCAATAAAATATTATCCTAGTAATCATTGAGTATATAGTTATTAAGATTTATGAAAGGAGAAATAATTAACAGAGTCACAAATAGTAAGCTAAAAGTTATTGACTTAGAAGATTACTATCCCGAAGGAAGGCGCATTCTTTTTGATATAAAAGATTGGTTACTTGAAGGTTTAGTACTAAGGGAAAAAGACTTTAGAGTATTTGTTGCAGAACATAATTGGTCACAATACCAAGATTGTTTTGTTGCTTTGCATTGCTCTACTGATGCAATTGTACCAGATTGGGCGTACATGTTAATCTCAATTGAGCTTCAATCATATGCTAAATTATCCCTTATTGGTTCTTTATCAGATTTAGAAACGGTATTATATAATGATATTATTTCAAAATTAGATCTTTCCATTTATAATAACTTACCTGTAATTATTAAAGGATGCTCTCACAAACCTGTGCCTTCCAACGCTTTAATTTTGTTAACCCAAAAACTAAAGCCAATTGCAAAATCTATTATGTTTGGAGAAGCATGCTCTTCCGTGCCTTTATTCAAGAAAAGTAAAAAATAAAAGTGACCTTAATAAATTTCAAGTGTCTTAAGAATGGTGATTTAATTGAAAAAAAAGAACTAAATCTAATAATCACTTATATTTGCAAATTAATTACAAATTATTTTATTAAAATTTAATCCATTATGAACAAGAAATTACTTTTTTCCCTTCTTTTATTATTTGCTGTAACTACGGTTGCATTTGCTCAAACAAAAGAAGAATTGGAAGCTCAAAAAGCTGAAAAACAAGCTGAAGCTGACAAATTTCAAGGAGAAGCAAACGCTTTACAAGCACAAATAGATGCTTTACCAGGCTGGAGAACAGGTGCTTTTGGTACCATTGGTGGTAGCCTTTCTAATTTTAGCAATTGGTACGGTCAAGGAACTCCAGATTTAGCTTCTGGTAGTTTTGGTATTACATTAAATGCATTTGCTAATAAAATTGAAGACAAATATTTTTGGAGAAACTCTTTATTAACTAACTTAAACTGGATAAAGTTTGATGACAAAAATGATGATGACGATGACGATAGCTTCAAAAACGGTACAGACGTTTTCAACATCTCATCTCTTTATGGTAGAAATTTAAGCAAAACATGGGCTATTTCTGGGTTAATGGAATATAGAACTACGCTTTTAGACAACTTTAATGATCCTGGGTATTTAGACGTTGGTGTTGGTGCTACTTGGACTCCTATTGAAAACTTAATAGTAGTGATTCACCCATTAAACTACAACTTTGTATTTGCTAAAAATGATGCTGTTTTTGAATCTTCTATGGGTGCAAAAATTGTTGCGGATTATACTAGACAAATTGGAGCAATAAACTTTAAGACAAACTTCTCTACATTCCAGAGTTACAAATCTAGTGAATTATCAAACTGGACATGGACTAACTCGTTTAGCTACACACTTTGGAAAATGATTGGTGTTGGTTTTGATTTTGGTTTAAGAAGCAATCAGCAAGAAGCACTTAATTACGCCTTCAATCAATGGGATCCAGCAGGAACTGACGCTGAACCAACATTTGATAATCTTGATAACAAGTTACAGTCATATTATACATTTGGTTTAAGCTACAAGTTCTAAATCAAACTTATTTAGAATAAAAAAAGAGGTCTTAATGAGACCTCTTTTTTTATTTATATAGTTTTAATTTAATAGTTATTCTATATCCTCAACATCAGGATATAAGAAGTGATTATAAGGAAATCGTGTTACATGTATTTCTCTTACTTCTTTATAAACTCGTTTTCTAAACTCTTCCATGTTCTCCTTATTTAATGCAGAGATAAATAAAGTATTATCTCCAACTCTATTCATCCAAGTTCGTTTCCACTCGTCAATAGAATAATTTGCTTCCGTTCGTTCCGCAATCAAATCATCGTCATCAAAAGGCTCTGGCTCATAAGCATCAATCTTATTAAAAACCATGATAGTAGGCTTATCCTTGCTTTTTATATCGTCTAAAATCTGATTTACAGAATTTATATGTTCTTCAAAGTTGGTGTGCGATATATCTACAACGTGTAATAATAAATCTGCCTCGCGTACTTCATCTAACGTACTCTTAAAAGATTCTACTAATTGGGTTGGTAATTTTCTTATAAAACCAACAGTATCACTAACTAAAAAAGGTAGATTCCCGATAACTACTTTTCTTACTGTTGTATCTAAAGTTGCAAATAATTTATTCTCAGCAAAAACGTCACTTTTACTAATAACATTCATCAAAGTAGATTTCCCAACATTGGTGTAGCCAACCAAGGCAACACGCACCATTTTTCCACGATTACCACGTTGTACAGCCATTTGCTTATCAATGGTTTTAATCTTGGATTTTAATAATGATATTTTATCACGTACAATACGTCTATCTGTTTCAATCTCAGTTTCTCCAGGTCCGCGCATACCAATTCCACCTTTTTGTCGTTCTAGGTGAGTCCACATACCTTTTAATCTAGGCAACAAATATTCGCATTGCGCTAATTCTACTTGCGTTCTTGCATAACTCGTTTGGGCACGTTGCGCAAAAATATCTAGGATAAGATTAGTTCTGTCTAAAATTTTACAATTTAGAATTTTACTAATATTTCGCTCTTGAGCAGGTGATAATTCATCATCAAAAATTACTGTTCCTATGTCATTTTCCTTAACAAACTTAGTGACGTCTTCCATTTTTCCCGTACCAATAAAGGTCTTAGGATTAGGCATACTCATTTTCTGCGTGTAACGTTTTACAACCCCACCACCTGCAGTATAGGTCAAAAATTCTAATTCGTCTAAATACTCTTTAGAGGTCTCCTCATCTTGATCTTGAGTAATGATACCAATTAAAACGACTTTCTCTAAGGCAATATCTTTTTTTTCTATCATAAATTAATTAAAGTACAAAGTTAAACAATTGAATCATTTCAATGTAACATTATAAAAACCTATATTTAATCCATGATTAATAATCCTGAAATTTACACTTTAGCGTTTTATAATATTGAAAACTTATTTGATACCAAAAACGACCCTTTAACTCATGATGATGATTTTTTACCGAATTCCTTAAAACGCTGGACACCGAAGCGTTATCAAAAAAAACTATTGAAATTAGGAACAGTAATTTCTAAAATAGGAAACGAGAACTCTAATTCCGCTCCTGACATAATTGGTTTAGCTGAAGTTGAAAACGAAAAAGTAGTAAAAGATTTAGTTAACAGTAAAAATCTTATTGAGGAAAATTATAGCTATATACATTATGATTCTATGGACGAACGCGGAGTTGATGTAGCGCTAATCTACAAAAGCGATCGTTTTCAAGTTATAAATTCTGAAACATTTTCAGTTTATCTAGAAAACGACAAAGGAGAACAAGATTATACACGAGACGTATTGTTAGTACAAGGTCTATTGAATAACGAAAATATTAACGTAATTGTAAATCATTGGTCTTCAAAAAGAGAGGGTGAAAAAGAAACTGAATTTAAACGTATTGCCGCAGCTAACGTTGTAATATCAATAATTAAAAAACTAAAAGAAGAAAAACCTGAAGCTAAAATTATAGTAATGGGTGATTTTAATGATAACCCAAATAGTAAAAGCATACTATCACTGCAAGAACAAGGTAATTTATTTAATCCTTTTAAAACGGTTTGGTCTAGAAGTAATGGCAGCCTAAATCATAATTTTCAATGGAATATGTTTGATCAAATTTTATTTTCAACCAATTTTTTTGATGTTAGTAGTTCTTCATTAATTTATCACAACGCTGAAGTGTTTAACAGTAAGTTTCTTACTCAATATAAAGGTAAATTTAAGGGACAGCCATTTAGAACCTTTGTAGGTAGAAAATATACAGGTGGATATAGCGATCATTTCCCTGTTTTCCTTCAATTAAAGACTTCTTAAAAAACAGCCAAACCATTTGTCGATTATAACGGTAGTTAATCTATTATAACATTGTTAACATCTTGTTAATAGCCATTTTTTATATATTCGACTTCACATTGTTTTAAGCGTCTAACCAACGTCAAACTTGTGCTTTACAGCAAAATTTTATCAAACACCAATAAATTCTCTTACAATATACTGATTGTGAGAGCATTAAATAATTCTTAACAAACCGATTAATAATGAAAAAGATTACTCTATTTTTAATCATGCTTGGGTTTATTTTCACAGCAAATGCCCAGTATAATTTCCCTCCAATAGTAGGGCCTACAAACGTGGCCTCAGGAACTCCTGTTACTATTAACTTAAATGATGCAGCAAATACTGCTGCGGTACCAGCATCCTCAACGGGATCTTACAATTCATTTTCAGTTTCAGTAGATTGGGTTGTTGGAGGTGGAAACCCTTGGTCTTCAGAAGCAGACTTAACGGTAACAACAACTTCAGGTACAATTACTATAGATCCACCTACTACAGGAGGATTAACTAGTAATGCAAGTACTACATTAACTTTTGTTGGTGAATTTACTGCAATTTATGATCCTACTGTAGATGGGTTTATAGATTTAGTAATGAATCAAAGTTTTGGTGGTTCTGATGCAGATTGGGAAAACATAGTTGTTACTTTATTTGAAAGTCCAACATGTATTGACCCTTACGATATTAGTTCTTCTAACGTTACTTCTAATTCAGCGATCTTGGATTGGACGGCTGGAGATTCTGAAACAGATTGGAATATAGAATATAACAGTGGTACAGATTTCACACCTGGTAATAGCGAAGAAGAGAATGCAATTTCTGTAACTGGTTCGCCTAACACAACATTAACAGGTTTAACACCCGCAACAACGTACTATATCTATTACCAAGCAAATTGTGGGCCTGGAGACGAAAGTTTATGGGTAGGTCCATTTATCATGACTACAGAGTGTGTAACTTTTATTGCACCATATACTGAAGGTTTTGAAAACGCAGGAGATATACCATTATGTTGGTCTAATGGAGGTGCCGAAGAATGGGAGTATGCTGATGACCCTGGATTTGACCATATTGGAGACAATGGTACAATGTTAGGAAGTACCACTACAAATAATTATTTTGCATTTGTCGATTCTTCAGGAACTGATGATCCGAGTACTTTAACAACACCATTAGTAGATGTTAGTGGCTTAACAGCACCTGCACTTTCATTTTATGAAATTAGTGATAATGAAGGAAATGCCAACAGTACTTTAGACGTAGAAGTTTGGGATGGTGCTGCATGGAACATGATGGCGACCTACAACACTAACACTTCTGGCTGGGAACTTAAAGTTATTGATTTAAGTACGCTTACTATTACTGGAGATGTACAAGCAAGGTTTATCTTTTCGGAAACAGAAAGTGGAGATTTTTATGATGACATTGCAATTGATGATGTTACATTTGATGAAGCTCCAACATGTTTCAATCCAACAGCTTTAATGGCAAATGCTATCACTTCTAATGGAGCGGAATTAAGTTGGTCTCAAGACGGAACAGTCGCATTATGGAATATTGAAATAGTTACGGCAGGTACACCTGCTACTGGTACGCCAACAGATGTAGGTATTACAAACCCATATACGGCTTCAGGATTAAGTGCAGTTACGAGCTACGAATATTATGTACAAGCTAATTGTGGTAGTGAACTTAGTGGTTGGGCAGGACCTTTTGCTTTTGAAACACTTTGTGATATTTTTATTCCAGATTACATTCAAAATTTTACAGATATACCAGCTGACTGTTGGGAAGAAGCAGATAGTGGAGATGCAACTACTGGACCTATGGATTTAGGTGCTGGACTTTGGGCTGCAGATGGATTTTTAAACAATGGAACGACAGGTTCTTTTAGAATAAACATATATCAAGGCGATGTTAGAAGTGACTGGATTATTTCTCCTCAATTTGATTTAACAGGTGGTCCTTTTCAAGTTGAGTTTGATTTTGGAATAATGCTATTTGCAAATTCTACAACAGCAGGTACTTTAGGTTCTGATGATACAGTTCAATTATTAATGACAAATGATAATGGTGCCACATGGATTTCTCTTTTAACTTATGACAACACCTCAGTTGTTCCTGTTACTGGTGAACATCCTGTTGTTGATTTAACAGCATATAGTGGACAAATAGTTCAATTTGGAATTTTAGCTTCTGATGGAACTGTGAATGACCCAGAAGATGTTGATGTATTTGTTGACAATTTTAGAGTAAGAGGAATCCCTACTTGCCCAGAACCATCAGACTTAACTGCAAATAATTTAAGTTTAACTTCAACTGAAGTTGGTTGGACAGAGAATGGAACTTCAACATCTTGGAATATTCAATATGGTGAAGCTGGTTTTGCTTTAGGCACTGGAACAATTGAGCCTGGAGTAACTACTAATCCTTATATTCTTACAGGTTTAAATCCAGATACAAATTATGAGTTCTACGTATCAGCAATTTGTGGACCTGGTGATGAAAGTTCTTATTTTGGTCCTTTTGATTTCTTTACTGGATATTGTGAGTCAATACCATCAAGTAACGATGGAACTGGTATTAATTATGCCAATTTAGGAGTGACGACATTTACGAGTTTAGGTGATTTGACTTATGAAAATCATACAACACCAACAGTAAACGTTTTCCAAGGAATTAATACAAATTTAGAAATAGAGTTTGGTCACAGTTTCACTTACGACGTTAATGTTTGGATTGATTTTGATGACAATTTAATATTTGATGATACAGAACTTGTTTTCCAAGGAGAATCTTCCGGTGCAAGTACACCTCATTTAATGGATGCTTCATTTGTGATGCCAGTTACGGCACCTATTGGAGAACACAGAATGCGTGTTGGATCGGCTGACTTTGGTCAAACCACTCCTGATCCTTGTTATGATGGATCTTGGGGTGTAACATTAGATTTTACAGTTAACATACAACAATTGAACTGTACTTTAGCAGAAGCCGATTATACAGTAGTACCAGATTGTGATAACGATCAATTTTATATTGAAGTTAATGTAACAAGTTTAGGAGATGCTACTTCTTTAGCTCTCACAAACAGTTTAGATGCTAGTTCAGTTCAAGCAACGGCAACAGGTGTTTATCAAGTTGGTCCTTTCCCTTTTGGAAGTTCAGCTAAGGTTTTTGTAACGAATGAGCAAGACAATAACTGTGTAATTAGTAGTGAAACATTTGAAGTTTTAGCATGTCCACCTGCTAATGACGATTGTTCTACAGCAATAACGGCAGTGGTTAATGCAACTAGTACTTGTGATATGGTTACTTCAGGAACTATATTGGCAGCTACGCCTTCGGGTGTACCAGATGGAAGTTGTACTGGATCT
Source organism: Winogradskyella sp. 4-2091 (assembly GCF_045765065.1). Classification (NCBI taxonomy): domain Bacteria; kingdom Pseudomonadati; phylum Bacteroidota; class Flavobacteriia; order Flavobacteriales; family Flavobacteriaceae; genus Winogradskyella; species Winogradskyella sp. 4-2091. Next base: position 258,832 of record NZ_JBJKOD010000002.1, read on the forward strand.
CCAGACGATGATGTATGGTTTACTTTTGAAGCACTAGATGAAATTCAAATTATCTCTATTGTGAATGTTGTAGGTGGTACAACAAATATAGACCACGCACTTTACGAAGGTTCTTGTGGAAGTTTAACAGAAATTTACTGTACTGATGATGATGCTACTGTTACACCATCTTTAGTTGTAGGAAATACTTATTATATCCGTGTATTTAGCGGAGGAAGTCAACCAGAAACATCAACTTTTGATTTATGTATTAGACCTGCACCAACAAATATCATTTGTGACAATGCCGAAAACTTCTGTTCTGTTGGAGGTGCCTTAACAACACCAAATATCATTGGAATTCCAAGTACTGGCCAAGTTGCTTGTTTAGGATCTATACCAAACCCAACTTGGAATATTATTCAAGTAGGGGACTCAGGACCTATTGAAATTCAAATTGAACAAACTGATGAAAACGGAAACGGATTAGATGTTGATTTTGTTATTTGGGGTCCATTTACATCAGTTAATCAAGCATGTACGGACATATTATTAGAGGATTGTCCAACTTGTCCTTTCTCTAACAATCCTGATACAGGTTTCTATCCTTTAGGAAACATTGTTGATTGTAGTTATTCAGGAGCGTCAATAGAAAATTTATCTATTGATAATGCACTTAGCGGAGAAATCTACATGTTACTAGTAACTAATTTTAATGGTGGAGCTGGTAATATTACCATAGAACAAACTAATGCTGGTGCTACTGACAACGGAACAATTGAAGCTGAAATCGATGCACAAATTGCGAGTGATGAAGTTATAATAGATCCTAACAACGACCCAACAGAAATTGATGAAGTATCAGTTTGTGGATTTGATTCTGTGACTATATTAACAGATTCTCCTTTTGCAGATGAATTTGTTTGGTATAAAAATGGTTTTGTATTAGATGGAGAAACGTCTTCTTCTCTAGTTGTAACAGAATCGGACAACTACCAAGTACAAGCATTTGATAATCAATGTGGTTCTGAAGCTTTTTCTCAGATCGTAGTTATTAATCTATATGAAGATCCTGGTACTATTGCACCTCAAAACATTACAGTATGTGATGGACCTGAAGCAGATGGATCTGAAATATTTGACCTAGAAGCATTAACAACTTCGTTAGGATTAGGTGACGACTATACAGTATCATATTATACGAGTACAGCGAATGCTAACCAAAGAATAGATCCTGTATCAACTTCATACACATCATCTGGTGAGACATTAATTATGAGAATTGAAGATGCCGATGCAGTAACTAACGATTTCCTTGGTTGTCGTCAATTATCTCAAGTGGAATTAATTGTAAACCCAAGACCAACTGTAAATCAACCAGCAGATTTTGTTATCTGTGATGATTTAGATGGAAATGTTGATGGTGTTACTACTTTTAATTTATTATCTATCAATGATGAAGTTAATACAGATGCCAATGTAGAAATTACATATCATATATCTCAAGCAGATGCAGATGCAGACGCAAGCCCTCTCGCAAGTCCTTACTCAAGTAGTGGAGAAACAATTTTTGTACGTGCGGAGAATACAGATAATGGTTGTTACAACACAACATCGTTTAACTTAGAGGTTAATGTTGTTCCTTTAGCATCTTTTGATTCAGAATTAACATACGCAGTTTGTCCTAATGCAACTGTACCAATAACTATTGGTATTGTACCAACAAACTTTACAGCTGCCGATGTTACAGTTAATTGGTCTTTAGATGGAATTGCAGTAAGCGGAAGTGGATTAACTTTAGATTCAGTATTAATTGCAGGTGAATACGCTGCAACAATAGAGTTTAACGCAACAGGCTGTATCAATACAATTTCAGTTGAGGTTATAGAGTTAGAATCGTGTGTATTCCCAGAAGGTATTTCTCCTGGTGTTTCACCTGGTCAAAATGACACATTTGATTTAACAAGTTTTAATGTTACGAAACTTGAAATATTTAATAGAAACGGAACACTTGTATACTCTAAAAACAACTATACTAATGAATGGTATGGACAAACAAACGACGGAAAAGAATTACCTGTAGGAACATATTTCTACACGGTAGTTTATGAAGGTGGTGCTATGTCTAAAAGTTCTTGGGTATATATTAACAGATAATCAACTAACAGAATCAACTTATTATAATGAAAAAACTCTCTATTATAGCGGTTTTGCTTTTAGCATTTCAAATGCATGGGCAACAAGACCCTCAGTACACGCAGTACATGTATAATATGAATATAATAAACCCTGCTTATGCAGGCTCAAAAGAAAATCTTTCTTTTGGATTATTATACAGAAACCAATGGTCAAAAATTGATGGTGGACCAGAAACAGGAACATTTTTCGGACATTCACCTGTCGGCGAAAATATGGGTCTTGGTTTATCTGTAATATCAGATCATATTGGTCCAGTAACCGAAACGAATGCGTACGTAGATGTATCCTATACATTGCAATTAGGAGGAGAACATAGATTAGCTTTTGGTATTAAAGCCGGTGCTACCTTTCACGATATAGGATTAAATACAGGTGTTGAAGTGGTTGATCCAACAGATCCATTCTTCGCTCAAGATATAAGTGAAACGACGCCTAACATTGGAGCTGGTTTCTTTTATTACACAGAAAAGTATTATTTATCATTATCTGTACCTAACTTATTATCTTCTGTTCATTTAGATAATAACGGATTAAAAATCGGATCAGAAACACAGCATTACTTCTTTACGGGTGGTTATGTGTTCGATCTTTCTCCTAATACAGAACTTAAACCATCATTTATGGTAAAATCTGCTTTTGATGCGCCAACATCATTTGATATTAATGTTAACGCTAGATTTTATAAAAAGTTTGAAATTGGAGCATCTTATAGACTCGATGATTCTGTTGCTGGTATGATGAATTTTGCATTAACGCCATCCTTAAGAGTTGGATATGCTTATGACTTTATTTCGTCAGATATTAAAGCGTATGCACCTGCATCACACGAGGTCTTTTTATTATTTGACCTTAATTTCCCAAAACGTGTTTCTCGTTCACCAAGATACTTTTAATCAGTTAAGCTAAACAATTATGAAAAACTTTAAAACATTATTATTTATTACGTTGATGAGTAGCTTTTGCTTAACTGCTCAAAACGCTAGCACAAAAAAAGCAGATAAATACTTTGCACGATTTGAATTTGTTAAGGCTGCTGAAAGTTATAACGAATTAGTAGAAGAAGGTAAGGCAGATACATATGTATACAGTCAATTAGCTGAAAGCTATTATAACATCTTTAATACCGAAGCCGCAGAACGCTACTATGCAAAAGCATTGGAGACATCAGATCAACCAGAAATGGTCTATAAATACGCTCAAATGCTAAAAGCAAATGGAAAATATGCTGAATCTAATACACAAATGGACAAATTTGCAACAATGCGTCCAGCTGATGATAGAGCAACTGCATTTAGAAAAAATCCTAATTACCTTCCAAAGATTTTAGAGCAAGGTAAAAAGTTTAACGTGCAGAATTCAGATTTTAATTCTACTCAGTCTGACTTCGGTGGAACATTACAAGATAACAAGTTATATATTACCTCTAGTCGTAACGACAGTCGTAAAACTTATGGGTGGAATGATCAGCCTTTCTTAGATATTTATACTATCAATAAAAATACTGATGGTTCTTATCAAGAAGCTGAATTAGCTAATAATAAAATTAACACAAGATTTCATGAAGGACTTGTGTCGTTTTCACCAGATGGTAATACTATGTATTTTTCAAGAGAAAGTTATTTTGAAAAAGCGTATGAAAAAGATTCTTTAAGTAGTACACGTTACAGCCAACTTTATTTATTTAAAGCTACTAAACTTGGTGATGATTGGGATACTGTAGAAAGTTTATCTGTAAATAGTCAAAACTACTCTGTTAAAAACCCAACAGTAAGTAATGATGGTAAAACATTATTCTTCGCATCAAACCAACCAGGTGGATATGGAGATTTTGATATTTACAAAGCTGCTATTAATGAAGATGGTACTATTGGTGAAGCTATTAACTTAGGTCAAAAAGTAAATACTGAAGGACAAGAAATGTTTCCTTATATCAGTAGTAATAACACATTATACTTTTCTTCAAACGGTCATTTAGGTTTAGGAGGGTTAGATGTGTTTTATACTAAAGAGATTGATGGAAAAATGGCGCCTATTAGAAATGTAGGTATTCCTATTAACAGTAATGCAGATGACTTTGCATTTATTATAGATGAAGAAGCCGCTGAAGGTTATGTATCTTCTAACAGAGAGGGCGGAAAAGGAAGCGATGACATTTACGAATTTAAAAAATTACAACCTTTATGTGATGTTTTAATTTCAGCAACGGTTTTAGATGATAAAACACGTGAGCCAATAAGTGGTGCATCAGTGTCATTATTTGATGATGAAGGCAATAAAGTAGTTTCTAAAACAACGAATGAAGAAGGTATTGCAGAATTTATCGTTGAGTGTGATAAAGATTCTGAACTAGAAGTAGTAATGGAAGACTTTGAAAGTAAAAAAGTACCAGTAAAAGGAACCAACGATGAAGAAACTAATGTTCAGATTTCCTTAGATCCTATTGAGAAAATTATTGAAGCTGAGCAGGTTGTACTATCACCTATCTACTTTGAGTTTGATAAATCTAATATAACAGCAGAAGGCGCTTTTGAACTAGATAAATTAGTTCAGATTATGAAAAAATATCCTGAAATGGTTATAAAAGCAACTTCTCATACAGATCAGAGAGGTTCAGAAACCTATAATGCTAATCTTTCTGATAGAAGAGCAAAAACTACTGTTCAATATGTAATTTCTCAAGGAATTGATGAAGCTCGTATTTCTGGAGAAGGTAAAGGAGAATCTGAACCAAAAGTAGATTGTTCAAATGGTTGTACAAAAGAACAACATGCTGATAATAGACGTTCTGAATTTTTAATTGTGACTCAAACTGCTGCTACAGAGTAATACACAACTAAAAAACTATAATTTATTAAAACCTATTCAATTCATTGAATAGGTTTTTTATTTCCATGATTTAAAGGGATCTTTGCTTAATTGAGAATTGTAATATCGTATATCACCAGTAACCTCACTACCTAACCAATGTGGTTTTTCAAAAAACTCGTTTTCAGAGTTTAATTCTACCTCTGCAATACACAAACCCTCATTGACGCCAGAGAAAACATCTACTTCAAAAATGTGTTTACCAAAAACAACTTCATAGCGTATTTTATCAATAATTCCATCTTCACAAAGGGTTAACAAATTTTCTGCTTCTTGTTTTGAAATTTCTTTTTCCCACTCAAACCTAGATAATCCATTAGATGTAGATTTTCCTTTTATGGTTATAAAACCGCTATTTTTTTTTAATCTTACCCTAACAGTCCTCTCCTTGTGGCTATTTAAAAACCCTTGTTTTATGGTATAACTTGCAGAAGCCTCAGTTTTAAAAGCTTCAGATTTCACTAAGAATTTGCGTTCTATTTCTATCATTAGAAGATTAAAAATTATTATTTCCAGCCATTTATTGGCTAAATTTACACTATGCCTAACGATTTACCAATTAGAAAGATAATTCATGTAGATATGGATGCATTTTATGCGTCTGTAGCTCAAATGGATAATCCTGAATTGCAAGGAAAACCAATAGCAGTTGGTGGTGGAGGAACTAGAGGTGTAATAAGTGCAGCAAGTTATGAGGCCAGAAAGTTTGGCGTAAAGAGTGCCATGTCTGGTCGTTTAGCCATAAAATTATGTCCAGATTTAATCTTTGTAAAAACCGATTTTGCACGTTACACGGAAATCTCAAAACAAATTAGAAAGATTTTTTTAGATTATACGGACTTGGTAGAACCCTTATCCTTAGATGAAGCTTATTTGGATGTAACAGAAAACAAAATTGGGCTTCCTAGTGCCACTTTATTAGCTCAGAAGATAAGAACACGTATTTATGCAGAAGTAGGCTTAACAGCTTCAGCAGGTATATCCATCAATAAATTTATAGCCAAGGTCGCAAGTGATTATAATAAACCAAATGGTCAAAAAACAGTAAACCCTGAAAACGTGTTACATTTTCTTGAAGAATTAGATATTAGAAAATTTTATGGTGTCGGTAAAGTAACCGCAGAAAAAATGTACCAAAAAGGAATTTTTACAGGAAAAGATTTAAAGTTGAAATCAGCAGAATATTTAGAGGAACACTTTGGTAAATCTGGTCGCCACTATTATCAAGTAGTTCGTGGTATACATAACAGTGAAGTAAAACCTAATCGCATTAGAAAATCATTAGCCGCAGAACGTACTTTTAGCAAAAATCTATCCTCAGAAATTTTTATGCTCGAAAAATTAGACCATATCGCAGAGGAAGTGACCAAACGATTACATAAAAGTAAAGTCGCAGGTAAAACAATTACATTAAAAATTAAGTACAGTGATTTCACATTACAAACTAGAAGCAAAACTTTACCATACTATGTCAGTGAGAAAGCCATTATTTTAGAGGCAGCGAAAGACTTATTATATCAAGATTCCCTAAATAATTCTGTTCGACTTTTAGGTATATCATTATCTAATTTAAATACAGAAATTAAAAAAGTAAAAAAAGAAGATACGTCTGCGGTTAGTGTGCAATTAAAATTTGAATTTTAAAGATTAAAAAATGATTAAAATAAATGACAACGTTATTAACAAACAAGAATTTTTAAACCTAATCAATAACAAGCAAAAGATTCAAGCTATTAAAAAATTAAAAGAAACAACAAATTTAGGTTTAAAGGAATGTAAATATATAATCGATAATTTAACGATGAATCCCAATTATTACGATGGACAAACAATTTCAAAACCAACTATAACATCATTAAAAGATAAGAATAAACTATCTCAACGAACCAAGGGCAGTCATGTTCTTTCTAGCAATTCTTCCAACTCAAAAACTTATATCTTACTAATTCTAATAGTAATCATTACTGTATTATTATACATGTATTTTAACAAGTGAATATGACAACTAATTTTAGTACATTAAAAAAGAGCGGCTGAATATATTCAGTCGCTCTTTTAATATTTAATATGTATTAATAATTAAAAACTACAGCTTTCAATTTCCGAAACACGCAAGGTGTTTACCATACCTTTATCTTGTATTGGCATAGCAGCTAAACTAATTAGCATATCACCAACATCTAAATAGCCTTTTTTACATGCCATGGCATTTACATCTTCAATTGTTTCATCTGTACTTACAAATTTGTCATAATAAAATGCAGTAACTCCCCAAAGTAGACTTAACTGAGTTAATATTCTCCTATTTGAAGTAAATACTAAAATATGAGCTGAAGGCCTCCATGCCGATATTTGAAATGCAGTATATCCACTATTAGTTAATGTAGAAATCGCCTTCGCATTAATTTCATTTGCCATATTAGCAGCATGATAGCAAATCGCTTTCGTTACATAACGCTTAGTACGAATATGTGGTGGCGATTGTGGCACTTCAATTAAAGGTGAATCTTCAACACTACGTATTATATTAGACATTTGTCGAATCACTTGAACAGGATACTGACCAACAGATGTTTCTCCAGATAACATTACAGCATCTGCACCATCCATAACGGAATTTGCAACATCATTTACCTCTGCTCTTGTTGGCGTAAGGCTTGTGATCATTGTTTCCATCATTTGTGTAGCAATAATTACTGGAATTCTTGCGCGTTTCGCTCTTAACACTAATTGTTTTTGTATAAGTGGTACTTCCTCTGCAGGAATCTCTACACCTAAATCTCCACGTGCAACCATTAAACCATCACAATAAGCAACAATTTTGTCGATATTTTCAACAGCTTCTGGCTTTTCAATTTTTGCGATAATAGGAATTTTTTGATCACTATGCTCATTAATTAAACTTTCCAGTTGCATTAAATCTTCCGCATGGCGGACAAATGATAAAGCAATCCAATCTACTTTTTGACTAATTGCAAAAATTGCATCATCTATATCTTTTTCTGTTAAAGCAGGCTGAGAGATATTTGTGTTAGGAAGGTTAACACCTTTTTTAGATTTTAAAGGTCCTCCTTGAATAACTCTTGCTTTTACTTCAGACTTTTTATCCGTTGAAACAACTTCAAAAATTAACTTTCCATCATCTAATAAAATTCGCTCACCAGCTTTAGCATCTTGAGGAAAGTTATCATAGGTCATATAAACGCGCTCTTTTGTTCCTTCAAAACGCTCACCAGTTGCAAAAATAATTTCATCACCTTCATTTACAACAACTTCACCTTTCATTACACCTACACGTAATTTAGGACCTTGTAAATCTCCTAAGATAGATGCATTGTAACCAAACTCTTCATTAAGTTCTCTAATCATTTTTATGCGCTCCTCAACATCTTTGTAATCTGCATGAGAAAAGTTAATCCTAAACACATTACATCCTTCATCTAGCATTGCCTTTAGCACTTCTTTAGTGCTAGTTGCTGGACCTAATGTAGCTACTATTTTTGTTTTTTTATTTGACATCGATTCAAAAAATTAAATTGTCTTTCGACTTTATTTGTAACGGATTTACCGTATAACTCGTTATTATTTGCGGAATAGCTTGTAGTTTATTTAGTATAAGTTTTTCTTGTACATTATTTATTTCATCTGAAATTTTTAAAAAAAAATCAACTTTCTTAAATTCTGTAATTAGATTAAAGGTTTTTAAAACTTTTTCTGGCTTATCAAATAAAGTTCCACTACTAGATAAACTTACTTCTTCCTTTTTACATACATTAGAAATTAAATTCCATTGTATATATTCTGTTTCATTATCCCATTCAAAAATGCTATATGAAGACTCTAAATATTTAAAGTCAATATCCTTTTCTTGGCGTGCTAACTTAAGCTCTAAGTGTTTATTGAGCAAATAAGCTAATCGATAATCTTCTAACCTACAATGAATTGCTATTAATTTATAGGAATCATCATAAAAATCATCTACCTGAAGTTTGTGTAAAGCCATATGTTTACAACTTTGATACTAATTCAATTTTTAATTCTAGAATTAAAAACCTTAATGTTTAATTGGCATAATGATGTAAATATAGTACAATAAAAGCTTAGTTTTATTAAGAAAGGGTTAATCTTATTTAAGAAAATCTACGAAAACGTTATCGTAATTTTTAAGAATTAAAAATACTTAATGAAGTCTGGTTATTTCATTTTGAAACGCAAAAAACGCACGTTTTGATGCTTTTTCCTCTGCCTTTTTCTTAGATGTTGCTCTGGCTTTAGATACCACCTTTTCATTTATTGAAAGTTTTACAGAAAAATGTTTAAGTTCATCGTTTCCTGTGTCATCATAGACCTGATAGTCAAACGTGTTTTTTTCCTTTTGGCACCACTCTATTAATAAGCTCTTATAGCTAATTACTTTACCTTCTAATGTTTCAATATCTACGTGTGGATGTATAACACGTTTGTAAATAAATTTTTCACAAGTATTATATCCTTTGTCTAAATAAATAGCACCTACAAGAGCCTCAAATAAGTTACCGTGAATATTATCTCCAAAATTTGAAATCGGAATTCTACTTTGTACTAAATCTATAAGTCGTAACTCTTCACCCAACTTATTTAAATGCTCTCTACTCACAACTTTAGATCGCATTTTGGTTAAATACCCTTCATCTCCATGAGGTACTTTTTCAAATAAATACGCAGCAATTACAGAACTAAGCATGGCATCGCCAACAAATTCTAATCTCTCGTAATTGATTGCATTACCCAATTCGTCCTTGATATTCATTGAGCGATGCGTAAATGCTTTTATATAAAATGACTTTGATTTTGGCTTAAAACCAAGGATTTCTTTAAGTAATAAAAAAAAATTCCCGTCTTCTTGAGAACGGGAATTTAATATGTTACGAATGAAGCTCATTCGGGATTTAGTCTAATTTTTTGAATACTACACAAGCGTTATGACCGCCAAATCCAAATGTATTACTCATTGCAATTTTTATATCTCGTTTCTGAGGTTTATTGAGTGTTAAATTTAATTCTGGATCTATGTTTTCGTCTACCGTTTCGTGGTTAATTGTTGGTGGCACAATACCATGTTGCATAGCCATAATTGAAGCAATGGCTTCAACAGCACCAGCAGCACCCAACAAGTGACCAGTCATAGATTTAGTAGAATTAATATTTATGTTTTTAGCATGACTGCCAAATACTTCTGATATAGCTTTTAACTCGGCAACATCACCTAATGGTGTAGATGTACCGTGTGTATTAATATGATCTACATCTTCGGGATTTAGGCCAGCATTTTCTAAACAATTTTTCATTACCGCAACAACACCAATTCCGTCAGGATGTGGCGCAGTCATATGATATGCATCTGAAGATAAACCACCACCTACAACTTCTGCATAGATTTTAGCTCCTCTTGCCTTAGCATGTTCATACTCTTCTAAAACAATAGCTCCTGCTCCTTCGCCTAATACAAAACCGTCTCGATTTGCATCAAATGGTCTAGAGGCCGTTTTAGGGTCATCGTTTCGAGTACTCATTGCGTGCATAGCATTAAATCCTCCCATACCAGCTATAGTTACTGCAGCTTCACTTCCGCCTGTAATAATCACATCACAAGACCCTAAACGTATAGTGTTTAAAGCATCGATCATTGAATTTGCAGAAGATGCACATGCAGATACAGTAGTATAATTTGGACCCATAAAACCATATTTTATAGATATGTTTCCTGGTGCTATATCAGCAATCATTTTTGGTATAAAACGTGGATTAAATCGAGGTGTTCCGTCACCAGCAGCATAGTTTAAAACTTCATCTTGAAAAGTTTCTAAGCCACCAATACCAGCTCCCCAAATTACTCCAACTCTTAATTTGTTTATCGCTTCTAGGTCTAGTTTTGAGTCTGCAATTGCTTCATCTGAAGCAACCATTGCATACTGCGAAAACTTATCCATTTGTCGCGCTAATTTTCTATCAATAAAGTCAGTAACTTCAAAGTTTTTTATTTCACAAGCAAATTGTGTTTTGAACTTTTCAGCATCAAAATGTGTTACAGGTGCAGCACCACTTTTGCCACTAATAAGACCTTCCCAATATTCATCTTTGGTATTTCCTATTGGTGTTAGTGCACCTAAACCTGTTACTACAACTCGCTTTAATTCCATAAAAATAAAGTTATTATTTAGCTTCTTCTATATAAGAAACAGCTTGACCAACTGTTGCAATATTCTCAGCTTGATCGTCTGGGATTTGAATATCAAATTCTTTTTCAAATTCCATTATTAATTCTACAGTGTCTAATGAATCCGCTCCTAAATCGTTTGTGAAGCTAGCTTCAGTTACAACCTCGTTTTCATCAACACCTAATTTATCTACGATAATCGCTTTTACTCTTGATGCAATGTCTGACATAATTTTTTAATTTTAAGTTTTAATTAGATGGCAAAAATAAAAAACTTTATTTGAATTTTCATCTTTACCGATAAAATGTGTTTTTAATTTTAGTAAAAATAAAGATAAAGTATTTGGTATTTGCTACTAATTGTTAATTATTATTCTTTTTTTTGTTTGAATAATTGAAGAAATATACCTGTAAATGAAACGTGTAGTAATTTTTGCGTCCGGAAGCGGCTCTAATGCTGAAAATTTAATAAAGTTTTTTCACAACAGCGATAATGCGTCTGTTATTCAGGTACTAACTAACAATCCTCATGCCAAAGTTTTAGATCGTTGTAAAAAACTGAAAGTTAGCGCCTTATCATTTAATAGAATTGCGTTTTCAAAATCTGATGATGTCTTAAATATACTAAAGGCTTCGCGTCCAGATCTTATAGTATTAGCAGGATTTCTATGGAAGTTCCCAGAATTTATACTAAAAGAGTTCCCTAATAAGGTCATTAACATTCATCCTGCATTGTTGCCTAAATATGGAGGAAAAGGAATGTTTGGTATGCATGTGCATGATGCTGTAGTTAAAAGCAAAGAAACCGAAACTGGTATTACCATACATTATGTAAATGAAAATTATGATGAAGGTGCAATTATTTTTCAAGCAAAATGTAAGGTTTTACCTATGGATTCTGCAGAAAATGTCGCTCAAAAGATTCATTTGTTAGAAATGGAGCATTTTCCTAAAGTAGTAGACAAATTATTATTATAAAACATAATTAATAAATTATAAGTCAATATGCCTTCGAAACTGTGAAGGGTAAAATTTAAGATTCATGTTTTCATGAGAACTGAATGATGAGTAAAAAGAAAAAAAAATATTATACCGTTTGGAAAGGACATAAAACTGGTGTTTTTGAAAAGTGGAACGATTGTAAAGCTCAAATAAAAGATTTTCAAGGTGCGCAATACAAATCTTTTGCAACCTTTGAAGCTGCTAAAGAAGCATTAAAAGGGAATTATTTTGATTATATCGGAAAATCAAAATCTTTTAAAAGTGAACTCTCGGAAGCGGAATTAAAAAAAATTGGGCAACCCAATTATAATTCTATTTCAGTAGATGCAGCTTCAAGTGGCAATCCTGGTATAATGGAATACAGAGGTGTAGACACTAAAACAAAAAAACAACTCTTTATTCAAGGCCCTTTTGAACAAGGGACTAATAATATTGGTGAATTTTTAGCCTTGGTACATGGTTTAGCTTTTTTGAAACAACATAAGAGTGAGCGTATAATGTATACAGACTCTAGAACAGCTATGAGTTGGGTACGAAAAAAAACATGTAATTCTAAATTAGAGCGAAATGCAAAAAACAAACCCGTTTATGATTTAGTTGATCGTGCGGTACAATGGTTGAAAACCAATGAGTATTCTACAACAATTGTTAAATGGGAAACTAAAGCTTGGGGAGAAATTCCTGCTGATTTTGGCCGAAAATAGATCTCATTAGCTTTATAAAATTTAGTATTTCACAAGGAATATATTTTACGTAAATTTGCAACTTAATTCAAACGTAGGTAATGAGTAAATTAGTGATTGTAGGTACTGTGGCATTTGATGCTATTGAAACCCCTTTTGGAAAAACTGATAAAATTCTTGGTGGTGCAGCAACTTATATAGGTTTATCTGCTTCAAATTTTAACGTTGATTCTGCTGCAGTTTCTGTAGTTGGAGGCGATTTTCCTCAAGAATATTTAGACCTTTTAGCAAATAGAAATATTGATATTGAAGGTGTAGAAATCGTTAAGGACGGTAAAACGTTCTTTTGGAGTGGCAAATACCATAATGACATGAACTCACGTGATACTTTAGTTACTGAGCTTAATGTATTAGAACATTTTAATCCAATTGTTCCTGAAAACTACAAAGATTCAGAAGTTGTTATGTTAGGCAATTTACACCCACTTGTACAACAAGGTGTATTAGACCAAATGACTAAAAAACCAAAATTGGCCATTTTAGACACTATGAATTTCTGGATGGACATTGCATTAGATGATTTACTTTCTGTAATCAAGAATGTTGATGTTATTACCATAAATGATGAAGAAGCAAGACAATTAACAGGAGAATACTCATTAGTGGTTGCTGCAAGAAAAATTCACCAAATGGGACCTAAATATGTAGTTATAAAAAAAGGAGAACATGGCGCATTATTGTTTCATGATGACAATGTGTTTTATGCTCCTGCACTTCCTTTAGAAGAAGTTTTTGATCCTACAGGTGCTGGTGATACTTTTGCTGGTGGCTTTGCTGGCTATTTAGCAAAAACAGGAGATTTCTCTTTTGAAAATATGAAAACAGCAGTTATCTATGGATCCACACTTGCTTCGTTTTGTGTTGAAAAATTTGGAACAGAGCGAATGCAGAATTTAACGGATAAAGAAATTTATAAACGATTAGACCAGTTTAAGAGTCTAACACAATTTGATATAGAATTAAGTTAAAAAAACGCGCTCAAAATTGAGCGCGTTTTTTTATTCTAATTATTTAAAGACTAAACACTAACAATAGCAGATTACACAACATGAGCGATGCTTTAAAACATGAATGCGGAATTGCACTCATTAGACTTTTAAAACCTTTAGAATATTATAAAGAAAAGTATGGAAGTGCTTTTTATGGTGTTAATAAAATGTATTTAATGATGGAAAAACAGCACAACCGTGGACAAGATGGTGCTGGTTTTGCAAGTATTAAATTAGACACAAAACCTGGCGAGCGTTATATTAGTCGTGTACGCTCTATTGCGCAACAACCGATTCAAGACATTTTTGCCCAAATTAATGAACGCATTAATGATGAATTGACAAAAAATCCTGAATATCAAGATAATGTAGATTTACAAAAAAAGCATATTCCATATATAGGTGAAGTATTATTAGGTCATGTACGCTATGGTACATTTGGTAAAAACAGTGTAGAAAGTGTTCATCCATTTCTAAGACAAAACAACTGGATGCATAGAAACCTTATTGTTGCTGGTAACTTTAACATGACAAATGTTAATGAGTTATTTGATAACTTAATTGATTTAGGTCAGCATCCTAAAGAGAAAGCAGACACCATTACTGTAATGGAAAAGATTGGCCATTTTTTAGATGATGCTGTTTCAAAAATTTACCGAGATCTTAAAAAGGAAGGTTACAATAAAAACGAATGTTCTCCTTTGATTGCAGAACGTTTAAAGGTAAGTAAAATTCTAAAACGAGCAGCAAAAAACTGGGATGGTGGTTACGCTATGGCAGGTTTATTAGGTCATGGTGATTCTTTTGTTTTAAGAGATCCTGCTGGTATAAGACCTGCATACTATTATAAAGACGATGAAGTTGTTGTTGTAGCATCTGAGCGTCCTGTAATTCAAACGGTATTTAATGTTCCTTTTGATGCTGTTAAAGAATTAGATCCAGGACATGCCATTATTACTAAAAAATCTGGAGCAACTAAGATTAAAAAAATATTAGAACCGTTAGAGCGCAAAGCCTGCTCCTTTGAGCGTATATATTTCTCTAGAGGTAGTGATGCTGAAATTTATCAAGAACGTAAAAAACTAGGTCGCTTACTAATGCCAAAAGTTCTTGACGCCATTGATAACGACACCAAAAATACCGTTTTCTCATACATTCCCAATACTGCTGAAACTTCGTTTTTTGGTATGATAGAAAGTGTAGAAGATCACCTCAACGAAAAGAAAACAAAATCCATTTTAAATGGTGGAGGGAAATTATCTGCAGAAAAAGTAACTGAGATTTTATCTGAATTCCCAAGAATTGAGAAAATAGCCATAAAAGATGTAAAACTGAGAACGTTTATTACTGAAGATAGTAGTAGAGACGATTTAGTAGCACACGTCTATGACGTTACCTATGGGGTAATAAAACCAAATGACAACTTAGTTATTATTGACGATAGTATTGTTAGAGGAACTACGCTTAAGAAAAGTATTATTAAAATGATGGATAGGTTAAATCCTAAAAAGATTGTTGTGGTATCTTCTGCACCTCAAATTCGCTATCCAGATTGTTATGGTATTGATATGGCTAACTTAGAATCATTAATTGCCTTTAGAGCAGCGTTAGAGTTGCTAAAAGACAATAATCAATATAATATTATTGATGACGTTTATAAAAAATGTATTCGTCAAATCAATTTAAAAGATGTTGAAGTAATAAATTACGTAAAGGAGGTTTATGACAATTTTACTGACGAACAAATCTCTGATAAAATTTCAGAATTATTAGGTGACGAATCTATAAATGCAGATGTAAAAATTATTTTTCAACCTGTTGATAACTTACACAAAGCATGTCCTAAAAATTTGGGAGATTGGTACTTTACAGGCGATTACCCAACACCTGGAGGTAATAGAGTTGTTAACAGAGCTTTTATCAATTTTTATGAAGGAAATAAAGAAAGAGCGTACTAAATAGCAGTCTGAATAAGCATTTTAACCGAAAAAAACGACATTATATCCAAAAAAAATGCATTTCATCCAATATTTAGGTTCGTTTTAACAAATAAAATATACATTGGTACCACCATAACATAAGTAGGTTAAGTTCATGGTAGATTTGGGGCAAAAAAAGGTGAACTTCGTTCACCTTTTTTTATGGACTAATTTTAAAGTCTAAATTTCTTAAACCCCTCTATTTTTCACTTATCAGCAAACAAAGCATAAGCATTCCACGCTTAGACTAATATATAGGTCGTTTATCCAAAAAATTGATTGCATAGGTATTGTCCTCTTATATTTGATTCACCATAACATAAGTAGGTTAAGTTTATGGTAGATTTGGGGCAAAAAGGGTGAACATCTGTTCGCCCTTTTTCATACCCAATTCCCAATTAAAATTATTTTTGAGCATAAAAAAAACCGAGTCTTATAAGACTCGGTTTTTTTATATAATACCTTTAACTTACTTAGCTTCAGCATATCGTCTTTCAACTTCATTCCAGTTGATTACATTAAAAAATGCTTCAATATAATCTGGTCTTCTGTTTTGGTAATTTAAATAATAAGCATGCTCCCAAACATCTAATCCTAATATAGGAGTACCCTCGCAAGTAACACCTGGCATTAATGGATTATCTTGGTTTGGTGTAGAACAAACTTCTACTTTCCCTCCTTTATGCACACACAACCAAGCCCAACCAGAACCAAATTGCGTAGCTGCAGCTTTAGAAAAAGCATCTTTAAACGCATCAAAAGAACCAAATTCTGCTTCAATAGCATCTTTTAATTCTCCAGACAAACGCCCTTTTCCTTCAGGATTCATAACTTCCCAAAATAATGAGTGATTATAAAAACCACCACCATTATTTCTTACACCTCCATTACTCATATCTAGGTTTCCAAGGATATCCTCAATTGATTTCCCCTCAAGATCAGTTCCTTCAATTGCGGCATTTAATTTATTTGTGTAGCCTTGGTGATGTTTAGAATAGTGAATCTCCATTGTACGAGCATCAATATTTGGTTCTAAAGCATCATAAGCATATTTTAATTTCGGTAGTTCGAAAGCCATAATAATTATATTTTTTATTGATTAATAATTTCTTTGATCTCAAATTTACAATTTTGTGCGTGATTTTCTCTTAATAAACTATTAAGATTCCCTATTTTGGTATAAAAATTTTCTCTTGCATAATTCAACTTACAAAATATACGATGCATCAGCAGGTAGTGGCAAAACATATACCTTAGCTAAAGCCTATATAAAAATACTTGTTCAGGCTAAAAACAACAATCAATTTAAATCTATTTTGGCCATTACATTTACCAACAAAGCCGTTGGCGAAATGAAAGAGCGAATTATTGATATGCTAAGGTCTTTTTCATTAGAGGAAAGCTTATCAAATCCGCATCCTATGTTTGATGCAATTTGCAAAGAATTAGACATTAAGCCTGAATATTTACAAAAAAAATCTAAGAACATTCTAAAACACATCATCCATAATTATGGAGCATTTGACATTTCTACTATTGATGGTTTTACACATAGAGTAATTAGAACATTTGCTCACGATTTAAATTTACCTATAAACTTTGAAGTAGAACTTGACCAAGATAGGCTTCTCAACGAAGCGGTAGATAGTTTGATTTCTAAAGCAGGAAACGACAAAACGTTAACCCAAGTATTAGTCGACTTTGCAATTGAAAAAGCAGATGATGATAAGAGCTGGGATATCAGTTATGATTTTAATAAAATTTCGAAACTTTTAGTTAATGAGAATGATCTTTCTGCAATTAAAACTTTTAAAAACAAAACACTTGAAGATTTTAAAAATCTAAAGCAACAATTATCTAAAGAGATTCTTCAAATTGAAGAAAATATCATAAGTAAAGCAAGTTCAGCATTAACTCTTATCGAAGAATCAGGATTACAATTCAACGATTTTAGCAGCAGCTATCTTCCTAAATATTTTGAAAAATTAAGTAATAAGAATTTTGAAGTTGGTTTTGAAACCGCTTGGCAAAATAATTTAATAGAAGGACATACCATATACCCAAAACGCGTATCTGATGATGTAGCTTCAACTATAGAAAGTATTCAACCGCAATTGGCTAAAGATTTTATCTCCTCAAAAGCTTCAATTTTTGAATTAAAGCTTAAAAAGGGATTCTATAAAAACATTACACCGCTTTCAGTATTAAATGCTATAAAAAAAGAGTTAGATATTTTAAAATCGGATCAGAATAAAATGTTGATTTCAGAATTCAACACTATTATAAGTGAAGAAATAAAAACACAGCCTACACCCTTTATTTATGAACGTTTAGGTGAAAAATTCAAACATTATTTTATTGATGAGTTTCAAGACACCTCTAAAATGCAATGGGAAAATTTAGTACCTTTATTAGATAATGCACTTTCTGCAGCTAATGGTGACGCAATGCTCGTTGGTGACGCCAAACAAGCCATTTATAGATGGAGAGGTGGTGATGCAGAACAGTTTATAAAACTAGGTAACAAAATTAGTAATCCTTTTCAAATTGAGCCAGAGGTATTGTCTTTAGAGACCAATTATAGAAGCTCAAAAGCCGTAATTGAATTTAATAATTCTTTTTTTGATTATTTAAGCACTACGGCATTTAGTGAAGTTACCTACGCTGATTTATTTAAAAAGGCAAAACAAAACACTCACAATTCTTCTGAAGGTTACGTAAGCCTGAATTTTTTAGATCCAGAAAAAGAAGATGACATTAATGAGTTATATGCCATAGAAGTTTTAGCAACTATAAACGAATGTTTGGCTAACGGATTTCCATTAAATGATATTTGTGTTTTGGTTAGAAAACGAAAAGAAGGTGTTGCAATTGCGAATTACTTAAATGAAAAAGGCATTAAAATTACATCTTCGGAAACGTTATTATTAAAAAATTCTGACAAGGTTAATTTTATTAATTCATTTTTAAAATTATTAATTCAACCTACAAATGATAGCTTAAAAATTGAAGTCCTTTCATATTTGGCTGAGCAGCTTCATATTGAAGATAAACACCAATTTTTCACTTCGTACATTAAGGGAAGTCTGGATGATATGTTTTTAGAATTAAAACAGCTAGATATCTATATTGATAAAAACCAATGTCTCCAATTGCCTTTATATGAATTGGTAGAGCATATTGTAAGATGCTTTAATCTTAATATAGACTCTGATGCTTACCTTCAGTTTTACTTAGATGTTGTATTAGAATTCACTCAAAAACAAAATGCAGATATTGCTGGTTTTATTAATTATTTTGAAAACAAAGCAGAAAAACTAAGCGTTGTTACACCAGAGAATATGAATGCTGTTGAGATAATGACCATTCATAAGTCTAAAGGATTAGAATTCCCTGTTGTTATTTTTCCGTTTGCTGATCTTAATATATATAGGGAATTAGAACCAAAGGTTTGGTTTCCGGTTGAAGCTCAAAACTATAATGGTTTTGATACCTTATTACTCAACTATAATAAAGACGTAGAGCACTTTGGAGAAATAGGAACAGAGATTTATAGTGTACACCAATCGCAATTAGAATTAGACAACCTCAATTTGCTCTATGTGGTTTTAACAAGAGCCGTTGAGCAATTATATATTATTTCTAAAAAGGATATAAGCTCTAAAGGTATAATTAATAAAGACACTTATGCTGGTCAGTTTATTTACTTTCTAATTAGCGATAATAAATGGAATGACAATCAATTAGAATACAGTTATGGAACCTTAAAACCTAACGAAGATGTTTCAAAAAAGAACGGTACGTCCATTCCTCTTAAATTAATTTCGGTTCCTAAAGAGGATCATAACCTAAAAATTGTTACCAAATCTGGATTGCTCTGGGACACCCAACAAGAATCTGCCATTGAACGCGGTAACTTGGTGCATTTAATTTTATCGAAAATAATAACTATTGGCGACATTGATTCTGCATTTAAAGATTTGTTGATCTCTGGCGATATTACCACTAAGAATAGCGAATCATTAAAAAAATTAGTTTTAGAAGTTTTAAACCACCCTAAATTAGAAACATACTATAAAGACGATTTTAAAACCTACAACGAGCGCGACATCATTACAAATACTGGTCAACTTTTAAGACCAGACCGATTAAATATCAATTCGAAAAATGAAGCTATAATTATAGATTACAAAACTGGTGATGCTAAAGAATCTCATTCATATCAACTTAACAATTATGAAGCGGTTTTAAATGGAATGCAACTCCATGTAACACAAATATTATTGGTGTATATAAATGATACAGTTGAAGTTCTAGAAGTCTAATTATTCATAGTACCTTTGCAAAACAATCAAAATTTACAGTCATGTACGGAAACATAAAAAATCATTTACAAGAAGAAATAGAATCTATAAAAGAAGCTGGCCTTTTCAAAGAAGAGCGCATAATAACGTCTCCTCAAGGTGCCGAAATCACTTTAAACACGGGACAAAAAGTTTTAAACTTTTGTGCTAACAATTATTTAGGCTTGTCATCGCATCCAGAAGTTATTCAAGCGGCAAAAGACACTATGGATACACACGGATTTGGTATGTCTTCAGTTCGTTTTATTTGTGGCACACAAGATATACACAAAGAATTAGAACAAAAAATAGCCGATTTCTACGGCACAGAAGACACCATATTATACGCAGCTGCTTTTGATGCTAATGGTGGCGTTTTTGAACCGCTTTTAACCAAGGAAGATGCTATTATTTCAGATTCTTTAAATCACGCTTCAATCATTGATGGTGTCAGATTATGTAAAGCAGCAAGATATCGTTACCAAAATAATGATATGGCAGATTTAGAAACACAGTTAATTGAAGCTAACGCTAATGGTGCACGTTTCAAAATCATTGTAACTGATGGTGTATTTTCAATGGATGGCTTAGTAGCACCTTTAGACAAAATCTGTGATTTAGCAGATAAGTATGATGCCATGGTAATGATTGATGAATGCCACGCAACAGGTTTTATTGGAGAATCTGGTATAGGAACTTTAGAAGAAAAAGGTGTTTTAGGCAGAATAGATATTATTACCGGAACATTAGGTAAAGCGATGGGTGGCGCAATGGGTGGTTATACCACCGCTAAAAAAGAAATTGTAGAATTGTTACGTCAACGCTCTAGACCTTACTTGTTCTCAAATTCTTTAGCACCAGCTATTGTTGGTGCTTCAATTAAAGTTTTTGACATGTTAAAGAATGACACCTCCTTAAGGGATAAAGTAGATTGGAATACCAAATACTTTAAAAAAGGAATGAAAGAAGCAGGTTTTGATATTGTAGATGGAGATTCTGCTATTGTTCCAGTAATGTTATATGATGCAAAATTATCTCAAAATATGGCAAATATGTTATTAGAAGAAGGTATCTACGTTATAGGTTTCTTCTACCCTGTGGTTCCAAAAGATAAAGCAAGAATAAGAGTACAACTATCAGCGGCTCATAACCAAGAACAACTTGACAAAGCCATCTCCGCATTCATTAAAGTTGGGAAAGCATTGAATGTTATCTGATATACTAAATATATTATCTCAAACGAGTAAAATTAGGGTTATGAACGTAATAATTTTATACTTTTGTCTTTGTTAATAACATTTAACAACTTACTTTTGCATACAATTAACACTTAAAATTTAAATTAATTACAATATGAAAAATCTTAGCAGATTATTTTTTGTTGCCGTGCTTATTGCAAGTTTTAGCACTTCTAATGCTCAAGACAAGAACAATCCATGGTCTATTACAGTCGGAGCTAACGCTGTTGACTTTTATCCAGTTGGAGAAGATACTCCACAAGGAGATTATTTTGACGAGTACTTTAACGCAGAAGATCATTGGAACGTATTTCCATCTCTTTCTACGATTGCAGTTTCAAGATACCTTAGTGATGGGTTCACATTCACAGCTACAGGTTCTTTAAATAAAATTGATAAAGTAGGATCTAACGTTGACGCATTTTCTGGAGCAGAATCAACAAATAGAGTTGATGACTTAAGTTATTATGCTTTAGATGGTAGAGTATCATATAGTTTAATGGAAGTAATTAACTCTAAAGTTATCGACCCTTACGTTGGTATTGGTGGTGGTTACACTTGGTTAGACGATTCTGGTGCAGGTACATTAAACGGTTCTTTAGGACTTAAATTTTGGCTTACTGAGCAAATTGGTATCGATGTACAATCTACTTACAAGCATGCTTTTGAAGATAACATGAAAAAGCATTTCCAACATTCAGTTGGTGTATCATTTAAATTTGGTGGTACTGATACTGATGGCGACGGTATTTATGACAAAGACGATGCTTGTCCAGAAGAAGCTGGATTAGAAATCTTTAATGGTTGTCCTGATTCTGATAATGACGGTATCCAAGATTCTAAAGATGACTGTCCTAACACTGCTGGTTTAGCAGAATTTAATGGATGTCCTGATGCCGATGGTGATGGTGTAATGGATAAGGATGATAAATGTCCTAATGTAGCTGGTTTAAAAACTTTAGCTGGTTGTCCAGATGCTGATGGTGACGGTGTTGCTGATGGTTCTGATAACTGTCCTAACGAAGCAGGTCCTGCTGCTAATAACGGATGTCCTTGGCCTGATACTGATGGTGATGGTATCTTAGATAAAGATGATAAATGTCCTAGCGAAGCTGGTACAGCTGCCAATAACGGTTGTCCTGAAGTTAAGCCAACTGAAGAAGTAATGAATACTTTAAATGAGTATGCAAGAACAATCTTATTCCAGTCAGGTAAAGCTAGTTTCCAGAAATCAACTGATCAAGTATTACAAGCAATGACAGCTATCTTAAAAGAATACCCAAGAGCAGATTTCTCTATCGAAGGTCATACAGATAGTCAAGGTTCATCTTCAAGTAACCAAGCGTTATCAGAAAGAAGAGCAAATGCAGTTAGAGATTATTTAATTTCTAATGGTATTGCAGCTGATAGATTAACAGCAGCTGGTTTTGGTGAGTCTACTCCAATTGCTAACAATAGAACAGCAGCTGGTAGAAAAGAAAACAGACGTGTAGAAGTGAAGTTGAAAAACTAATCACAAATTACATTCTAAAATAAAGTTGAAAAACGCTCCGAAGTTCGGAGCGTTTTTTATTTTTATAAAATGATTGGTTTTATAAAATCCGTATTAATAGATCTTAAACAAAAAGAGTTAAATCTAGAAGATTTAAATTTTATCCTTCCCAGTAAACGTGCTGGTGTTTTTCTTAAACATCATTTATCTACGCTAATAGATCAACCTATTTTTGCACCACAAATCGTCAGTATTGAAGAATTTGTAGAAGACTTATCTGGTCTACAAAATTTACCAAATACAGACTTATTATTTAGACTCTACGAAACGTATATAAAAATTACACCTAAAAACGAACAAGAAACATTCGATTCTTTTTCTAAATGGGCTCAAATCTTATTACAAGACTTTAATGAGATAGATCGTTACCTTATACCACACGAGCATATCTTTGATTACTTAAAAGACATTCAAGAGCTTAATCACTGGTCGTTAGAAACTAACCCAACAGAATTAGTGAAGAATCACTTAAAGTTCTGGAAACAGCTTAAAAACTATTATATAGCCTTTGTAGAAAACCTTTTAAAAATTAAACAAGGTTATCAAGGACTAATTTATAGAACGGCCGTAAAAAACCTAGATTCCTATATTGAAAGCTCTAATAAAACTCATGTATTTTTAGGATTCAACGCTCTCAATACAGCTGAATCTACAATTATACAAAGTTTATTAAAAAATACAACCTCTCATATCTATTGGGATATTGACAAGGCTTTTATAAATGATAACATCCATGATGCAGGTTGGTTTACGAGACAACATAAAAATCAATGGAATTACTTTGAAACTCATCCGTTTAATTGGACTACCTCTCATTATTCTGAAGTAAAAAACATTCAGGCCATCGGAATCCCAAAACTTGTTGGCCAAGCAAAATATATAGGTCAAATATTAGAGGACATCACACAAAAAGACAATAATTTATCAAAAATAGCCGTAGTTTTAGGCGAAGAGCAATTATTATTACCAGTTCTTAACTCTATTCCCAGTAACATTAAAAAACTAAATGTTACTATGGGTTTACCGTTAGAGTTTGTGCCTTTAGCTTCTTTATTTCAGCTATTATTTTCGGCCCACAAAAACAACTTAAAGCAGTTTTATTTCAAAGATGTGATTAGTATTCTATCGCATCCAACTGTTTATCCATTGTTTGAAACTGAAACGGGTAACATTTCAAGTAAGATTGTACTTCATATTCAACAGCAAAATTTAGTTTATTTAACAGTTACCGAATTAAAAAATATAGATAATTCACATTCCGAATATTTAGACTTACTTTTTAAAACTTGGAATAATTCACCAAATATTGCATTAAATCATTGTCTAGAACTGATTTTAAAAATGAAATCGTATTACAACGATGACAAACAAAAATTCAGTCTTGAGTTAGAATATTTATACCGTTTTAATACCTTATTCAATCAGATTAAGGAAGTCAATAATACGTATCAATATCTCAATTCCATTGTAGCATTACAATCCATTTATAAAGAACTATTAAGTTCAGAAACTTTAGATTTTAAAGGCGAACCGTTAGAAGGGCTTCAAATTATGGGAATGTTAGAGTCTCGAGTTCTAGATTTTGAAACTGTTATCATCAGCTCTGTGAATGAAGGCATTTTACCATCGGGAAAAACTAATAATTCCTTTATTCCGTTTGACGTTAAAACAGAAAATAATCTACCAACCTTTAAAGAAAAAGATGCCGTTTACACCTATCACTTCTACCGACTACTACAACGTGCAAAAAACGTTTACATTTTATATAATACAGAAGTAGATGCACTAAAAGGTGGCGAAAAAAGTAGGTTCATTACCCAATTAGATATTGAAGGGATTCATGACGTTCAGCACAAAATAGTTTCCCCAGAAGTACCAATTGTAGAGCAAAAGTTACAAGAAATAATAAAGACACCTGCCGTTATAGAGCAAATAAAAGTTTTATCTAACAAAGGTTATTCGCCATCCTCATTAACCAATTACATACGTAATCCTATAGATTTCTATTACGATAAAATATTAGGTATTAAAGAATTTGACGAGGTAGAAGAAAACATTGCAGCCAACACTTTGGGTTCAGTAATACATAATTCTTTAGAAGATTTTTACAAACCAATTGAAGGTTCTGTTCTTACCTTAGAGCATCTTAAAATGTTTAAGAGCCAAGTTAAAGCGATGGTTACAAAACACTTTGAAACGCTTTATAATAAAGGTGGATTTTCAACCGGAAAAAACCTCATCATTTTTGAAATTGCCCAACGTTACATCACTAATTTCCTAAATAAAGAAATTGAAAGTGTAAAACAAGGCCACGAAATAAAGATACTCTCCATTGAAGCCGATGAACATATAGAAATTAAAATTGAAGGTTTAGATTTTCCTGTTAAACTTAGAGGAAAAGTAGATAGAGTTGATAGCTTTAATGGTCTTACACGAGTTATAGATTACAAGTCTGGTAAAGTGACTCAAAATAAAGTAGAAGTTGTTGACTGGGAAGATTTAACCACAGATTATGATAAATACAGTAAGTCTTTTCAAGTGTTGTGCTACGCATATATGATGAAACAACAAAACCGCATTGAATTACCAATTAATGCTGGCATAATTTCATTTAAAAATTTAAATGAAGGTTTCTTAAAATTTGGAAAAAAGCCATCATCAAATTCGCGATCTAAAGATCAACTTATCACTCAAGAGACTTTAGATAATTTTGAAATTGAACTAAAAAAATTGATTCTTGAAATATGTAATCCTGAGATTAATTTCATTGAAAAAGAACTCGACTAATGAAAATCGATAAGAACATAATTCTAGAAAGAGACAACAAAAAACCAATATTAATTGATACTTTTTATTCTGAAAACATAGAAAATCAATCTGTTGTTATTTTTAGTCATGGTTATAAAGGATTTAAAGATTGGGGAGCTTGGGATCTTATGTCTGAAACTTTAGCTAAAGCTGGATTCTGTTTTATTAAATTCAACTTTTCTCATAATGGTGGTACTATGGACAATCCCATAGATTTTCCTGATTTGGAAGCTTTTGGAAATAACAATTATACTAAGGAGTTAGACGATTTAGATGCGGTTATAACCTGGACTCAAGATTATTTCAAAAGCAACTCTAATATCAATATCCAAAACATTTCGCTTATTGGTCATAGTCGTGGTGGTGGAATTACAATCTTAAAAGCCTCAGAAGACCATAGAATTACCAAACTCATAACCTTAGCAAGCGTGTGTGACTTTGGCAAACGCACTGCAACTATTGGTGATTTAGACTCATGGAAAAAAGAAGGTGTTAAGTATGTTTTAAATGGAAGAACTAAACAACAAATGCCACATTTCTATCAGTTTTTTGAAGATTTTAAAGCCAACGAAGAACGCCTTCATATTGAATCTGCAGAGAGACGTTTAAACATACCACATTTAATTATTCATGGCTCTGATGATACTTCCGTAAAAATTGATGAAGCCGAAGCTTTACATCAATGGAATCCTAATAGCGAATACAAAATAATTGATAACGCAGACCATGTGTTTAACACTAAACATCCTTGGAATAAAAGCGAGCTTTCTAATGAATTGAATGCTGTTGTAGACCAAGTAATTGATTTTATAAAAAGGTAAACTTGTCTGTTTACTTCAATCCACTCAACACTAAAACAGGCATTTTAGTACTATGGAAGTCTTTCTTTAAAATGGTATTTTTTTCCCAAAGCTTCTTAAAGAATCCTCGCTTACGCCTAACCACACATAATAAATCTGGGTTATTTTCTTTATGATGTTCCAAAAAGGCCATAAAAGTTGTTGGACTATCTGCATATTTAGTTGATGAGACAAGAGACTGTAACTCATCATTAACATCAAAATCGTGTTTTTTATGATGTGGTGTTTTTACTAAAAGTAAAGTGACAGCAGCATTAAATTGAGCTTTTATCGAAGCCAATGGATAAAGCACATTGTCTTTTTTTATAATTGCCGATTTTAAAGCTATCAATAACTTTTCAAATGGTTTAAACGTATAGCCTTCTGGCACAATCAAAGCCGGAATCTGCGTTTGCTTTATAATTTTTCCAGACGTCTTCCCTAAATAAACTTCATCTTTTATTGAATTAGTTCTTGGCTCAAGAATTATTAAATCTACCTTCAATGCATCACAAACTTTTTCTAAGGTATCAATTAATTTTCCCTTAAAAGTTCTAATAATCACATCAACACCTTTAGTGTCAATAGAGGATACATGTGTTTCTAAAAAAGATTTAGATTCAGCCTCTAAAATAGGATCTATTTTAATCATTGTGCCAGCCTTAGTATAAACATTATATATTTGAACTACATATACTTTTGCACCAAATGCTTTAGCAAAATCTACGGCATACTGTAAATGCGATTGTGCATTTTTTGAAGACCCAACAGGAACTAATATCGTTTTCATCTGAAATAATTTTAAACAAAAATAAACATTAAAAATGATTCGTAAAGCACATGAAAAAGATATAGATTCTATTTTGTTACTAACAAAAGCTTGTGCTAAAGCTATGATAGCAAATCACATTTACCAATGGAACAGTCGTTATCCGAATAAATTCGCATTTCAAAATGATATTAACCGAAAGGAACTTTATGTATTAGAAATCAATGGTAAAGTCAATGGAACTATTGTTATTTCTACATATATGGATGCAGAATATGAATCAATTAAATGGATAACTTCAAACCAAAACAACATTTATATTCATCGTTTGGCTGTACACCCAAAATATCAAGGTAATGGTTATGCTCAACAACTAATGAGTTATGCAGAACAATTTGCCATTGAAAACAACTATACCTCTATAAGATTAGACACCTTTTCACAGAACAAAAGAAACCAAAAGTTTTACGAACTTCGCGGGTATAAACGATTAGGTGATATACACTTCCCAAAACAGAGTGAATTTCCCTTCCATTGTTACGAATTGATATTGTGAGCAGATCTATAACTTTAAAACAGATAAATACGTTAGCTGTTCCCGCAATTATTGCTGGAATTTCGGAACCTATTCTGTCGTTAACCGATTTGGCTATAATTCGCAACATGGAATTTAATGCCACAGAATCTTTAGCCGCTATTGGTATTGTGAGTACATTTATGTCTATGCTCATTTGGGTTTTAGGACAAGCACGCAGTTCTATTTCCTCTATCATTTCTCAATATTTAGGCGCAGGAAATGTAGAAGCCGTTAAAAACTTACCAGCACAAGCTATATTTGTTATTACAAGTTTAAGTCTTATAATTATTGCTATTTCTTTTCCATTAGCATCTCAAATATTTAAGCTTTACAACGCTTCAGGAAGCATTTTAGAATTTTGCGTTGATTATTATCAAATTCGTGTATTTGGATTTCCTTTTACACTTTTTACTATTGCTGTTTTTGGGACGTTTAGAGGTCTTCAAAACACTTACTACCCAATGTTGATTGCTATTTCTGGTGCTGTTTCAAATATTATTCTAGACTTTGTCTTAGTTTACGGAATTCAAGATTTTATTCCAGCATTGCATATTGAAGGTGCTGCTTACGCGAGCGTTATTGCTCAAATAATTATGGCTTTTCTTTCTGCGTATTACTTGCTTAAAAAAACGAATATTCCATTATTGGTTTCATTTCCATTTAATCACGAAATGAAACGTTTTACACTAATGATTCTAAATTTATTTATAAGAACACTGGCTTTAAATGCCGCTTTATATTTTGGGACAAGCTTTGCCACCAAATATGGCGAAAGTTACATAGCAGCCTATACTATTGCTATAAACCTTTGGTTTTTTGGTGCGTTTCTTATTGATGGTTATGCTAGTGCTGGTAATATTTTATCGGGTAAACTATATGGTGCTAAAAATTATAAAACACTAATTGAATTAAGCAATAAACTCATTAAATATGGTATTATTGTTGGCTTATTTATAGGATTAATTGGTGCTCTATTTTATTATCCTTTGGGTCGTTTATTCAGTAACGATGAATACGTTTTAAAAGAATTCTACAATATATTTTGGATTATTCTAGCCATGCAACCCTTATGTGCTTTAGCGTTTATTTTTGATGGCGTTTTTAAAGGTCTTGGTAAAATGAAATATTTAAGAAACGTGTTGCTATTCTCAACATTAGTTATATTTATTCCTGTTATATATTGGACAGATGCCCAAAACTATAAACTTACTGGCATTTTTATAGCATTTACACTTTGGATGATAGCTCGTGGTTTACCCTTAATCATAAAATTTAGGAAAACATTCAAAAGCCTTGCTCAAAACACTTAAATTTGTTCGAGAAATTAAATTTCTATAAATGAGTTTTCTAATTGCCTTAATTCAAAATACCAAAATAGACGAAAAACTGAAGCAGGCGCCAGATGACAATTACAGTATTGGAGTTTTTATTGGCACGCTATTACCTTTTGTGGTTTTAGTTATTATAGCTTTTGTCATTTATAGATATAACAAAAACAGATATAAAGATAATTAGTATGGATATTCTTAACTTTTTAGGCGGAAACGGCTTGTTTTTAGTCCTAGGATTGGTGCTAATAATTGTATATTTCTATAACCGTAATAAAAGACGATAATGAGTAAAATTCGTATAACAAAACAGTTTTCATTTGAAGCAGGTCATGCGCTTTATGGTTATGATGGTAAATGTAAAAACCTGCATGGTCATAGTTATCATTTATTTGTTACCGTAATTGGTGAACCTATTATTGATCATTCTAATGTGAAATTTGGAATGGTGATAGATTTTGGTGATCTTAAAAAGATTGTAAATAAAGAAATTATTGATGTTTTTGATCACTCAATGATTTTTAATAAAAATACACCACATTTAAACTTAGCTGAAGAACTAAAAAATCAAGAACATCATATTATACTCGTAGATTATCAACCTACAACAGAGATGATGGTCATTGATTTTGCTGAAAAAATAAAGAAACACTTACCAGAGAACATAGCATTACATTCTTTAAAACTGTCTGAAACATCAACGAGTTTTGCTGAATGGTACGCTTCGGATAATGAATAAAACTCATCACATAACACTTGCTGAAGGAAAAAAAATCTACTTCTCATCAGATAATCATTTAGGTGCACCAACACCTGAAGCATCAAAACCTCGTGAAAAAAAATTTGTAGCTTGGTTAGATGAGATTAAAGAAGATGCTGCTGCTATTTTTCTACTAGGCGATTTATTTGATTTCTGGTTTGAATATAAAACAGTGGTCCCAAAAGGATTTACGCGAACTTTAGGGAAATTAGCTGAAATTACAGATTCTGGAATTCCAGTTTATTTCTTTGTAGGGAATCATGATTTATGGATGAAAGATTACTTTAAAACAGAATTAAACATTACTGTTTTTCATAAACCACAAGAATTCTCTTTTAACGATACAACCTTTTTTATTGGTCATGGTGATGGTTTAGGCCCTAAAGACAAAGGCTACAAACGCATGAAAAAGGTGTTTACTAATCCCTTTTTTAAATGGCTGTTTAGATGGATGCATCCAGATATTGGTTTAAAGATTGGGCAATACATGTCTGTAAAAAATAAAATGATTTCTGGTGATGATGACGCTAAATTTTTAGGTGAAGACAACGAGTGGTTGGCTCAATATGCCAAACGTAAACTTGAAGACAAACACAGAGATTTCTTCATTTTTGGTCATAGACATTTACCGCTTGAAATTCAACTTAACGAAACGTCTAAATACGTGAATCTTGGTGATTGGATTCAGTATTACACCTATGGTGTTTTTGACGGAACTACTTTTGAATTGAAGAAATACTAAACGACATCCTCTTTTTCGTGCTCCTCAATATCGTGTTGTAAATCTAGAGTTCTTAAAGGTTTATTCTTAAGTCCTATAACGGAAACAACAATAAGTGTTACAGTTCCGCCAAGCACAACGGCTAAAGGTGCGCCAAATAATCTGGCTGCTATTCCACTTTCTACAGCACCAAGTTCGTTAGATGACCCAACAAACATAGAATTAACAGCACCAACGCGTCCTCTCATATGGTCTGGCGTTTTTAATTGTAATATAGTTTGACGTACAACCATAGAAATTCCATCAAAAACACCAGCAAGGAATAAAGCTACAACACTAAGCCACATAAATTTTGAAGCACCAAAAACGATCATACAAAGACCAAAGCCAAAAATTGAAATCAATAATTTTTTTCCTGTGCTTTTTGCAATAGGAATGTATGTTGTAGCTAACATGGTTAAAATACTTCCTGAGGATAATGCAGCGTGTAAAATACCTAAACCTTTTGGTCCTGCATCTAATATATCTTTTGCAAAAACGGTAAAAATAGCAACAGCACCACCAAACAATACGGCAATCATATCTAAGGTTAATGCTCCTAACACCACTTTGTCATTAAACACAAAATTGAGTCCTGCTTTAAGACTCTCTTTTACGGTTTCGGTATTTCCTTGATTTAAAATTGGTTTTTTGGCAATTCCAAATACTAACAGTAAGGACAGCATAACCAATAAGAATATAATACCAAGCGTATAATGAACACCAATCCAAGCGATTAAAAATCCACCTAATAATGCTCCAAAGACACTAGCACCTTTCCAAGTACTACTGCTCCATGTTGCTGCGTTGGGATAAATTTTCTTTGGAACGAGTAATCCGATTAATGAAAATATAGTTGGGCCAAAAAACGCTCTTAAAACACCACCAAAAAACACCAAACCATAAATACTGTATAAAATAGTATTGGTTGTCCATGAGGTTTCAATTTGATTAGACGTCAACCAAAACAATCCAAAACTTATAAATGAAAACAGTGCAATACATAGTGCAAAAAGATTTCGTTTTTCTTTTTTATCAGCAATATGACCTGCAAAAGGTGCTAGAAAAAAAGCAGGTAAAAACTCGCATAGACCTATTATGGCAAGACTCAATTTGTCGTTAGTCATTGAATACACTTGCCATTCAATTACAACAAATTGCATAGACCAACCAAAAACTAAGGCAAATCTTACTAATAAAAAAATGTTGAATTCTTTAATTCTTAATGCTGCGTAAGGGTCGTTTTTTGCCAATTTTTAGTCTATTATTTTAAACGTTACACGTCTATTTTGCTGTTTTCCTTCTTCCGTATCGTTGGTTGACAAAGGTTGCGAACTTCCATAGCCAAAAGATTTTATTCTTGAAGTATTTAGACCTTGTAAAATTAAATAATCTGCCACAGCTTTTGCACGTTGCTCAGATAATTCTTTATTTCTATTTTCTATAACTGTATTGTCTGTATGGCCGTAAATTTCAACTTTAAAACTAGGATTACTTTTTAAATGTGAATATAGCTGATTAAGTTCTTCTTTTGATGCCACTAGTAATTCTGCTTTATCAATATCGAACAATACATTTTTGAACGTATAGATTTCATTGGTTTTAAGTTTTGGTTCTTTAGTTTTCTCAATTATTATTCCTTTTTCTTCTTTTACTAAGGGTTCAATAGAAATGTCGTCTATGTAGTAATAGGAAAATTGATGTTTAGCTTTAGTTGTTTTTAATATTTCCTGTAGTTCTGTCCTTTTATTATTATTAAAATTTCCTATTAAAAAATGAGTTTCATAGCCTTCAGCAATAAATTCTAGGGAAACTTTTGTCCAATTAACTCTATCATTATAAAATAATTCAGAATCAGTAGAATGTAAACGAAAACGTTTATTCGTGTGTTTTTTAGGGTTAATATTGGTTTCAGAAATGGCTTTAAAACTTTTCGTAGACAACACCAACTTCTGCTCTGTAAATAAAACTTGAATACCTTTTAGAGCATCTGTTGAATTCTCAGCTAAACTGATATAAAATGTAAGCTTATAAGCTTTGCCTTCTTCTAATAATTCACTTAACTCTCCTTGAACATATTCTCTATAGTTATCTGGTGAAAACGCATAAAAACCGGCATAAGATTTGCCGTCTTTGGGCATTTGATAACCAATGTAATTATGAGACCCAACAGCTTTGCTGCAAGTACTAAAAAAATCAGTGGATCCTAAATTTGGAATAGACCAACCTGTTACATTTCTACTGAATTGCCCAATGATTTCTGGACATCTTTCATAATCTTCAAAACTTGGATTAAGAACAAGATTTTGACTCGATGAAAGAAGACTAAAGAATATGAAAAAAGTGAAAATTAAATGTTTCATGTTTTATCAACGAATAGGTAATCTATTGTATTTTATAGTTGATAGGTCTTGAAAAGCCTTAAACGAATTTCTTAGGCTTTAATATCCTTCAACTTTAATTGTAAACTCACATTACCATTCCAGTGATTTTCGTCAATAGAATACGCTGCGCTGAATGGCCTTTTAGTTTTTATAATATCTATTTTGTCGCCTAAACCAAATCCAATACAAACCATCTTATCATTAAAAGATTGCGTAACAGTTAGCCTAATATGCTTATCATCTTCTCCAACACATTTTCCCCAACCTGTATCTTTTAGGTTTTGCGACATAAAGGTTGGCGACATATTACCTGGTCCATATGGTGCAAATTGCTTTAAGATACGCATCAATTTATCATTGATTTCTCCTAATTCTATTTCTAAATCAACTTTGAGTTCTGGTGTTAGTAGTTTTGGGTCTATAGTTTCTTTTACAACACTTTCAAACTTTGCTTTAAAGGCTTCGTAATTTTCTGGCAGTAAGGTTAAGCCTGCTGCATATTTATGACCTCCAAATTGTTCTATATGTTCTGAACATGCTTCTAATGCATTGTAAACATCAAATCCTTTTACAGAACGTGCAGAAGCTGCTAATTTATCGCCACTTTTTGTAAAAACTAAAGTTGGTCTGTAATACGTTTCTATTAAGCGCGAAGCTACAATACCAATGACACCTTTATGCCAAGTTTCGTCATAAACTGCGGTTGTAAAGCCTTCTTGTTCGTTATTTTCTTCAATTTGAACTAAAGCTTCTTGCGTAATGCGCTTATCGGTTTCTCTTCTATCTGTATTAAATTGGTCTATATCTACAGCATATTCTGCTGCTAAATTAAAATCTGTTTCTGTTAACAATGTTACAGCATGGTTGCCATGTTTCATTCTACCGGCTGCATTTATTCTTG
Source organism: Winogradskyella sp. 4-2091 (assembly GCF_045765065.1). Classification (NCBI taxonomy): domain Bacteria; kingdom Pseudomonadati; phylum Bacteroidota; class Flavobacteriia; order Flavobacteriales; family Flavobacteriaceae; genus Winogradskyella; species Winogradskyella sp. 4-2091. Next base: position 293,043 of record NZ_JBJKOD010000002.1, read on the forward strand.
GTGCAATGATGAAAACGACATCTGTAATGGTTAAAATATCCTTTTTAACTTCAGCAATAATAGCTTTCATTCCTGGTCTAGGGTTGGTGTTTATAACCTGTAGGCCAAGATAGGCCAATGCTCTATTTTCATCTACAATAGGTACAATATCTGCACCAATTGCTGTAGCAACCAAATCTAAATACTCAACTAAATCTTCTGCGGTTTGTCCTTGGTTTGCTGCTAAAGCCGTTATTAATTTAAAACCGACTCCACAGCCACATAATTCTTTAAAAGGATATTCACAGTCGTCTCGTTTTGGGTCTAAAACTGCTACTGCATCTGGAATTTTATCTCCTGGTCTATGATGATCACAGATAATAAAATCAATCCCTTTTTCTTTGGCATAAGCCACTTTATCTATGGCTTTTACACCACAATCTAATGCTATAATTAATGTAAAATCGTTATCGTCTGCAAAATCAATACCTTTATAAGACACTCCATAACCTTCGTCATAACGATCAGGAATGTAGGTGGCAACAGAATCAATTCTTGTTTTTAAATAGGAAGACATTAAGGCTACAGAGGTTGTTCCATCTACATCATAATCGCCATAAACCATTATGTTTTCTCCTGCGTCAATGGCTTTTTCAATACGAGCAACGGCAACGTCCATATCTTTCATTAAATATGGATCATGTAAATCACTAAAACTTGGCCTAAAAAATGTTTTGGCTGCTTCAAACGTATCAATGCCACGTTGCAATAGTAAAGTTGCAACAACATCATCAACACCAAGTGCTTTTTTCATTTCAGAAACTTTTACAGCTTCAGGTTTTGGTTTTAACGTCCAACGCATTATTATTAGAGAATTTTAGTGTTTAGTCATCATCACTTTCAAACAGAAAGTTAGTATAACCTAAGGTAATATTTTCTGTATGTGTAGTTGCAGCATTATAGAGACCTGCTTTTAAATAATAGCCATTAGAAATACCTGTATCATTTACCCAATCAGTTGTTGGGTCGGCTTCAAAATCCTCGTCTATAAGAACCGCTTCATCTTGCTTAACCATAATACTAACTATGCCATTGTTTTTTTCTAACGTCACATTAAGAGGAAATTGCGAATAATTGCCATTATTTACAAATGGAAAATCAACCTTACTAAACGTGGTCTCACTAGAACTTACTTCTGGATCTTTACGGATTACGGTTTCAAGTTTATCGTTATGTAATTCTAATCTAAAAAAGGGTTTATTAGAATTACCTCCTCTGTTATGTACTTGCGCAATCGTCATACCTTCTGAAGGAATGTTGTAATAAATCCCTTCAAATTCCATTTTAGAATAAGATGTTAAAGGCCCTTCTGTAATTTGTTTAAGCTCGGCACGACGTCCTTTGTCTAATTGGCAAACTAAGTTTAATTCCTCCTCATCATCTTCCATGTAAAAATAAGGTTCATCAGGAAGTGCGTTGTCAAAAACGGTGTCTAAATCATCTTGATTTGTACTGCAAGGCGGACTATCACAACCACCAGTATCCCAACTGTGTTCTATAACTAAATCTTCATTAAACACAAAACGCTCATAAAGGTCTGAAGGATCATCATCATTAGGATCATCATCCGTCATACCTTGTTCATCGTCAGTTCCGTTAGATGTATTATTATCTGATGAGCAACCCATAAACAGAAAAATACATACAACTAAAATATGGCTTATTTTGTTAAGTTGTGTTATCATAATACGCATCGTTTAATTATAAATAAAGACTATCTAAAGCAATCTATGATAGGCTTCATTATTTGTTATGAAAATGTATTTCAGTCTTTACCGTTGCAAATTGTCTAAACATTTCCATTACACCACAGTATTTTTCAACGGATAAATTCACGGCACGTTCGCACTTTTTTTCATTTAAATCTGAACCATAAAAATGATAATCTACTTTCACTGTATGGTATATTTTAGGATGCTCATCTGTTAAATCGCCAGAAACTTCCATTTTAAAATCATCAATTTCTACTTTCATTTTATTTAAAGTAGATACTACGTCTAAACCTGAGCAACCTGCTAAAGAAGATAACATCATAGCTTTTGGTGCCATACCAGAACCTGTACCACCAAACTCTTCAGACGCATCCATCATTATAGAAGGCCATCTTGGGTTATCAGATTCAAACGTCATGTTTCCTCTCCAGTGTGTTGTTATTTTATCGGCCATTTTCTTTTAGTTTAAAAATTAGAACTCTTATCTTGTTCATTCAAAAATACTACTAAAAAAATAACTATGGCACTAGTAACTCCTTTGTCTGCAGAGCACGATTTAGAAACAAAAGAATTAGCAGAATTCTTTAACGAAACCCTTGGCTTTTGCCCTAATTCTGTATTAACCATGCAACGCAGACCTGCAATAAGTAAAGCATTTATTAATTTAAATAAAGCTGTAATGGCAAATGAAGGTAAAGTGACCTCAGCCTTAAAACGAATGATTGCTTGGGTAAGCAGTAATGCGACAGGTTGCAGATACTGCCAAGCCCATGCTATTAGAGCAGCAGAACGTTATGGTGCAGAGCAAGAACAATTAGATAATATTTGGGAATACCGAACACATGCTGCTTTTTCTGAAGCAGAACGTGCTGCATTAGATTTTAGTTTAGCTGCAAGTCAAGTACCAAATGCTGTTAATGCTGAAATAAAAGAGCGTTTGTACCAACATTGGGACGAAGGTGAAATTGTTGAAATGTTGGGTGTTATTTCACTATTTGGCTACCTCAACCGATGGAATGATTCTATGGGAACTAATATTGAAGAAGGTGCTGTTGAAAGTGGTGACAAATATTTAGGCAAACATGGCTTTGAGGTTGGTAAGCATAATGGTTCTCAGTATTAGATTATATTAATACACTTTAAAAGTTATTAAAACCTTGCTTCTTCATATGATGTAAAAGCAAGGTTTTCTATTGAGTACACTTTACTCATTGAAATGGCAAGTTCACTCATTCTGTATTTCTAAATATCATCTTCAAACATACATTTGAGTAAACCAACGCGCTTACTCATGTATAATACAGCCATTAAAATTTTATTTATTCTCTTATTATTACCACTTTTTAGCATTGCTCAAGAAGGTATTGTTACTGGTACTTTAACTACGGAAGACGATGGATTACCATTACCAGGCGCATCAATTATTGTTAAAGGAACGACTAATGGTGTTACAACTGACTTTGATGGTAATTACAGTATTTCATGTTTAGTTGGCGATATTCTAGTTGTAAATTACATAGGTATGACGCCAAGAGAAATTAAGGTAACAGCCAGTATGTTTGGTGCAAAAAACACCGTTTATGTTACTAGAATACCTATTAGACCGATAAACAGTGATGCTTATGCCAATGCAGTAAGTGGCATTAAAAAGGACGAATTAAAAACACCCAATATTGAAGACACTAAATACAGTTACAATACAAAAAACATCTATAATTCCTTGTTGCGTATTAAGGCTATTGATATAAAACCTAATGCTGTTAATCTAACCTATTTTAATCCTGATATATATTTTGAAATTGCTTTAAACTCTGCTTTAAGTTTTCAATTTGTAAAGGATAATAACTTACCTGACTTACAAACAAAATTTAGTCAAGGTGCAACGCAAAATGGCGAATTTACTTTCTTAGGACCAGAAACTGGCAACTATTTTTCTTATGGTCCGGAATTAGCACAACTAGAATTTGACGGTTCTAACTACAATTTTGATTCAAATGGACAATTGGTTGCTTTAGGTAACGGAAATGGCCAAAAAGCGAAATCTTATAAGAACTCTGTTTTTAATACAGCTATAAAAAGATCTCAAAATTTAAACCTTAATGTAGAGTCTGAAAATTGGAGTACCAATCTTAACTACACTAACAAAATTTCTAAAGACATTTTTGGACGTCAACGTACCAAAACAGATGAGCTAATGTTAAGCTTTAAAACTACAAAGCACAGAACAGGTAAACTAAACTGGGACACTTTTGTTAAATATGGAAAACGCAATAATAACCAACCAAACATCAATGGTTTTACCAATAATCTGCTTTTAAACGCTTTGGTAACACCTACAAGTTTTAGCAATTATCAAGGCAGTTTGTTGCCAAACAATACCCAACGAAGTTTTAGTCCTTCAAGTTATAATAATCCTGAATGGCTTTTTAATAATCATAAGAATTACGATGATAATGATTTATATGTAATTAGTCTTCAAAATGAAATTGAGCCTAGTGATAATTTCAAAATTCGAAGTCATATAAATTATAAAACTACCAAGAACGAACAAAGCTTTGGAGCTGTTGCTAACACAATAGGTTTTGAAAACGGCTATTTAAGTAAAAAACATATTAATAGAAACACATTTAACGCAACTCTATTACTAGATTACGAGATAGATCTAGGAGAATTTAACCTAAATCTAAATTCTGTTACAACCTATAGCCATCAAAATCTTAAGTATCAATTTAAAGAATCTGAAGGATTTAGTGAATTTTCATTTTCAAATCCAAGTAACACAACCGAAGTAAACAATTCGCTTTTTCAAAATATTTTAAGACTGAAACAATTTGTAGAATTTTCGCATTCTCATGGTACTAAGTTGAGTTTTAGTAATGATTCTTATGTATCATCAATACAAGGAAATAAGTTGTTTTTACCAACATCTATTTTAAGCGTAGATGTATTAGACCTTATTCATATTTATGATTTTCGATACATCTATTTAAGCGCAAGCAGTGCTTTTGATGTTAGCGGATTACCTTTATTCTACACTAATCAAAGCCACAATAGTTTAGGGTTATCGCCTTCTGAAAGTTTAACTTATACCAGCAATACAGACCTGTTTACAAATAAAAGTATAGAACTAGAAAATAACCACGATTATGCATTTAATGCCGAAATTGGGTTCTACGCTTTGGGTATCAACTGGGATTTTGAAGCCAGTTACTTTGGCTCTCTAACAGAAGGTAGTGTGTTTCCTGTTTTGGAAAATAACAATTTTTCGCTTAAAAACATTGCTGATATTAGTAATAAAGGTTTTGAATTCAATCTTGAATTTTATAAATATTTCGATGAATTAAAGTGGATTCCTAGACTACGATTTTTTACAAATAACACGGAAGTAAAAAAATTATATGATACACAAACACGAGTTCCTATCGATGGTTTTAATTCCGTTTCAAAAAACCTAATTGTTGGCGAATCTGCAGGTGTAATTGTAGGCACAGCATACCAAAGAGACGAACAAAATAATATTGTTATTGATGCTAATGGTTATCCTATTGTTGATGCTGAACAACAAATTATTGGTGATCCTACACCAGATTTCACACTCGGATTTTCTAACGCATTACACTGGAAAAAACTAAAATTAAATCTAGTATTCAACTACCAAAAAGGAGGTGATGTTTGGAATGGCACACAAAACGTGCTCAACTATTTTGGTGTATCTCAACAGTCTGCAGACCAAAGATCCATCACAAACTATATTTTTAACGGTATTACAGAGCAAGGTACACCTAACACAACAACGGTAGATTTTTATAATGCAGCAAATGGTATTGAAAACAACCGTTTTGTAAGGTATGGATTTGATGGTGTTGCAGAAACAGCTATAGAAGACGCTAGTTTTTTCAACATTAAAACAATCGAACTTTCTTATGATTTCGTAAAAGAATATGATTCCTTTTTTAGACAATTTGAAGTCGGATTGTATGCTACAAATTTATTCACGATAACCAAATATAAAGGCGCTACGCCGTTTTCAAGTCTTTTTGATACTAACTCTGGCAATAACCTCAACTTTTTTAATACACCTATAATTTCTGAAGTTGGGTTTAGAGCAAAACTTAAAATATAGTAACGATGAAATATATAAAACAACATATCAAAATTCTAACATTAATAGTTTGCATTGGTATATCCTTTTTATCATTTAAAGCTTACAAAGCCATTAATAATCCATTAGAAAAAATCTATACACAAACCGATAGACCCTTCTACTTCCCAAGTGAAACCATTTGGTTTAAGTCTTATGTGGTTGGCACAGATCATACCATTTCAACCTTAAGTGATATTATGCATGCAGAACTTATTTCGCCAAAAGGTGCGGTTGTAAAATCATTAATATTAAGCATAAACCAAGGTTATGCCTATGGCGACTTTGATATTGATAAAAATTGGGTTGGTGGAATCTACACGCTTAAATGTTACACCAACTGGATGAATAATTTTGGCGACGATGCCTTTTTTACTAAAAAAATTACAGTACAAAAAGTTGTAAAACCGAATCTCCTGATGCGTTTAAAATTTGAAAAAGAAGGCTATGGGAAATCGGCTAAGGTTATCTCTAATTTTGAAGTAAAAGATTTAAAAAATAATCCTCTAGCTCATACTAACATTACATACACAGTTAGTGTAAAAGGAAAAATAATAATTACCAAATCTGACATTACAGACCAAAAAGGGCAACTTAAACCAACGTTTACGCTACCTGAAAATTTAGAATCCTCAGATGTTGTTTTAAATGTATTAGTTGATTATAAAGGCACAACAGAATCTATCTCTAGAGCTGTACCCGTTGTTCTAAATACCTTAGACTTACAATTTTTACCTGAAAGTGGAAAAATAATAGCAGGTACTTTAAACAAAGTTGCTTTTAAAGCACTTAATGAATTTGGAAAACCTGTAGATGTAAAAGGAAATATATTAGACGAGAATAATGTTGTAGTTTCAAATTTTGAAAGTTTTCACGATGGTATGGGAAGTTTTAATTTTAATCCTAAAAAAAGCACAACATATTTTGCTCAACTCACAGAACCATTTGTCTCTGAAGAATTAATTCCACTTCCAAAAATTCATGACAATGGTGTACGGTTTTCTGTAATTACAGATAGTCTTTTAACTCAGGTTCATCTATTCTCAACCTATTCTACAAATTTATTTCTTGAAGTTTCTAATGCCAATGGTTTGCTTACAAAGAAGAAAATTTCTAACCATCAAAATCTGGTTTTAAACACTGAAGATTTTCCAATAGGAATTACAAAATTCAGCATTAAAAACGAGTTTAATAGCATCTTTGCAGAACGCTTGGTGTTCATCAATTCGCACAAGCAATTGCACATTGATCTTACTTTAGATAAAGAAACTTACAATACGAGAGAAAAAGCTAAGCTTATTATTAAAACCTATGATAGTAACAATAAGCCAATTCCTGCAAACTTATCTCTAGCCATTGCAGATCATAAGTTACTCTCATTTGCAGATGATAAACAAGATCATATTTTGTCTTATCTACTATTGTCTTCAGAATTAAAAGGAAAGATACATAATCCTGATTTTTACCTCAATCCTAATGAAGTAAAATCGAAGAAAGCTTTAGATTATTTAATATTAACTCATGGTTGGCGAACGTATATTGATCAACCAAAAATCACTTTAGACAATGCCGAATTTTTACCCGAACAAAGCGCTATTCAATCTGGCATTGTACTTAACAAAAAAGGAAAACCAACAGCTGCCAATTTATTACTTTTTGATGATAATGGAACTAAGGTACTCGTTTTTAAAACTGCAGAAGATGGGTCTTTCAATTTTAAATATCAGAAAAACCGGAGTCTAACTTTATTAGCTTATAAAGACAATGGAGAAAGCTTAGTCATAAAAAAAACAACTCTAAAAAAAGGCAATTACGGCAATGAAACTGAAAATAATAACACAGAAAACAAGGATGGTTTTAAAGCTTTTATAAAAAACGAAAAATTATTAAAGAAACCTATAAAACAAAAAGCAATAGCGCATATTGGTTTAGAACAAGATGATAGTAGTCTAGATGAAGTAGTGGTCGTTGGTTATGGTACAATGAAAAGGAGCCAATTATCTGGTGCTATTGCACATGTCAATGCTGAACAAATTGACACTAATAGTTCTGTCATTAATGTATTATCAGGTAAGATTGCTGGTGTAAATATAGTAAATGGAAGTGGTCAACCAGGAAATTCACCGACAGTGAGAATAAGAGGTTTCGGCTCACTATCGGGAAACAATGAACCATTAATTGTTATTGATGGCGTTCCTTATGAGGAGTCGGTTTTTGCAGATTTAGATTCTAACCAAGTTTCTTCCGTTACAGTTTTAAAAGATGCTGCAGCAACCTCGTTATATGGCAGTAGAGGCGCTTATGGAGTCATCGTTATTTCCACAAAAGATGGGCTAAGTTATGGTCGTAAAAAGAGATTAAACAACCATAAATATAATAACTACGCAGTGCATCAATTCTATAATTTCAATACAATATACACCCATACGCCAAACACCTTTTACATGCCAAAATACGAAGGCACAGCACTACCTGAAGAACGTACAGACTTTAGGCAAACCATATATTGGAATCCAGTTGTACAAACAAATGCTGAAGGTTTGGCTGAACTAGAGTTTTATAATTCTGATGCCATTACATCTTTTAAAATTACAGCTGAAGGTATTGGATTCAATGGACTTGTTGGTAAACAAGATAAATTATATGCGACCAAAAAAATGTTGAATGTAGATTTTAAAGCACCAAATTATATGGTTTTAAATGACATCATTTCATTACCAATTACCATTTCTAATGACACCGAAAAAACACTAGAAACTAAACTAGAAATTATACTTCCTAAACATTTAAAATTAGTAGAATCTTTTAAAGATAGCGTAACTATTAAAAGCCATAGTGCTGTTACAAAAATCATTAAAGTTATTCCTATTGAAAAAGGTGAAGCTATTGAGATTGCCATAAGAACAATGTCTGAAAATTATAAAGATGTGGTAAAAAAACAAGCCACCATTTTAAGTCCTTACTTTCCAACAGAATTATCTTTATCTGATTCAAAATCTCAAAGTTTTGAGTTTCAACTTAATCATGTGGTTGAAAACTCGCTCTCTGCAGAATTTAATATTTATACTGATGTGATTGGTGATGTAATGAATGGTATAGAAGCATTAATTCGCGAGCCTCATGGCTGTTTTGAACAAACATCTTCATCTACATATCCTAATATTATGGTATTAAAATATTTGAAAGAATCAGGAAAAAGTAATCCAGAAATTGAAGCAAAAGCTTTAGATTTTATCAAAAAAGGATACAAACGACTCATCAGTTTTGAAACCTCGGAAGGTGGTTTTGAATGGTTTGGAAACACACCTCCTCACGAAACATTAACCGCTTATGGTATTTTAGAATTCACAGAAATGAAAGCCATTTACAAAGATGTAGATCAAAAAATGATTGATAGAACTGTACAATGGTTACTTAGCAGAAAAGACGGAAAAGGTGGATTTAAGAAAAGTGAAAAGGGTTATGATAGTTTTGCGAGTTCACCATCTGATGTTGCAAATGCGTATATCATTTACGCATTAAGCGAAGTAAAAATCGAAGCAGATCTTTCTTTAGAATATACAACAGCTTTCAATGATGCTATTAAAAGTAATGACACCTATAAAATGGCATTATTGGCTATGACGAGTTATAACCTCAATAAAACTGAAAATGCTCAAGTCTTAATTGAAAAAATTAAAAACAATATAGAAAATAATGGCTTTGAAAAATTGCCTGTAGAAAATACCATTACAAGATCTTATGGCAACTCAAAAAATATTGAAACCACAGCGCTAACTTTATTAGCATTGATGCGAGAAGCTACAACGGCAGACATTTTAATTACAAAAGGTATTGATTATTTGGTTAAGCAAAGACAGTATAACCGTTTTGGCTCTACACAAGCCACTGCAATGGCCTTAAAAGCACTAATTAATTATACCAAGATGCAAAATCAAAAAATGATCAATGAAAATGATAGCATTACCTTATTGATTAATGGAAAATCAATAAAAAGAAAACTAGAAATAACAACAGATGGAAAAATTACTATCCGAAATATTGAACATTATTTTTCAACTGGTAAACAAAACATAGCTGTTAAATTTAACAATCCTAAAACCGAATTTCCATACAGTATAAACCTTACTTGGGACAGTACATTACCTAACAGTTCTGACCAATGTCCTTTACAACTTAAAACTACAATCTTGGAAAACGATTATGCGGTTGGTGACAATGTAAGTTTCTCAATTAACGTGACCAACACAAAAGCAGAACCACTCGCTATGACAACAGCTATTATTGGGATTCCATCTGGTACAACGGCACAACCTTGGCAACTAAAAAAGCTATTAGAAGAACATAAAGCAGCATACTACGAAGTTTTTGACAACTATTTAGTGTTTTACTGGCGAGAATTTAGAGCCTCAGAAACCAAAAATATAAGACTAGATCTAAAAGCAGATATTGCTGGCAATTACCAAGCACCTGCAAGTACTGTTTATTTGTATTATGGTGACGAGAACAAAACTTGGATTTCTGGGAATGAATTACAGATTGCTGACTAAATAACTTTGTCACTCCTGCGAAGGCAGGAATCTAAATTGATAAACGTTTAAAGTGCTTCGCTTTTAAATAAATTAGATTAAAACCTTACTAGAAATAGTGAGGTTTATTTAATTATGCCACACACAAAAGGGACAGTTTTACAATATGGTAAAATTGTCCCCTTTTTATTTTAAAAAAATCAACCACCATTCGATTCATCTTTAAAAATTATTTGAACCAAAACCACACAAACAACTGTTTAACAGATATTTAATTCCATGTTTTTACTGTCCTTTTTTTTTAATAGTGTCAATAGTACCTTGCAAACGAAATCATAGTTAATTGTAAACATGTGTTATAATTTAGCTTAAATAAACTATCAATGGAAATATTTAAATTCACAATCGTATTTATAACCTTAATAATTAGTGTCTGTTTCGTAATATTTCTAATATGGGTTCTTATAATGGTTCGTGAACTAAGAGATACACCTAATCAGAAGATTGAAGCATTAGGTAATTTTTTTAGTAAGATTCCTGTGGAAAGGTTCTTCAATCTACTATCAAAGAAAAACGTAAAAAAGAAATATAAAGACTAGTATATTATGCATTATTCCCAATAACTGGATAAGTCAAAATTCTTTACCGCTTCAATAATTCTTCTATCTTCTTCTGCAACTCATCCACAACCAACTCCTCAAACCAAGGATTCTTACTTCGCCAAAAACGATTCGTAGGCGATGGATGCGGAATCGGAAAATATTTGGGCAAATAGTCCTTGTAATCGCCAACACGCTCTGTCAAGTTTTTTTTATCTTTTAAATAATACTTCTGTGCATAAGCGCCAATTAAAATAATTAACTCAACATTTGGCATTTTTTCTAATAATGGCGTATGCCATTGTGGAGCACATTCTGGTCTTGGTGGTAAATCTCCTGTTTTTCCTTTTCCAGGATAGCAAAATCCCATAGGTATAATGGCAAAATTTTCTGTGTTGTAGAATTGCTCGTCTGTGACATTAAGCCATTGTCTTAATTTTTTCCCACTTTGGTCATCCCAAGGAATTCCGGAATTGTGAACTTTTGTTCCAGGTGCTTGGCCAATTATTACAATTTTAGATTTAATATGAGCGGTAGCAACTGGTCTTGGACCTAATGGTAAATGTGCTTTGCAAATAGTGCATTGGCTTATGTTATGAAGTAAATCTTCCAAAGGAAATAAATTTAATTAGATCCTGAAATAAATTCAGGATGACAACGAATTACTTCTTTTTTAGTGGGAATTGTTTAAAGCTTAAGCCTTCAAAACCTGAAATCATGAAATTTCTAATGTTTTGGTGTCCTGTTCCGTTTGGTTCTTTTAAAACATCTTCAAAATAATAACTTCCAAAACAAGCCAAGGTTTCTTTTTTGGTTAAATTCTGGTCTTTTGCAAAAGCAAATAACTTACAAGAACCTGAGTTTTGACCTTCGTCATTTTCTAGTGTTCCATTAGTAAAAGCACTTGGTGTAAACACATAATTTTCTTCTATTACTGTCATTGTTTCAGAAAAATCCGTTGACTCTAAATTAGACTTCAATTTATTTATAAATTCGTTTAAAATCATATTATTTGCTTTTTCCTCCTACAATTATAACTATTTCACCTTTTGGCGGTTTGTTAGTGTAATGTTCTAAAACTTCTTTTGCCGTTCCTCGTATAGTCTCTTCGTAAAGTTTAGTTATTTCTCTAGACACAGAAACTGGTCGGTCTTCTCCAAAATATTCACAGAAATGCCCTAAGGTCTTCACCAACTTGTGTGGACTTTCGTAAAAAATCATGGTTCTGGTTTCTTCAGCGAGTAGTAAAAAACGTGTTTGCCTCCCTTTTTTAACCGGCAGAAATCCTTCAAAAACAAACTTATCATTGGGTAAACCACTATTTACTAAAGCTGGTACAAAAGCTGTTGCACCCGGCAAACAATCTACTTCAATATTGTTTTCAACGCATGCTCTTACTAATAAAAATCCAGGATCTGAAATAGCTGGTGTGCCAGCATCACTAATAACTGCAATGGTTAAACCAGCTTTTAATTTTTCAATTAAATGATTAACCGTTTTATGCTCATTGTGCATATGATGGCTTTGCATCTGTGTAGTGATTTCAAAATGCTTTAAAAGTTTCCCTGAAGTTCTGGTGTCTTCAGCCAAAATTAAATCCACGTCTTTTAGAACCTCAACAGCTCTAAAAGTAATGTCTTTTAAATTTCCTATTGGTGTTGGGACAAGGTAGAGTTTGCTCATCTAATAAATTTGTTAACTAAATTTCCCTTCTACCAACTCCATAAAACGCGTTTCAAATTCCTCTTTTCCTGCCCAATTATTATAGTCTGGTTTAACCATATCTAATATTAATTGTTTTGTTTCATCTAAAGAATGCATCGTGTTAATCTGAGAAATCACACGATCATAATCTTCATTTTTACCATCAAACAAATGTTTAATAAATGCCAACTTATCATTGAGACCAATATTAAGTCGTTTCCCTTTTAACTTATCATTTAATGATTTCTTAGCAGAATCTGCCTCTCGTTTTTTAGCGTCTTCAATGGGTTCAAATTCTGGGATTTCTTCAAAACCAGAAGTAATGTTTTCAAATTCAACAGATGTTGACGTTTTTATATCATTTGGTAACGCTTTTTCTAATAGTGCATCTTCAGGTTCAGATTCTTTTGGCATATGTTCAAACATATCCTTTATTTTGGTCATCACAGGTTCCATAATGCCATCATCTTCAACCTCATCTACATTAACATAGGTTCTGTCTTCAACTTCTATATTATCACTTACCTTATTATTAAAAGCGGTATCTAACATGTCAAAAAACGAAGAGTCGTTACCAATGGTTGGCATATTCTCTTCAAAATTTTCTTGAGCAAATTTTAAAACCGTTAACTTTTCATAAAGCTGAGAAACTTCCGCATGCAATTGATCTACATCCTCTCTTCCTTTTAATTTTAGAATCCTATGTGCAATGCTAACTAATTCTGATTCTAATTTCTTTTTCATCTTTTCGTAAGTTTTACTTTTGATTTTTAATAAATTTGCGAGACCTTTATAAAAATCGAAGACGCACTTCGATTTAGTGCTAAAATTACAAAATGTTTCTCGAAAATACAGTAAATCAGAAAGAACAATTTGGGTGGATTGAAGTCATCTGCGGATCGATGTTCTCTGGCAAGACCGAAGAATTAATTAGACGACTTAAGCGCGCACAATTTGCAAAACAAAAGGTTGAAATTTTTAAACCTGCTGTAGATGTGCGTTATGATGAAGAAATGGTGGTTTCTCATGATGCCAATGAAATACGCTCAACACCTGTACCTGCTGCTGCTAATATTCCTATTTTAGCAGACGGCTGTGATGTGGTTGGTATTGACGAAGCTCAATTTTTTGATGATGAAATTGTTAGAATTTGTAATGATTTAGCCAATAAAGGCATTAGAGTTATTGTCGCTGGTTTAGATATGGATTTTAAGGGGAATCCTTTTGGTCCAATGCCAAATCTTATGGCAACTGCAGAGTATGTTACTAAAGTACATGCGGTTTGTACTAAAACAGGGAATTTAGCACAATACAGCTACAGAAAAGCATTAAGTGATGATTTAGTTTTACTTGGCGAAGTAGACGAATATGAACCTTTAAGTAGAGCAGCTTACTATAAAAGTATGCAACGCGATAAACTTAGACAACTTAAAGTAAATGATGCCGAAGAAATAGATTCTAAAGACCAAATAAAAGATGTCTAAAGCCTTAGAAACTGTTCTTGAAATTGATTTAAGTGCGCTTACTCATAACTTCAAATACTTAAAGTCTAAACTACAGCCGCAAACCAAATTTTTAGCTGTAGTAAAAGCATTTGCTTATGGAAGCGATTCCGTAGAAGTAGCAAAACACCTTGAAAAACTAAACGTAGATTATTTTGCCGTGGCTTATGTAAAGGAAGGTGTTGCACTTAGAGATGCAGGTATTGAGACGCCAATATTAGTGCTTCATCCACAATCTATAAATTTTAGAACGCTTATTGAGCGTTGTTTAGAGCCTAGCATTTATAGTACACATGTTTTAGATGAATTTATTAAAGTGGCAGAAGCACAAGCTCAAAGTAATTATCCAATTCACTTAAAATTTAATACAGGTTTAAATCGCCTTGGGTTTAAAGAGAGTGATATTGAAACAATCGTAGCTAAACTCAAAAAAACAGTATCCATAAAAGCAACTTCTTTATTTTCTCACTTGGCTGCAAGTGAGGATCCCAAAGAAGCAGACTTTACAACGCTTCAAATTAACAGGTTTAAAACTATCGCAAATTTATTTGAAAAAACATCTGGCTTAACACCTTGGTTGCATTTATGTAATACCTCTGGCATTATTAATTATACTGAAGCCCATTTAGATATGGTAAGATCTGGTATAGGACTATATGGTTTTGGCAATTCTGCAGAAGAAGACAAAAAACTTAAACCTATTGCGAGTTTAAAATCCGTAATTTCTCAAATTCATAGTATTGAAAAAGATGAAACCGTAGGTTACAACAGAGCTTACACTTCTATTGGTACAGAACGTACAGCAACCATACCAATTGGCCATGCAGATGGCATTAATCGAATTTATGGTAATGAAAATGGCTATGTAATTATTAACAACAAAGAAGCTCCAATTTTAGGAAATGTCTGTATGGACATGATAATGGTTAATGTTACCAACATAGATTGTAAAGAAGGTGATGAAGTTATAATTTTTAACGCAGACTATAAAGCAAGCAGCTTATCTAATTCTGCAAAAACCATTTCTTACGAAATTATAACCTCTGTTTCTCAGCGTGTTAAACGTATTTTTTTAAGGTAATTTTACATTTTTTTAACATGTTGTGACTTTTTCTGCTAACTTTGTGTCTCAACTAACACATTAACTAACTATTAAAAAACATTAAATTATGTTAAAAGAATTTAAGAATTTTATCATGACAGGCAACGTTGTAGAATTTGCAGTTGCTGTTATCATGGCTGGTGCAATTGGAGGCGTTGTTACAGGATTTGTAAACAACATCGTTATGCCAGTTGTAGGTCACTTTTCTGGTGGTATGGACTTCGCAGATAAGAAAATCATTTTAGATGAGGCAATCGTTGATGCTGCAGGTGCAGTTACAACTCCTGAAAACGCAATAATGTGGGGAAGTTGGATCAATACAATCATCAACTTATTAATTGTAGGTTTAGTTATGTTCTTTATTGTTAAGGCATATAACAAAACTAAAGCACCAGTTGAAGAGCCAGCTCCAGCAGGACCTTCTGAGCTTGACATCTTAAAAGAAATCAGAGATTCATTAAAAAAATAAAAGACGTATAGCGTCATCGCTACACTCATATTTTTTAATTAAACCCAGACTAAAAAGTCTGGGTTTTTCTGTTTTTAGACTTTTTATTGCTAAACCAATAATTTAAACGCCTTATTTTTATCACATTTTTAAGACTATTTACAAGGTGTTACTTGAAGAAATACTCTAATTTTGAGACCTTTGAAAAACAACAATTATTAAATTCGTAAATCTCACTTATTAAAATCATTCTTGCCATTAAAGATGGTAAAATTGCGAATAATACGTGAATCTCTTATTAACAATAAATAAATACAAATGAAAGTAGCTATCGTAGGTGCAACAGGCTTAGTAGGAAATGTAATGCTTAACGTTTTAGAAGAACGTAATTTCCCTGTAGATGAATTATTATTAGTCGCTTCTGAGCGTTCAGTAGGTAAAAAAATAAAATTCAAAGGAAAAGATATCTCTGTAATTAGTATTCCTTCTGCTATTGAGGCAAAACCAGATATTGCATTGTTTTCTGCAGGTGGATCTACATCATTAGAATGGGCTCCTAAATTTGCCGAAGTTGGTACAACTGTTATTGATAATTCTTCTGCTTGGAGAATGGACCAAACCAAAAAATTGGTGGTTCCAGAAATTAATGCAACGGAGTTAACTAAAGCAGACAAAATTATTGCTAACCCAAACTGTTCTACTATTCAAATGGTAATGGCATTAGCACCATTACATTCAAAATATAAAATTAAACGAATCATTGTTTCTACATATCAATCTGTTTCAGGAACTGGTGTAAAAGCGGTTGAGCAAATGGAAAATGAAATCGTAGGAAAAGAAGGCGATATGGCTTACCCTTATCCTATTCATAAAAACGCAATTCCACATTGTGATGTTTTTGAAGATAATGGTTACACCAAAGAAGAAATGAAATTGGTTAATGAAACTCAAAAAATATTAGGTGATCGTTCAATCGCTGTTACTGCAACTGCGGTAAGAATACCAACGGCTGGTGGACATAGTGAAGCTATAAATGTAGAGTTTGAAAACGAGTACGATGTTGCTGACGTTAGAGCACTTCTAAATGATACAGATGGTATAACTGTTCAAGATAATTTAGAAACAAATACATACCCAATGCCAATGTATGCTCATGGAAAAGATGATGTCTTTGTTGGACGAATTAGACGTGATGGCTCTCAACCAAATGCCCTTAATCTGTGGGTTGTTAGTGACAACCTTAGAAAAGGAGCTGCTACAAACACTGTACAGATAGCAGAATTTCTTGTAAAGAATGAATTAGTATAAGAAAGGTTATTAATTAATTGAAACTCAAAATAGCGATAAATTCGTGTGTTTCAACTAATTATTTAATTACTTTGTTATAATTGTTTTTATATTGCACTCCCCTTTTACCTTTAATATTTTCGTCTTTAGGCCCTAACCTGAAGACGAAAATATTATATTTGAAATAATGAACCATTTATTTCAATAAAACCTAATTTATGAAAAAATTACTCCTAGTTGCTTTAGCACTATGTACTGTTGTTTCATGTAAAAACGAAACCGAAAACGTGAAACCAATTTCTATAGATTATCCTGAGACTAATAACGTAAATGTTGTTGATACTTTATTTGGAGAAGCCATTGTAGATCCTTATCGCTGGTTAGAAGACGATAAGAGTAAAGAAACTGAGGATTGGGTAAAAGCTCAAAATAGTGTGACTTTTGGTTACTTAGACAATATTCCTTATCGAGAAGAGCTAAAAGAAAGACTTACCAAGCTATGGAATTACGAAAAAATTGGCTCACCTTTTAAAGAAGGAGATTATACTTATTTCTACAAAAATGATGGTTTACAAAACCAATATGTTATTTATAGATATAAAACCAACGCAGATCCTAGTACAGCAGAAGTATTTTTAGACCCAAACACCTTTAAAGAAGATGGTACAATATCTTTAGGAGGTACAAGTTTTTCTAAAGACGGAAAAACATTGGCTTATGCTATTTCTGAAGGTGGAAGTGATTGGCGTAAGGTTTTAATAATGAATACAGAAACTAAAGAAATCATTGAAGATACTTTAGTTGATATAAAATTTAGTGGTATGTCTTGGTATAAAAACGAAGGCTTTTACTACTCTAGTTACGACAAACCTATTGGTAGTGCGTTATCTGCAAAAACAGATCAGCACAAAGTTTACTACCATAAGCTTGGAACAAAACAATCAAAAGATCAATTAATTTTTGGTGGTACACCTGAAGAAAAACACAGATATATTTATGGTGGTGTAACTGAGGATGATCATTATTTAGTGATTTCTCCTCGTGTTTCAACTTCTGGAAATAAACTCTATATAAAAGACTTAACCAAAACAAATGCACCATTAATTGAAATTTTAGGGCACACAGATTCAGATACTAATATTATTGAAAATGTAGGTTCTAAACTTTATATAATGACAAACTTAGGAGCTCCAAATGAAAAAATAGTTACTGTTGATGCGTCTAATCCAACACCAGAAAATTGGGTAGATTTTATTCCTGAAACCGAAAACGTATTAAGTCCCTCAACTGGTGGTGGTTACTTTTTTGCAAATTATATGGTTAATGCAGTTTCTAAAGTATTGCAATATGATTACGATGGTAAATTAGTCAGAGAAATAGAATTACCTGGTGTAGGAAGTGCTGGAGGATTTGGAGCAAAGAAAAAAGATGCAGAGCTATATTATTCGTTTACAAACTATGTAACGCCTGGAAGCATTTACAAATATAATATTGAAAAAGGGACTTCAGAATTGTTCAGAAAACCAGACATCGATTTTAATCCGGAAAATTACACGAGCAAACAGATTTTTTATAAGTCTAAGGATGGTACAAAAGTACCAATGATTATAACACATAAAAAAGGCCTTGAACTTAATGGTAAAAACCCAACCATTCTTTATGGTTATGGTGGATTTAATGTGAGCTTAACTCCAAGCTTTAGTATTGCTAATGCCGTTTGGATGGAACAAGGTGGTATCTATGCAGTGCCTAATTTAAGAGGTGGTGGAGAATATGGAAAAGCTTGGCATGATGCAGGTACTAAACTTCAAAAACAAAATGTGTTTGATGATTTTATAGCAGCAGCTGAATATTTAATTTCAGAAAATTATACGTCTTCAGATTATTTGGCAATTAGAGGAGGCTCAAATGGTGGCTTATTAGTTGGCGCTACAATGACACAGCGTCCAGATTTAATGAAAGTTGCATTGCCAGCTGTAGGTGTTTTAGATATGCTTCGTTATCACACATTTACTGCAGGAGCAGGTTGGGCTTATGATTATGGAACTGCTGAAGACAGCAAAGAAATGTTTGACTATCTCAAGGGCTATTCACCAGTACATAATGTAAAAGAAGGTGTAAAATATCCGGCAACAATGGTAACTACAGGAGATCATGACGATCGTGTAGTACCAGCACACAGTTTTAAATTTGCTGCAGAATTACAAAGTAAACAAGCAGGAAACAACCCAACTCTTATAAGAATTGAAACCGATGCTGGTCATGGTGCGGGCACACCTGTTAGCAAAATTATTGAACAGTATGCAGATATCTATGGATTTACACTTTACAATATGGGATACGAAGTGTTGCCAACTAAAACAGAAGAAAAAGTAAAAGGGTAATATTAACTAGCTATTAATTAAAACAGGGTCATTGTCACTTAAACCACTTCATAAACAACTCAAAGAAAAGAAAATAAAGTTTCTTTTTACGGATTATTACGATACTATCCTACATAGAAAAGTACATCCAAATTACACACAGCGTATTTGGGCGAAACTTATGATTAAGGAGATGGGATTGTCTGCCTCTATAGATGAGCTTTACTTTACTAGACAGGCATCAGTAAAATATTTAATAAAAAAACTTAGTCTTGAAGATGTTGAAATTCCGTACAAGGCCTTACAAAACGAAATTTGTAAGCGTTTAATTAATGCAGATATTATTTCTATACATGAAAAAGAGGAATTTCTATCGCTTTTTGAAGCTGCAGATGTTAGGGCAGAATCTAGTGTACAGTATTTAAATCAAGATGTTTTAGATACATTGAAGTATTTTAAATCTAATGGTGGTAAAGTAATATTGGTTTCAGATTTTTATGGTTCTAAAACTTTATTTGAAAAGCTATTGTCCCATCATGGCATTTTAGATTTGTTTGACCATGTTTACAGTTCAGCAGAATTAGAAAAAAGTAAACACAAAGGAACAATCTACGAACCTATATTATCAGAATTATCTATTGATGCCAATGAGGTAATGATGATTGGTGACAATTTAAGAAGTGATTATACTAATGCGGTTAAAAATGGACTTAACGCTTATCAACTTCCACATAAAAAATATCTAAAAAAGAATAAACGTAACAACTTTGGCAACGATAAAAAACGTCTAAATAACATTGTAAATAAGGTTTACAAAAAAGCCCAAAACAGTGCGTCAATTCCTTACACGGAATATATAATGCATTATCATACGTTTGTTGAACGAATGTATGAAACTGCTAAAAAGCAAAATTTAAAAGACTTATTCTTTCTATCACGAGAAGGACAATATCTTAAAAAACTTTTTGATTCTTACCAAGACTATACGTTGCTAGATGAAAGTAAAAAAATAAATACCCATTACTTAAAAATATCGAGACAAGCATCACTTCAAATAGCGCTAAAAGAACTTGAAGTTGAAGATTTTGGATATTTAAGAAAGAAATATTACAACCTTTCGTTAGAGGATTTTCTGTTTACAATTAATTGCCCGGAAGACTTAACCGCTCAAATTATTTCTGAATTAAAACTTGACGGGAAAAATGTTATTGAACAGTTTTTTAAGTCTTCATGTTTTGAAAATTTAAAACTAAACGAAACCTTCATTACATATTATAATACCCATAGAAAAGAAAGTCATGAAGCTTTTAACGCGTATATCAATTCTTTTAATTCTGATATAGGAACTAACGGAATTGCACTTGTAGATATTGGTTGGGGCGGAACGATGCAAGAATCTATTTATAAGTTTTTTGAAGGTAAAATTCCAGTAACAGGATATTATCTCGGACTTGGAGAGATTTATGATATTCAACCAGGTACTAAACGTTATGGTTTAAACTTTTCATTACTTCCATTTGTTGACTATAATGATCGTATTTTAATGGCAAACATGCAGTTATACGAGCAATTCTCAGCTGCTGACCATGGAAGTGCGTTAGGTTATAGATTAAATGCAGACAACTATTCTTTTGAATATCATAAACCAGAAGAAAAATGGCTGTATGACAATCATATAAAGGCACATCAGGAAGAGATGCTAAAGCTTCATAAAACACTTTTACCAACCTTAGAGCCTTTATGTTATAGTCAAGAAGAAATGCAAGATGCTATTTCTAAAATGGCATTAAAAGTAGGCTTGCTTCAAAAAACTAAGAAAATTAAGTTCTTAAAAACGTTAAGTCATGGTTTTTATCAAAATGTTGGAGACAACAAAGTCGGTATTACCTACCGACCACCAAAAATTAAAAGTCCGGTAAAAAGTATTATTAGTTTTTTAATGACACCCGAAAAATATTTTAGGTACTTAGTAAAACTAAAACCATTACTGTATAGCAAAAGTAAGATCGTCGCTTTTTTTGCACCTATGTATTTAATTTATCTCTATTTTAGATTTAATAAATATCTTAGATTTAAAGTTTTAAACCGTTTCTTTCTTCTGAAATATAATGTGTTTAAATAAACCTTTAATTAGTACTTAATTTTCAATTTTTTGATTTAATAATTAAAAATTCGCTAGAAAAAGCTTAGGTTTAGTTTCTATTTACACTTTTAATGGTAGGATATTTATATATTCAACTGTCTCATTAATGTTGTAAACAACAGCGAATGAAAAAAAATTACTATTTCTTATTGCTTATTGTATTGTTAGTATGCTCTTGCGAAAAAGACGATGGTTTATCTCCAATTGATAACCCTTCTATCGTTCATTTCGATTTGGAGAATATGCCTTATCAATCTCTTTCAGAATATCAATTTTTTCTAAATGAATTAAAAAACCTTGAGCCTTCACCTGGTGTTATTCCATATACTTTAAATTCATCTTTATTTAGTAATTACGCTCAAAAAAAGCGTTTTTTATGGATGCCTAATAACAGCAAAGCATCTTATATCGCTGATGATCAAAATTTACAGTTTCCGGTTGGCGCTATTTTAATCAAAAACTTTTATTACAACAACGTTTTGCCCGAGAACAACACTCAGATTATTGAGACGCGATTAATGATTAAAAAACAAGAAGGTTGGATTTTTGCAAATTATAAATGGAACACAGCGCAAACTGAAGCCATTTTAGACATGGATGGAAGCACAATAGATGTACAATGGCTGCTAGACAATGAGGTACAATCTGTTCAATACAGAATTCCATCTGGCCCAGAATGCCATACCTGCCATAAAGTATTAGAAACACCTAAACCTATAGGTCCAAAACCAAGAAACTTAAATTTAAGTTACAACTATAGCGATGGTTCTTCAAATCAATTAGATAAATTAGTAGATCTTGGTTACTTAGAAAATACATTGCCTAATATTATAGACAAATTACCAAACTATAACGATAGTGATGAAACATTAGAGCTACGTGTAAGAGCATACGTAGATGTTAACTGTGCTCATTGTCATTCCGAAGAAACACATTGCGCATACAGACCCTTACGATTTGATTTTTCTGATACACACAACCCAACAAATTTAGGTGTTTGTGTAGAAGCAGATACAGATCTTGGTTTTGACTTAGGTCATATTGTAGAATCTGGAGATGCAAGAAATTCGGTATTATATTATAGAATAAGTTCTGTAGAACCCTCAGACAGAATGCCACTTTTAGCGCGTTCTTTTGTTCATAAGGAAGGTGCAGAATTAATTGAAGAATGGATTAACACTTTAAACTCTAACTGCAACTAAAAACACTGATATGAAAAAACCATTACTATTCGCAATTCTTTTAGTCTTATTTTCTACTATTGGCTTTGCGCAGCAAATACAACAATCCGCAGATTGGCCAAACAGTCAATGGACGTTATCTGGTACTTATGATGCTAATTACCTTTATGAAGATCCCACAGGAACAAGTGAATCTTTTTCTTTTGATGATAATCTTGCTGGTGGTTCATCCGTAAATAATGTTGCTGTAGAGTCTCCAGTAATTAATTTAAATGCCGCTTTTACAGCTAACGAAACAGAATTATTTGTTTCGTTTCAATATGTGCTAAATATTTATCAGGCAGAAACTTTACATCTTCAATATTGGGATACTGACTCTAGTGAATGGGTTAATTGGGGAAGTCAATTATCTGAAAACTCACCTAGTACTGTTAATTTTTGCAACGGCACGCCATCGTCTTATATCAGTGATGAATTAGATATTTCTAATTTTTCTAGCACTCAATTATCTGGATTTAAATATCGAATATTTTACAATGACAATACATCCTTTGGTTGGGGATTTTGTGTTAATTCTGTAAATATTATTTCTAGTGTACCACCTGCATGTCCGAGTATAAATTCATTGACCATTAATAATGTAACTGCAACATCGGCTGATGCAAATTGGATAGCAGGAGATACTGAAACCAATTGGGAAGTAGCAGTATATCTTGCGTCAGAGCCACTTCCATCTTCTGGAGTACCAACGGCTTCAAGCCTTTATACTATTACAAATTTATTACCTGAAACCGATTACATAGTTTGTGTAAGAGCCGATTGTAATGTGGAAGGTTTTAGTGGATGGGAATGTCAAAATTTCACAACTGGTGTAGACACATCTGGTTTTCCTGTAATATTTACAGCAAACTCAATAAATACAACAGGATCTTACGATATTGCATTAGTCGATTTAAATGGCGACTTTTTAGACGATGTTGTATCAGTTAGTTCAAGTAATATTAACATACACTATCAATTATCCTCAGGTGGATTTAATGTTGTAAATATTGCTACCACTATGGCAGATAATGCGCCTAATTGGAGCTTAGCGGCTGGTGATTTTGACCGTAATGGCTTTAATGATCTCGTTTATGGCGGAGGATCTGGTGTAACTTTTATGAAAGCCAACAGTACTGGTACTGGTTATTCTGAAATATCAGGCGCTGATTATGTGTTTTCTCAGCGTTCTAATTTTGTAGACATTAATAACGATGGTCACTTAGATGCCTTTGTTTGTCATGATGTAGATGCTAACGTTTATTATATAAATGATGGGTCTGGTAATCTAAGTTTTTACCAAGGTAGAAGTCCTGGTGTAGTACCAAATGGCTTAGGATTAACACCTGGTGGAGGAAACTACGGAACAGTATGGATAGATTTTGATAACGATAGAGATATGGATATGTTTATCGCAAAATGCAGAGGTGGCTCTACAACTATTAGTACAAATGAGTTATGGCGAAATGATGGTAATGGTATTTTTGTTAATGTAGCAGATACAGGTTGGTACGACTCTAATTATCCAACAGATGGACATAATAATTCTTCTAATCTAGGAGATAATGTACAAACATGGTCTTCTGCTTGGGCAGATTTTGATAATGATGGCGATATGGATGTATTTGTAGGAGCGAGTAGTTCTACTAATGGAAATTCAAAATTAATGCGAAACAATGGCGACGGTACATTTACTGATGTTACATCTGGTTCTGGCGTCTTAGATGCACAAATGGGAATTGAGAATGCACCGGCAGATTTTGATAATGATGGATTTGTAGATGTCTTATCTAATGGCGACATTTTATTTAATAATGGCGATTTTACGTTTACAAATTATTCTGAAAACATGCCTTCAAGTGGAGCTATTGGTGATACCAATAATGATGGTTTTTTAGATGTATTTAGAAACGGAAATATTTTTATTAATAACACCAACGCCAACAATTGGGTTAAAATAAACACCATTGGTACAATGAGTAATATTAATGGTATTGGCGCTAGAATTGAAATTGAAACCGCTTTAGGTACTCAAATTAGAGATGTAAGAAGTGGAGAAGGTTTTGAGTTTATGAGCTCATTAACTGCGCATTTCGGAATAGGAACTAATACAGCTATTAATAGTATTACAATATATTGGCCATCTGGTAATGTAGATTTTATTGAAAATCCGGCAATAAATACAACACATAACATTACTGAAGGTTCTGCACTAAGTGTTATTGACGAAACACTAACAGATCTTACCATATATCCTAATCCCGTAGAAGACGAATTAAATATTGAAACTACTGCAGATATTACCAATAAAATAGCAACAGTTTTTGATATTAATGGTAAACGTGTTCTTAACCTAAAATTGAATTCAAACTTAGTTGATGTTTCAAATTTAACAAGTGGAGTTTACTTTCTAAGATTAGAATCTAACGGAAAAATTATGAAACGAAAGTTTATAAAGAAATAAACCTTCATATTTTAAATATTAAAAGAAACCGTTTGAGAAATCAAGCGGTTTTTTTATGCAAATAAATTTTTTGAAAGACATATCTTTGCATTATGCTTCAAGTAAAAAATGTCACTTTTGGATATTCTAAAACTAAGATTTTAAAAGCGGTTGACTTTAAAGTTGAAGCTGGAGAAAATCTTGCCATAATTGGCGAAAGTGGCTCAGGAAAAAGTACACTTCTCAAACTAATTTATGGCGAATACGATTTAAAACAAGGTCATATTTTTTGGAAAGATGAAGAAATCTTAGGTCCAAAACACAATTTGGTTATTGGTTACGATTTTATGAAATACGTGACTCAAGAATTCGACCTTATGCCTTTCATTACGGTTGAAGAAAATATAGGTAAATACCTCTCTCGTTTTTATCCTGAAGAAAAACAAAAACGTACAAAAGAACTTATAAAAGTTGTAGAACTTGAAGCTTTTGCCAACACCAAAGTAAAATTACTAAGTGGTGGACAAAAACAGCGTGTAGCTATAGCGAGAGCTTTAGCCAAACAACCCGAAATTCTTCTACTAGACGAACCGTTTAGCCATATTGATAATTTTAAAAAACAATCGCTTAGACGTAGTGTTTTTAAATACTTAAAAAACAATAATATTGCTTGCTTGGTTGCCACACACGATAAAAATGATGTACTAGGTTTTGCAGACCAATTACTCGTTATTCACGATTCTAAAATTATAGAAAAAGACACACCACAACATATTTACAATAATCCAAAAACACCTTTAATAGCCTCGTTTTTTGGGGAATTTAATGTCATTGAGCCTTTTGGTATTGTATATGCCAATCAAATTAAAATTGTAGCACAATCCGATTTAAAAGCAGTAGTAAAAACGGCTTATTTTAATGGTAGTAATTGGCTAATTGAAGCTGAATATAAGTCGGCATCTATTTTTATTGAACATTCTCTGCAAATAGAATCAGGTAACGAAATTTACATTTCAATTGCCAAATAAATCTTCTCGCTCAGCGTAACTCAAACCATTTGGTAATTCTATAGATGAAAATTCTAAATGCAAAACGCGTCTTCTTTTTTGCACTGTTGTTTCCGATGAAGCATGCAGTACTAATGGTTTTAATAACTGAACACCACCAGAAGCAACTTCACTGACAAAAGGAATAGAATTAGTGCTAATTAATTTAATGTCTTCAGTACTCAACTGCTTGTTATGAGAACCAGGAATCACTTTCAGCGCCCCATTTTTTACAGTAGTATCGTCTAAATGTATACGCATAGAAAACGTGTTTTTAGAAATCGCTTCTGGAGGACGAACGCTAATCACACCTTTTTTGTTTGTCCAAGACGTAAACCCTTCTGTTTCTATTTTTTCTAATACATTGATAGGCACATCTTGATGCCAAGTGACGTACCAATTATCTTTTGGCGATTTATCAAAATAAATGGCCTTAGTTAAAAAAGCATTTTTATCTATTGATTTTATCAGTTTTTTAAAATTCTTGTTGAATAAAATTTCTTTCAGTTCTGGCATCTTATTTAATACTTTTCGCATACCAAATGTTTGCTCGTTGTGTGCTCTAAAATAAGTATCAAACCTAGTTTTTAATTTTCTAATATCGCGTTTAGTGTACACATGGTTTAATATTCCGAAACCTTTGTGTTCTAATCGTTTTGCAATTGTTCTTAGGCTTTTATCATTAATTTCAGTTTCATAAGCATCAATAGCATCATATAAACGTTCTTTAATGTTTCGTTTTAAACGCTCTGGTGCAATAACTTTTATGCCTTCGCCTAAACCTAAAATCTCTTTTTCTAATTCAAAATTTAACTGTACATCTAAAGAAATAGTCACACCATAATAATCTCTACTCACTTCTTTTTGCGAGTGATGAAATGGCTTAGTCAACACATATGGTGCTTGTTTATGGTTTACATAAAGTAGAACGTTTTCTGGTTGTAAATTTGGACTCACAGAAACACCAATAGCGTTGTTATAATATTTTTCAACATCAAAACTGTGGTCAATTACATAGGGCTTATCACTTTTTTTAATGGCAATAATTCTATCTAAAGCCAAATTCATAATGCCTTCATTTTTCTTTCGTTGACCAATTAAAAACCATCGGTTTCTAAATTCTTTTAGAAGATAGGCATGAAATAAAAAAGTGTTCTCTTTTCTAGCTTTAAAAGACTGATAGGTTATTTCTATCGTTTCTTTCTTTAATATAAATTGGTACAGCTCATCTAAAAATTCTAAGCCTTTTAAATTATCGTTCTTTTCAAAATCTATTAACGATTTCTCATGCGTTTTTTGTGTATAAACATGGTCTTCTAATTTTTGAACCATACTACCTAATTCCGAAAAATGCGAAAATCCTTGAAACTGTTTTAAAAACGAAACAGCCTCTGATAATTTCGTTAAATCTTGGTTTGATATTGGACTATTGGTAATGCTATAATCGGCATCCTCGTATTTGTAAAACTTTCGGTCGTAAACTACAATTGGGGCATTGTAACCTAATTTGTCGCTACGCATCATTTGCAAATCTAATTGCACAGTACGTTTGCTAACATCAATGTCTTTGCCTTCGTATTCGTAAAGCGCATCAGAAACGGCTTCTATTAAATCATTAAGTGTCCATTGTCTAAAATGATTCTGAAGACATTTATCAATGGTTTTATATCTTATTAATGCGTTTTTATTTACTGCCATAATTATTGATTACATGTATTACAATACAGATTTTTAACTCCATCTTTTCTTAAATTCTGAAAATCTTTATCTATCCATTTGCACCATCTTTCTTTATTAAATTTAATGGCTCGTTTATGAACCCTTACTAACAAGCTTTCATCAGAGTCATTTTGATAAGCAACAAATGTTTTTACAAATACAAAAGCTGAGCTTTCGTCTAATTTGTTATTGTCAAATCTTTCTGCAAGATTATTAATAGTTAAATGATACATACTCCATCTATTGAAGAACAAACTTAAGTCTGTTTCATCTTCAATATTTTGCACTTGACTTCTAAAATAATCTGTAATGAACTTGAAAGATTCTTCAATTTTAGAACTAAAGTTTATTTGAGCATAATACTGAATACTCGCCATATGGTAGTTTAAAAACAAAGGATTTACTTTATCTTCATTTTTATAACTTTCAAATAAAGGTTCTACCTTTTCAGGATGCATAACTTTAGAAAAGTCATCTAAATTAGTATCCCAATCACTTAGTAATCGTCTTGAAGTTATTGAGTAAAGGTTAAGTAGATTTTTTTGAGCAGCTTCAGATAATAACTCAGGTTTAGACAACCAATTTCTAACAAAAAACACAATATTATCTAAGGAATAAAAGTATACGTTCTTTAATAGTAATGCTGATACATTTTGCACCAATTCTGGTTCATCAAATAAATTATCTAATACAAATTCTTCATTTAGAAAAAGATTGCTTTCCTCTTTTAAATACATCTCTGCCAATACTTTATTTACTAAATCATAGTTTTCATTTAATATGGCATCTACTAAGTTATAATGTAGCACTAATGGGTCGTCTATTTTCCAATTTCCATTGAGGTAAATAATTGCTTTAGAACGTCGTTGTAAGCTGAGTGCTTCTTTCCAGAATTCATTTTTATTATCAGCTAAATATTGTTTTATTTTAGGTTTATGGTTACCTAAAGTATTTTCTAATCCCAATAATTCGGTTTGGTAATAGCATAATTCCCAATTTTCCTTGGCATCAATCTTAAAGGCTTCAGGTTTAATATTTAGTTTACCTTTTAAATAATTCTTTATATAATCCGCACGTTTACTGTGAAGCATGTTGTTCGTTTTTGAATTACCATCTACAGAGGTATAACTCTTTATGTCTATTGAATGAATCTGCTCAGGTTCAATCTCAAGCATTGGATTTGTAACCGGAATGATTTTTCCGCTTTTAAAATCAAAACTCACTTCATAGATGCCATTTACACCCTTCGTTTTTAAAGCAACTTTAGGTGTGTAAATCTCTGGTTTAATATCTCTTAACTCATACCTTTTGCTTGGTATATGACAAGGAACGTTGTAACTACATTTTTTTCCGTCTTTAATTAAAATAATGTTTGCACTGAGTGTTTTACCTCTAAGATGTTCCGGAATTTCTCCTAGAGATACAATTATCCTTTTTGGGTTTTCTGCTGTGTTATTCGCAAATAACTCATCTCTATAAACAGGTTTTAACATTACACCTTCGTAAATATCGGAAGCATCTAGTCTATTTTCTTGGCCACACATTAATTGATTTCTATCTATTAAATCTATAGCGAAACCATCATTTTTATTTTCAATAATTTCATGAAGATTTTCAACACTATGATAACCCATTATCACTTCATTATTAATAATTGTTAATCCATTACCAATGTTTATTATAATATTACTTTTATTTCCTACAAGGTCGTCGCAAGTAGCATCAGTGCTCTGAACAGCAAATGCATTATCAGAAAGTTGACCATCAATTATATAACCTTTTTTACCAAAAACATGTGTCGCAAAAACACGTTTAGTAGTTGTATGATAGCCAAATCCAAAATCGGCATAGTAAAATGAATCCGAAATCATATTGGCATAATGACCTGGCGAATTACGCCAAGACTTAAACATCTCGTAAGCCAATCGTTCTAATTCAGATTTATTTAATGGTAGTTTTTTAGGTCTTGTATACAGAATGTTCTCACCAATATTAGTAAATGACTTATTGAAATGAAAAACGCGCTCTTTTGGATTGGGAAAATCAGTATTATACTCCACATGATTAAGCGAATTACGACTAACCATATAATCCGTATGTAGTTGTGCTGCTTTGGCTAAATCAGGATGTCTTTTAAGTGGATGTTTCCCTTTTGCCTTTCTTAATACATTAATTTTTTCCGTTAAAAGTTCTGATAATTTTTCTTTATCTGATGCTTTTAATTGTGCATTTACACATTGAAAACTACATAAAAATAGAAGACAAAAACATAGAATGTATTTCATATAATTGAGAGGGTTTAAAACTTAAATCACTAATTACACCACAACTTTAATGCCTGAGTAAAACAACTTATATTTTATTATAGCGCCTTGTCTAATTTAAAATAAAAAAAGCACTGCGCAAAAAGATTGCGCAACATCTAAAGACATTTGTTTAAAATTAATAAAATGGAAACTTTAAAGCTGAAAATATTCGAAGTATTAGTTAATGATATTAGCATTAAAGAATTTGAAACATGGTTATATCAATCAGATTTATTAAATGAAAATTTAAAAGAAAACTCACTAATATTTGAAGTTATAACTATCAATTACAGAAAAGAGACTGCGCTAAAAGAACTTAAAAATATTGCTTCAACTCTATTTGATGAAAAGCACTTAGTTGCTATGAAAATTGAAGTGAATTGCAGAAAAATAGTGAACTCAAACACACCAAAAAATACAGAAAAATATGTCTTTAACATTATTGAAGATTTTAATTTTGAATTGGAATCAACGGTATATGAAAAATTTTATAGTTTATATTACTCATTCAATGGTTTTGACTACACAAATTTCACAAAAGGTTCACTGAAGGACATAAATTCTAGAACAATTACTTACGCAAAAACCGTCTTAGAAAACTTAAAAAACTGCAAATCTATTGACGACAAAAAAGAAGTTTTGTTCTTAGATTTACTTGACAAAAATCAAGCAATCAACTACATAAAAACGCTGCCAAAAACTAGAAAACCAACTATAAAACAAAAATTATTTGCTTTTTTCAAAAAAAGTTAATACTTCGTATTAAGGGCATGAATTTTCTGAAACTGAAAAATTAAATTTTGTAAAGTCGAAAAAAAAGCTAAATATTTGCATCGCATTTCAACCAAAACACACGTTGAATTAAAAATTAGAAACTATGAGTTTATTTATAACATATCAAAACTGTCCAGAAGGAATACCGCCTTTTGTGATGCTTCGTGATTATCGTTAGATAAACTTTTCAAATTTATAAATGAAAAATCCGAAGCCAATTAAAAACTGTTTCGGATTTTTTGTTTTCAGTCATTAGCAAACCTGCTAAACACATTTCCACAAACAGTTATTACAAAAATATTATTCTGTCACTTCGAGAGCAATCGAGAAGTCGCACATTAAAACAAATTTTAAATGAAACATACACAATTCACATAGGCACAGATTCCTAATTGGGAGTAATTAATTGGAATCATTAAAATAGACAAAACAATTGTAAATATGTCTAATGAGACCAAAGCATATAAAAGGGCAAAAGGAAAAAGAAGTCCGTCGGTTATTAAAACGTCAACGTGAAATTTGGAAACTTCAGCGAGACCTAGGTTATATAAAACTAAAAGAACCTATTCGTCACGGTTGGTATAAAGAAATTGTTATAACAGAAAAAGTAGAGCGCTATAAAAACAAGGCAGCGATTCTAGAACTTTATAACAAAATTGAAAGGTATTATTGGGGAAGAACAAAAGAAGAAGCTGAAAACAAATGGCTAAATCAAACGTCAAAACACCTTATATACAAAGGGTTTCCAACAATTAGTAAAAAGCAATTTAATAAGCTAAGATATAAGGCACAATGCATGTGTACTTCGTTTCAGTTTAGAAACGAAAACAAAAAGTTAAGAATTAGATTTTATATACGCATCCCAAAAGGAGCCTATAAAATTAAATATTCTAGAGCTTATATCACACACCGAAAACGTATTGACCCAAACCTTATTAGTGAAGATGAATTTATTGATTCGCAACTATTGAGAAAGGGATATTACAACATTAAAGAAGCTTTTTATCCTTGGAAAGACGATTGGAATTTAACCAATTACAAACAAGAAAAATTAAAAACAAAAAGACATCTCAATGAGCTCAAAAAATACGCTCTTAATGATGTCATCAACGAAACTATATCATGGGAAAACCATTAACAAAAACTAAAATAATACAAATAACCTCTGGTCGAGGTCCAGCAGAATGCTGTTGGGTTGTCGCTCAGATTCTAAAACAATTTTTAGAAGCTGTAAAAGACAATGGCATTGATTACAAAATATTACAACGCGAAAAAGGCATTGAAAACATGACGTTGCAATCTGTGACAATTCAGCTCAAAGGCAAAAGTCTAAATGTATTTTTAAGTCAATGGATAGGCACCATTCAATGGATAGGCATTTCAAAATTTAGACCAAATCACAAACGCAAAAACTGGTTTGTTGGTTTGTACGAAGTAAGCAAAAGCGAACAATTTGAAATTCTTGAAAAAGATATTACCTATCAAGCCACTAAAAGTTCTGGACCAGGCGGACAACATGTAAACAAAGTGAGTTCTGCTATTAGAGCCATTCATCAACCAACCAAAACACAAGTGCTGGTTATGGATAGTCGCTCTCAACATCAAAACAGAAAAATAGCAAAAACACGCTTGCAAGAAAAAGTAACAGAACTACAATTAGACGCCTTAAAATCTGGTATAAAAAACCAATGGAAAAACCACTTATCAATAGAAAGAGGAAATCCTGTGCAGGTTTTTAAAGGTTCCGATTTTAAAAGAAATGTAGTTGTAAAAGATTTTAAAAAACAACGATACGCGCTAATAAACGAATTGCGTAATCAATTAAATAATTAAAACCATGGACACTAATTTATTAAACAATTACGTACTAAAAGCTATAGATGCTTATCCATACGAACTAGAAGAAACTGTAGAAAATCTAAACTACGCCTTATCCTACGAAGCCGATAATGCTTATGCTTTGTATTTAATGGGTCGTTTACAAGCCGAACAATTTGGTGATTACGAAAAAGCCAAGCAGTATTATGCAGAAGCTTTGGCTAATAAACTAGATTTTCACAAGGTGTATTCAAAATACATTCTGGTGTTAATGTGGAATGAAGATTACCAAGAAGCTCAAAAATTAATTGACTTTGCTTTAACCGTAAAAGGACTAAACAAAGGCGAAGTTTACTTATTTCAAGGGCAACTTTATGAGATTCTTCAAAAATATAAGAAAGCATTAAAAGCTTTAAAGCTCGCAAAAAAGCACGTGTACAATAACAGCTTTACAAGTTTCATCGATTCTGAAATTAAAAGAATCAAAAACAAAATGAAACCGAAAAAGACTAAAAAGTCTGAAAACAAAAAGAAGAAAAAAAAGAAAAACAAATGATTGTCATTTCTGCGCAGGCAGGCATTCACAATTAAAAAATTAGAATTATGAAACGACAAGAATTACTAAAACGATTCCTAACAGGAACAGACAAAACAGGACGCTTTATAGTAAGTTCAAAAATTACAGGTATAACCTATTTTATAGAACCCATAGACAACGGAAAACCAGATAAACTTTGGGGAGACGTTGACCCAGCAACAAATAAACTCACTGGAGATTATGGAAACAAAGCTATTGGAGCTGTAAAAGAACAAGACTCTTTAATCACTGAAAATAATGGGTTTACAAACATTTTAACCTTCAAAGGAAGTCCCTTAGGCGTAATAGATAGTAGAGATAAAATGTATGAACGCAATAAAATTTAAAAAATATTTTACTACGCAAAAACATTGCGCAATGATATAAAATATTTGCAGAGTAATTAATAAGAAGTCTTTTTGGAATCAGACTTTAAAGTAGTGCTCTGCCAGAACGAGGCATCTGGCAGAGCTTCATAAAAGTTCTTTAAAATTATTAGGAAGCATTGAGCAATTGGTTGGCTCGCCCGACTGTAAATCAGGTCTTTTTAAGCGTGTAGGTTCGAGCCCTACTGCTTCCACATCAAGCAAGTCTTGTTAAGTGTTTCGGTATAGCACTATTGTATAAATCCTTACCAATTGGTATGAGGTTTTTATATTCAACTTGACTTGATACCAACGGGTTATTTGGTAAATAATAACCACCATCTATGTACACAGGTTCGAATCCTGTCTTCTCTAACGGGAAGTAGCTAAAGCGGTTATAGCAATAGATTCAATATGTAGGTTCGAGTCCTACCAAACCGAGTTTCGGTTTGTGGCGGAATTGGTAGACGCTCTGTATTTCGGTTACAGTTTGAAATGGACAGAAAATCCATCATTGATTAAAGAAGGTCACTTTTAAAAATAGACTACCAAGTGCGCCACACTTTAAATGGCAAAAACAAAGTGAACTAAAACTCGCGAGTGCAATACGTTGCAAATGCAGTCTAGAAACACCTTGAAATACTGATGTATCAAAAGTTGCTTTAAGTTTTCTTTTAAAGATTCATTTTTCAATAAACGATTCAACAATGGTTGCTTCAAAATTGATAAATCATCTGAAGAACAAAGCTTAAAAATCCTTTAAATCGCAAGTATTTTCGTAGTTAGAAAGATGGTTTTCTTTCGCTCTGTTAGTGAAACCCATTTTTGAAAAGTCTTTGGACGAATTCAAAAATGATGGCTGAACTAATCCCGCTGAAAAGCGGGATCTTTTGAATAGTCATTCTCACAAAGAGAATTCTATTATAAATGTTTAACCGTTCTGAAATAAAAAAGAAAAACTTCAGAACAAAAAATTAGAAATCATGTATAGAGTAAGAATTCATGCAGGTACAGTAGGTTTAGTGTTTAGAAACGGTAATTACGCTCGCGTTATTACAGCAGGAAAACATTGGATAAATTTTAGAGAGCAAGTCTTAAAATACGACTTATCACAAGCTTTCAGTGCACCAAAAGCATTAGAAATCTTGCTTAAAGATGAGACTTTAGCCAACATGTTGCACGTTGTAGAAGTAAAGGATAACGAAATTGTTTTACTTTACGAAAACAACAACTTTAAAAGCGTATTAAAAGCAGGTCGTTACACCTTCTGGAAGGGTTTAATAAACTACAAATTTGTCACTGCAGATTTAAGTAAAATCGAAATCACAGAAGACATCAAAAACGTCTTGTTCAGCAATATGCAAATGCGTCAACACATTAGAACGTTTGAAGTTGCAGCATACGAAAAAGCAATTATGATTGTTAATGATGAGTTTGTTAAAATCTTAGAACATGGTACTTACCATTTCTGGAGAAACGAGCAGACCATTAAAATATCTAAAGCAGATATGCGTCAATTGCAATTAGAAGTTGCAGGTCAAGAATTGTTAACCAAAGACAAAGCAACCGTTCGTATTAATTTCTACGCACAATACAAAGTTACTAATGTAGAAACGGCGTTAATGCATAGTAAAGACTACGAAAAGCAATTGTACATTATTTTGCAATTAGCATTGCGCGCATTTGTTGGCGCTTACACCTTAGACGAATTGTTAGAGCAAAAGGAAACGATTGCCAAAGCGGTTTTAGAAGATGCAAAAACACAAGCCAACAAGTTAGGTGTAAATGTGTTGCACGCAGGTTTGCGAGACGTTATTTTACCAGGCGACATGAAAGAGATTATGAATCAAGTATTGATTGCTCACAAAAAAGCGCAGGCTAATGTGGTCACAAGACGAGAAGAAACAGCCTCAACAAGAAGCTTGTTAAATACCGCGAAATTAATGGAAGACAACAGCATGTTGTTCAAGTTAAAAGAGATGGAATATGTTGAGAAAATTGCCGACAAAATTGGAGAAATTACAGTAGCCGGAAACGGAAACGTTATTGAACAATTAAAGGATATTTTCTCTGTGAATAAGTAGTGTTATGGCGTTACCCTCTTTCGCTAGCCAACGTCGCTAAAAGCTATGAAGGCTGTAGAAAAGCTTCAGAGGGTCGCGCTTTCCACTATATCTTTTTTAAAAAAAATAAAAAAGGATGCCGTTGCAATCGCTAACGCAGAGCAAGCTAAGGGCTTTATCACAGCAACGAGCATTTAAACACAAGAAAGACAAACAAAACAAAAGTTAAAAACTTAATTAAGTAAAAACTCAAGCCCTATATCAATTCGTAGAATTGAACGTCAAGACGCAGAATAGATGAAGAAAAGCTTCGAAATCAGGAGAACGCAGTTCGACGCGAAGTTTTCAAATCGGTTTCAGTTTGCAAAACTGAAAATTCCTTGGCTTGACCGTGATTTTTTGGTTCGTTTACTCGTGAATTTTCATTTTATGGAACTCGTGATGTGCTTCGCAGTTTGCATCAAGGCAAAATGAACGTAAAGAAAAAAATGAACGAAAGGCAAAAAACAATACCTACCAGGTTTTTGAAACCTTGCAGGATAAAAAAACAACTACGCAAAAACAATGCGCAATACACTATAATATTTGTAGTGTTATTAAAATAGATTCTGAAACAAGTTCAGAATGACAAAACAATAAAAATGAAAACAAATACAAAATTAACCGGTCAAGATTTATTAGCCTTAGGTTACAGACAAGGCAAATGGATGAAAGACGCCTTAACTCATATCAACAAAAATGAATTAGAAGGCGACGCCTTAAACACATACTTAGCGCAATTTAAATCGCCAGACCCAATAGAATTACATAAAACGCCAATTGAATTTTCAATCAACATTAAAGCAGAAAACGAAGAAGAAAAAGACAATGTTGATAAAGTGATTAATTCCATGCAAACCTTAATGAAAACACCAACATTAGTAGATGGTGCTATTATGCCAGATGCTTGTCCTGCTGGGCCAGATGGAACAATTCCAGTTGGAGGTGTTGCAGTGGCCAAAAACGCCATTCATCCAGGAATGCATAGTGCAGATATTTGCTGTTCGGTAATGCTAACCGATTTCGGGAAAGCAGAACCAAAAGACATTTTAGATGCAGCACATGCTATAACACATTTTGGTCCTGGTGGACGCGATAGAGATTCACAATTTAGATTTCCAAAGGAATTATTAGACGCTTTTGAATCTAACTTTTTTTTGAATGATGGGAACATGCTTCAAATCGCAAGGTCTCATTTAGGAACACAAGGCGATGGTAATCATTTCTTGTTTGTTGGAACCTCTAAAAAAACAGGAAACACCATGTTGGTAACCCATCATGGTTCAAGAGGTCCTGGAGCAAGACTGTACACCAAAGGCATGAAAATTGCCGAACGTTTCAGAAAAGAATTATCTCCAGATACGAAAAAGCAAAATGCTTGGATTCCGTTTGAAACCGAAGAAGGACAAGCGTATTGGGATGCCTTGCAGATTATAAGAGATTGGACAAAAACCAATCACGAAGTATTGCATAATTCAGTAGCTGAAAATTTAGAAATTAAAATTGAAAACAGATACTGGAACGAACATAACTTTGTCTTTAAGGATGGCGATTTATTTTACCATGCTAAAGGCGCAACACCTTTAGATGCTAAGTTTATGCCAGATATTACAGGACCAAGATTGATTCCGTTAAACATGTCTGAACCTGTATTAATTGTTGAAGGAAACACCACAACTACTAATTTAGGTTTTGCACCACATGGCGCAGGAAGAAACGTGAGTAGAACACAGCATAGAAAAAGCAAAACAGGTACAACCATGCAAATCTTTAAAGAAGAAACACGTGGATTAGATATTAGATTTTTTTCAAAAGAAATTGATATTACTGAGTTGCCATCTGCTTATAAAAACGCCAAAGCGGTTAGACAACAAATGGACGAATTTAATCTAGGAAAAGTCATTGATGAAGTAGTGCCTTATGGTTGCATTATGGCTGGCGATTGGCAGAAAAATGCACCTTGGAAGATTAGGCGAGAGAAACGTAGAAACTCAAAAAAGAGAAATTAATCTTTAAAAATAAGACCTGCTAGTTTTCAATATCGAAAGCTTTCGGGACTGCAAGGTCTACAATTTAACCTTAGAAAGGGAAAAAGTGGGCTGACTTCGGTTGGTCTGCTTTTTAATTTTAAAAAACCTCTACTACCTTAAATTCATTCCCTCTAAAAACCATAGCATCATCAACACCTTTAGACAATAACAATTTTGCAATTGGCGTTGCGGCAGAAATGGCAAAATACTTTGTATTATCCACAATTAATTCACCTGCACTTACAGCAATAAAATAATTGGCTTGTGTTGTTTTTATTACAGAACCTAATGCTACTTTTTGGTGTTTAGCTTCGACATTTATTTTTTGAAGGATTTGTTTTTGCTTTTCAATTTCTGCTAATTGATGACCTGCTTTTTCGCGTTCTAATTGCAACATGGCTCTTCCAGTTTCATGCTTATCACCAGCACTACTTTTGGTTTCGGACGTTAGAGAAATTTGAATTTCAGTTATCGTATTACTGATAGCTTCAAAACGAGCATCTATAAAAGCGTGGCATTGATTGTATAAATCTTGTTTAACGTTCTTTGTCATTATGATGTCGCATTGGGTTATAAAGTGTTATTTCAAAATTAAATATTATCACTATTTAGAATGTCTTCCGTTTCCTTTTTTTGGAGTCCAAAGAAAATTTGGGAAACAATGTTTATATCCTCATTTTTACCTGAAAGGTTTCCCTTTATTTTAATCTGGTTAGTACCTTTTACTTGGCTTGCTTCTATATTTAAAACATCTAATAAAGAAAATAGTTCGTTGGCTCTTGGTATTTGAATATCATCTTGCAATCGATTAAAATTCGTATTAAATTTAAAAAAACTAGAGCTGTTTGTTTCATTAGTATCAACATGCGATTTTGCGGTATTAAAATACATTTTGCTATCTCGCTCTTCTGCATAAAAGGTGTAGTAAGGTATACTTAATAAAACGCTATTTACTATTGCACCTTGATTTATAAGATATGTATTTAGACTTTCATTTTTCTGAATCCCTAAGTCAATCGCAATTTTTGGCACTTCTTTTTCTTGTAGTTTTTTTACTTCTATTTTTTCAAAATTATCATCATACTTGTAACTTATAATAGTATCGTTTTGAAGTGTTCTTCCTTTAATTCCTAAACTAAAAACTCCATTTGATTTGTTTACTAATTGAGACACCTCTAAATTGTTTTTAGTAAAAAATGACAGGTTTTTTAGTCGATTTGTCAATGAGGATTTATGTTCCTCCTTGTTAAAATTAGCATCAAAATATAACTCTAATGAAGCGTCTTTTAAACCAGAATATGAATTGTTAGTTTTATAAGCATCTGTATCCTTTGTGAAAATATCGCCGCCTATTACGGCTTTGTTATCTTCAAAATTTAAGGTTATTAAACTTTCTTTATTTACAAACACAATATGGTCTGTTGCATCACTTAATTTCTGAATAAGACTATGATTCTTGTCTGTGATGAATTTATCTTTTAAGAGGACGTCTTCAAAAACTGTTTCTAATTTATGTAAAGGTGTATCTAAAGTTAAAGCTGTGGCAATTTTTTCTGAGTTCCAAGCTAAAATCAGTTTAGACTTTTCTAAAACTAGTGTTTTATAACCTTTTTCGTCACTTGTAATGGTACTAGATTTTTCTTTAGCATATTTTGTTATATACTTTTCAAAAGCCTCTGAATCTTCAATTTTAAACGTGGTAAAAAAGGTGTTATCAATACTTTTAATGGTATAAAAGGCTATTGAATATGGCTGTATGTCTACACCTATATCGTCATCTTTTTTTGAATCGTCTTTATCCTTGTCTTTGTATGATTTTGTGTTTTCCCAATAATAACTTGGCGATGTTAAGGCATCTAAAACTAGTGTTTTTGTAATGTTATGTACGCCAACTTTTATAACAGTTTCTGCATCTTTATGGATAACATTTAGTAAAACAGATGTTTTCTTAAAATGGGTATAACCAAAATACCCTAACAATACTAATAGAAGTATTGATAGGGTTATTTTTAGGAATTTTTTCAAAAGTATTTGAGTTTAAAAATTAATCCATTAACGCATTAATCATATTTAAAAAATAGGCTAAACTGTTGCTATTTCCTTTTTCTGGTGTGTTTAAAATCATCTCACCTTCCATAGCGTTATTCTTAACTTTTCCTGTTTTAAAAATGACATCTTCTGTGTTTTCTGCAATAAAATCTATTCTTTCTTTAAAATCATTAGGCATAATTTCTCTTGGAAATGTAGCTGCGATTTCTTTACCATTTACATAGATTGCACTAGAGTTCTTTTTAATTAGGCTTTTATGTTTCCCGCTCACTTTACTATCGAATTTTCCGGTTTTAATTGCAACCATATCTTCAAAAGATGTTCCTAAAAGAATAGCATCATCCTTAAACATTACATTTAAAGCAAAAGGTAATTCATTTGTATTTAGCTGGTAAATTCCGTTAGCATTTAAAGTAACTTCGCCTCTACTTTCCTTTACTGCTATTTTCATTAATTTATGAAACAAATCACCTTCAGAAGACGTTACCATCATTAAAAAACCTGGTAATGTTTCCTTTTTAGTTTTAGTTACTTCTTCTCTTTCATAGTTTTCATCGTACTCATAAGTTGTATATGTTAATTCTCTTTCTTTCATTTCTGTAAGAACGAAAAGCATATCGCCTCTTAATATTTTTGCCGCACCTTCTTCATCTAATAATAAGGATAAAATGTCCATACCAATTGGCAAAAATTCTGCAACTTCGTTATCGTCATAACCTTCAAACATTTTGCTCATCATCTCCGGATAAGCTTCTAAAATGCCTTTTGTACTCATATTCACAGAAAAATATCCTAACATTTTATCTTCATTAAAGTATTTAAAAAAGTTAGAATTCATTTTACCATTATACATAGCCTCTGTGTATTTGGCCATTTCATTATTCATGGTATAATTTGTTTTTAGAGACACATGATTTTTCTCAAAATTAAGCTTAGAGCTAAGAGACATATCTCCATAAAACTTTTGAAAACCATTGTATAATCCTAAATAATCCGAACCTAAACCATAAGAAGCTTGTTGTAATATATCTGAATAAATAGAACTAAGATCACCAATCCAAGCTGTAGCTTCATCTTTACCATTGCCAACTGCTTTTACATATTTTGTATTTTTTAAAATAGAACCATTAGCATAATTTGCTTGCATTGTTGCTTTTGCATAGGCAATTAAAGCTTTATCGCTTATTAATTTTTTGGCTTCTCTCTCCTTCCTTAAATTCTCGTAATAATCATCATTATAAGAAGACGGCTCGTATTCCGTTGATTCTATAACCGTTTCTTCTATTTCTACTTCAGCAGATTCCATAACGATTTCTTCAACTTCTGTTTCTTCTATAACCGTTTCGTCATCACTTACAAAAGAATCTATAGTTAGCTTCTCAACACCATTTTCTGCATTGGTTGTTAAGGTTATGGTTTTGTATTGAGAACCCGATCTGCTTTTACTATTAAACTTAACTATAATTTCACCAGATTCACCAGGACTCATAGCAGTAACTGGATACTCTGGTACAGTACAACCACAACTAGCTCTTGCATCTGTGATAACTAAATCTGCATCACCTGTGTTTGTGAATTTAAAGGAATGAGAAACTTCGCTTCCTTGAGAAATGACTCCAAAATCATGATGATTTTCTGCAAACTCCATTACTGGATAAGAATATGCTTCATCTACCACGTCTTCTACTACAGCTTCTTCTATGCTGTAATCGTTATAACCATAATAATCGTTGGTGTATGTTTCTTGAGATAATGTAAATAGCAATACATTATCATTCCACATCATTACCATATTGTCATAAGAATCTACAAAATAAGACAAATCCCCTTCTGTAATTACATTCTTCTTTTCTCGTTCTGGCATTAATTTTTCAAAACCAGATTTATCCTTTAGAGGTACTAAAAAATTATGTTTTAAACTCAAAGAATCAGACGTCATAAAGTAATAAAAACTACGTTTTAAATCGAACCCTAATTCATTTAGGTTAGATACTTGTCCGTCAGTTTCTTTAATCATTTCTTTCAGGAAAACTTTTCCAATTTTTGAATTTTCAAACTCAGCTACAGAGACTAAATCAGTTACATTTTTTCCTTTTATAGCAATAACTGCTTTAGCATCCTTTGGTATTTTAGATATTAAATCTTGTGCGCCAATAGTTAATGTAATACAGAATAGATAGGTAAATAGTAATATTTTTTTCATGTGATAAGTTGGATTGGGTAGTTTTATTATTTAGATAATTGAATTGAATTTGTAATGTTTTTTTCTCCTAAGATTAAAGACATTAAATCTACTTTTAAGAAGACGGCTTTTTTATTAGGAGATACTTTTGCATTTGAATTAGAGACTTGTTCTACATCATTCTCAAACCTGTAAATACTTGTATAGTTAGCATCGTCAAAAATTTCACGATCCTCACTCTTTAATTTATAAAAGCTTCTTTTAACACTCTCATCATAAGAAAATGTGCGTTTAAAACTGTTAGCACTATAGGAGAAATTGGTGGTATTAAAATTTGTTTTACTCTTTTTGTTGTGCTTACTAATTAAGTCTTTAAACACAGCATCTAAATTAGCTGTAGAGCTAAAATCACATGAAATAGTAAAAATATAATTATCAAAGTCTGAAGTCGTCTTTATGTTAGAAATACCCTCTATAGTTTTAAGGTGACTTTTTGCCTCTTTTAAAGCCAAACCTATATCTTCTTTTGAAGGCACTTTGTAACCATTAACACTATCCAAAAGCATTATGGATGCAATTTTAGATTTACTTTTACTTAAATTAAATGTTACCAGCATTTCGCCACTTCCATCTGCATTTAATTTAATTTCTTCGAGAATTTCAAAACAACTCGAAAACTGGGTTAAGCTTACTATAATTATAAAGAAATTGAAAAATCTTTTCATGCTAAGGTCTCGATTTTAATGGGCTAAAATTGTATTACAGGACAAAACTGATTTCAAAAATAGTAATAATTACAAGGGCTTTAAGACTAAACCGAATAATAATCACTAATATGTCTAAGAAATGGCCATCTCGTTACAAGCATACTTAAACTTTACACTTTATTTCTGTTTCTCTTTAGATTTTGAATACTTTAAAACTCCGAAATATCCCATTTGTTTTACAATCCAAGATTTTCTACTTTCTATATATGTTGTTGCCGGATTTGCTTTATATCGTAAAGGACTTGGCAAAACTGAAGCAATAGCTGCCGCCTCATATTTAGATAAATTCGAAGCTGATTTTTTAAACCAATACTGAGCGGCTGCTTCTGCTCCATAAATACCTGGACCCA
Source organism: Winogradskyella sp. 4-2091 (assembly GCF_045765065.1). Taxonomy (NCBI): domain Bacteria; kingdom Pseudomonadati; phylum Bacteroidota; class Flavobacteriia; order Flavobacteriales; family Flavobacteriaceae; genus Winogradskyella; species Winogradskyella sp. 4-2091. Next base: position 336,360 of record NZ_JBJKOD010000002.1, read on the forward strand.
TTTCTATACTATTTAGGTAGACTTCCATAATGCGTTCTTTTGTCCAGATTAATTCAATTAAAAATGTAAAATAAGTCTCCAATCCTTTACGCAACCAACTTCTATTAGGCCATAGAAATACATTTTTAGCAGTTTGTTGAGAGATGGTACTTGCACCTTTAAGTCTTTTGCCTTTTTTATTATTCTCGTAAGCTTTCTCAATAGCTTTAAAATCGAATCCATTGTGCTTTAAAAAGAACTGATCTTCGCTACAGATGACGGCTTTTTGTAAATTAGTTGAAATCGCTTCAATTGAAACCCATTTATGCTCCCAACCTTTATCGTTTACATCCGTTTTTTTAACATTACGAATTATCATTAAAGGAGTTACTGGTACAGCAACCCATTTAAATAAAAAAACCAATCCAATAGAACAGATAACCAACCAAATAAGAATTTTAAAAATAAATCTAAATAGTCGTTTTAATAATTTCATTACCATTAATTATGCTAAATCTGCTAATTCCTTACCTACTAAACTACCAATCGCAATTCCCATACCTCCTAAACGCACGCCGCAAAACACATGATTAGATAGTTGTTGTACAATAGGATTTTTTTGTTTTCCAACACCCATAATGCCAGACCATCTATAGTCAATTTCAAAATTTGTAGTTGGCAAAATAGTTGTTTTTAATAAGTCTTCAAGCTTATTTTGAATAATTTCTGTTTGCGCAAATACAGTGGTTTCTTCTGTTTTAAAATCTAAGTGTCGTCCACCACCAAGTAATACTCTATTATCTATATTTCTAAAGTAATAGTAACCTTGGTCCAAATGAAACGTACCTTTAATATGTAAATTATCTATAGGTTTTGTGATTAAAACTTGTGCTCTTGCTGGTTGCACTTTTTCTAAATTAAGATGCCTAGCGAACCCATTGGTTGCAATACATAAATTCTTGCTTTTTAATTCAAATTGGTTCGTTTTTATTGTTACTGCATTGACATCTTCAGCATAAGATTCAACCGTTATGTTATTCAGAATTTTTATGCCCAAAGACTGCACTTTTTTCAATAAAGCACTCATCATTTTTCCGGTATCAATTTGTCCTTCAAATGGATTAAAACAATAGTCTGATTTTATATTTTTAAAGCCAAAATCATTGTCTTTAAACAAAAACACATTCGCATTATAAATTGGGAACAAAAGTTTATTAATGGCGCTTTGCTCACTTTTACAAGTATCATAAAGTGTTTTGTCTAATTCTAAGAATAATTCGTAACCACCTAAATTCTGATAATCAATTGTTTTATCTCCTAAATTTTCACGAAGAATTTGAAGTCCATTTATTCGTTTTTTAATCAATTCTAAAACCTCTTCTTTCGAATGAGATTGTAAATCATCAATAATCTCGCTTAGGCTACCAAAACAAGCAAAACCTGCATTTTTGGTACTTGCGCCTTGTGGAAGAATTCCTTTTTCAAGAATTAAAATCTTTGATTTAGGAAAACGCTGTTTTAATTGTAAAGCACAATTTAGACCTACAATGCCACTACCAACAATTGTAAAATCAATGTTAGTTAGCCACGTTTTTGTTTCCCAATACGATAAATTCATAACGACATTATTTTCCATAAAAAAAGCTCCTAAAATTAGGAGCTTTTAAAGTATACATAATAATTTTATTCTACTATAATTTTCTTGGTCACTTTTTGTGAACCGTCAGAAATCATTAGCATATAAACGCCAGCCTGAGCATTACTAAGTTGAATAGTTTCCTCAAAACGACCTGTATTATCATAAACATTTTTATAAATAGAACGGCCTCTAATATCATAAACATCTATTGAAATAGCGTCTCCAGAAGTAGGATTAAACCCTATATTGAATTCTCCATTATTTGGATTTGGATATATGCTTAAATTGTCTAATTCATTTTCTACCACACTTAAAGATTCTGTACAGAATTCCATTGACCAATTGTTTAAAGTACCTGTATCACCATTAAAGAAATCAACCAAAACAAGTGTCCAATCGCCATTCATATCTAAGCCATTAAAACTGCTTAAAGCATTTTCTGGAGCTGCTAAACCAACAGTTGGGCTAGCACAAGTAATTGCCGGTTCTCCATCCTTAAACGTTATGTCAATATCTCCAAAACCTGTTGTGTTACAATTTCTATTCCAAATATTTACAAAATTTACACCGTCAGGATGTTGTAATTGTAATAACAAATCACCAATATAAGAATGTGTAATATCTACGGATACTCTTAAATCTGATATTGTACCAGAATCTGAAACGTTAATTGTATTACCTACAGCAGTTCCTGCCGAGTTAGCACCTGCACCATCTGGTATAGCTAAAGTTAAAGCACCAGACGCAAAAGTTGTACAAATTATATCTACGCCTATAGCAATACTATTGCTATTCACGTTAAAAAAAATGCCGTTTGCAGCCTCAACCATAATTCTACAGTTAGAAGAAGATACATTTGGTACCGTAATATTTTGCGAGCCATCGTTTGGCGTATTACTTGCTAAAACAGTATCAAAATTTAAACCACCATCTGTTGATAGTAATATATTAACATTTGCTTCATTAACTCCATTTGCTGTAGTACCAGAAACATCCCAAGTTACGGTTTGAGACGTACCAATTTCCCAAGAAATTCCACTTGAGTTCTGAGACGTCACAGTAAAAGGCCCAGCAGATGTTGTCACTGTTGCAGTCATATTATCAGAATCTGTTTGTCCTCCACTTGCATCATTATCTCTAACGGTTAAAACAAAATTTAAGTTTCTATTTACTGCGGCTAATTTTTCCCAATCTGTAGATACACCTCCATCAGTTATAATATCTGAAAGTCTTGGAATATAACGTGTAGGATTTGATGTCCCAGGAAAAGTTCTTACTAATGGTCCAGTAGTCGTTGTTTCTGTTGGCACACCTGCTGATCCTAAATCATATTGTTCCCAAGTGTAAGTTAAAGAAGCTGTTCCATCTACATCAGTTGAAGCGCTACCATCTAATTTATATGGTGTACCTTGAGGAATAGTATAATTTGAACCTGCATTAGCTATTGGTTCTGAGTTCCCTGTTGCTGTTCTATTTACAGGACAAGAACCTGTACCTGTGACGTGATTCCATATTCTAAAAATACTATTCTGATGAAAATAATCATCACTACCTATTTGTACATTATCTGATCCGCAAATACCAGCATATGCCATAATTGTAGATCCGCTCCCTGGTTCATAAGCATTAGAGGCAGATCTGTTACCTCCAGCACAACTACCAACAGATCCATTAAAAGTGTGTGGCGCACCAAATTGATGGCCTAATTCATGAGCTACGTAATCAATATCAAAAGAATCACCAACAGGCTGATTAACACCAGTTACTCCTCTTGCCTTGTTATTGTTATTACAAGTAACGCCTAAACCTGCTAATCCACCAGCTCCTGTACTAAACGTGTGTCCTACATCATAATTTCCAGAACCAATAGTGTTACTAATTTGAGTTTGACTTTGATTAATTAAAGCGTTAGTACTATCATTACTAAATGGGTCTGTACTACCATCTGTATAGATTATACTAGTGTTATTAGAAACTAACGTCATGGTAATAGATAAATCTCTTTCATAAACACCATTAACTCTATTAATTGTTACCACAATTGCAGCCATAGCATCGGCTACAGTGCCGCCATGAAATGCAGTGTATTCTCCTGTACAAGCTACAGCAAGTCTGTAATTTCTTAACATACCATCATCAGCATTTTTGGCTAAAGATGTAGCTTCTGTATTATACAATCTTTCATCGTCAATAACACCACATTCAAAATCTGAATTTAACTCTTCAAGATTTTGTCTAGAATAGACAGTATAAATATTTCCATCCGCTGAAAATGGGTCAATAAATTGTGTTCCATTCGCTGTATTTAAAAACATAGCATGAAATCCTTTAGATGTTATACTAAATCTAATAATCTCTGAAGGATTATCAATTCCTTGACCAGCATATGTTCTGGTATTAGGATATTCTGCCTGAAGCTCTGACTCCATCATAGGTGTTTCAAATACTCTATAATTTTTAAGTTCTCCATTAGAGTTTGGAAAACCAATTATTGTATTTCCTTTTTGTTGCCTGTTACCAACATTTTGCAATGTTAACTTTAATTCATCCAGATTTAATTTGAAGAACTTTTCAGTCTTTAATGTAATCTTTCTAAAAACTTGCTCAGATTGCATTGCTTTGTCTTCACTAACGCTTGACCATAATTCGTTAGAATTCTGAGCATTAACAGACATAGAGAAAAACAATACACACAATAGTGTTGTTTTAATTACGTAAATTTTATTCATAGTTATATTTTTTTACAATCCTTAAAGTTAATTGTATTTATTCGATTATCAAAAAATGCCTAAATCTCATTCAATTGAAGCCGTTTTTTTAATAAGTAAAGGGCTTAAATAAAAAACCCAAACTTATTCAGTTTGGGCTTATTTTTAGTCTTCAATTGCATCTTGCAACTTAAAATCTTCCATAAATTTAGTGGTATAATTACCAGCTATATAATCTGGATGATCCATTAATTGCCTGTGAAAAGGAATGGTTGTTTTTATACCTTCTATTACAAATTCATCTAAAGCACGTTTCATCTTATTAATAGCTTCTTCTCTCGTTTGAGCTGTTGTAATAAGTTTCGCAATCATAGAGTCATAATTTGGTGGTATGCTATATCCTGCATAAACATGTGTATCTAATCTAACTCCATGACCACCTGGTGCGTGTAGTGTGGTAATTTTTCCTGGAGAAGGTCTAAAATCGTTAAACGGATCTTCTGCATTTATTCTACATTCTATAGAGTGTAATTGTGGTAAGTAATTTTTACCAGAAATTGGCACACCTGCTGCAACTAATATTTGCTCACGAATTAAATCGAAATCAATAACTTGCTCTGTAATTGGATGTTCTACTTGGATACGTGTATTCATTTCCATGAAATAGAAGTTTCTATGTTTGTCTACAAGAAACTCAACTGTACCAGCACCTTCATATTTTATAAATTCGGCAGCTTTTACAGCCGCTTTACCCATTTTAGTTCTCAATTTATCTGTCATAAACGGAGAAGGTACTTCTTCCGTTAATTTTTGATGACGTCTTTGAATTGAGCAATCACGTTCAGATAAATGACAAGCTTTTCCACGAGAATCACCTACAATTTGGATTTCTATATGTCTAGGCTCTTCAATAAGCTTCTCCATATACATATCGTCATTTCCAAATGCTGCTTTAGATTCTGATCTTGCAGATTCCCACGCATTTTGTAAATCTTCTGGTTTCCAAACGGCACGCATACCTTTTCCACCACCACCTGCTGATGCTTTTAACATTACTGGATAACCGGTTTCTTCTGCAAGGATTACACATTCTTCATAAGATTGAATAACACCTTCACTTCCGGGAACACATGGTACACCAGCTGCTTTCATTGTTGCTTTTGCATTGGCTTTATCACCCATTCGATCAATCATCTCTTCAGATGCTCCAATGAATTTTATTCCATGCTCTTCACAAATTTTTGAGAATTTTGCATTTTCAGATAAAAACCCATAACCAGGATGAATAGCGTCTGCATTTGTAATTTCTGCAGCGGCAATAATATTTGATATTTTAAGGTAAGAATCTGTACTAGAAGGAGGCCCTATACAAACAGCTTCGTCTGCAAATTTAACATGAAGACTTTCTGCATCTGCCGTAGAATAAACTGCAACAGTACGGATACCCATTTCTTTACAGGTTCTAATAACTCTAAGAGCTATTTCACCTCTATTGGCAATTAGTATTTTTTTAAACATGTCTTTTGAGTTTAAGAGTTTATTGTTTAGCAACAAATGCTTAAATATGTCTATTTAAACGTATACTAAAACTTCTAAACCTAAAATTTATGAAGGATCAACTAAGAATAATGGCTGATCAAATTCTACTGGTGATGAATCATCCACTAAAACTTTTACAATTTTTCCTGATACTTCAGACTCTATCTCATTGAATAACTTCATAGCTTCAATAACACAAAGAACGTCACCTTCTTTAATATCTGTACCAACTTCTACAAAAACAGGCTTGTCTGGAGATGGCTTGCGATAAAAAGTACCAATAATTGGCGACTTTATAGTAATATATTTAGAATCTTCTGTTGCTACTGGTGCAGCAGCAGGAACTTCTTGAGCTGGTGCAGCCTGTTGTACTGGTATTTGTTGTTGTAAAACAGGAGCAGCTTGCATAGGTACTTGCTGCACAATTGTAGTGTCATCTGAACCTGTTCTAATGGTAATTTTTACATCATCCATTTCTAACTTAACTTCACTTGCACCCGATTTAGCTACAAACCTAATTAAGTTTTGTATTTCTTTTATATCCATAGTTTTTAGATATTTTTAGTTAGTTAATTGTTTAGGAATTATAAGCCCATTTAAAATAAATTGAGCCCCAAGTAAATCCGCCACCAAAAGCAGCAAATATAATATTATCACCTTTTTTAAGTTGTGATTCGTAATCAAATAATAATAATGGTAATGTTGCAGACGTAGTATTACCGTACTTCTGAATATTCATCATTACTTTTTCTTCTTCTAAATTTATTCTATTCGCAGTTGCATCAATAATACGTTTATTAGCTTGATGTGCTGCCAACCACTCGATATCATCGTTTGTAAGATGATTTCTTTTCATTATTTTTTCTGCTACATCTGCCATATTAAAAACAGCATTTTTAAAAACCGTTTTTCCATCTTGAAAAATATAATGTTTTCCTTCTTTGAATGTATTTTCGTTTATTGGGTATGAAGAACCTCCATAAGTTGCCTGAAGAAAATCTCTTCCTTCACCATTACTTCTTAGTAGTTCATCTTGCAACCCTAAACCTTCTTCGTTAGGTTCAAACAGAACTGCGCCTGCTCCATCACCAAAGATGATACATGTTGCTCTATCTTCATAATTAATAAATGAAGAATTTTTGTCTGCACCAATAAGAAGAATTTTTTTATATCTACCAGACTCAATGTAGGCAGATGCCGTTGACATACCGAATAAAAAACTCGAACACGCTGCTTCTAAATCGTAAGAAAATGCATTAACGGCTCCTATTTGAGTTGCTGTATACGATGCAGTAGCAGCAGCTTTCATATCTGGAGTTGCTGTACATACAATTACTAAGTCAATCTCTTTAGGATCTAATCCTTTTTTCTGTATTAAATCTTCTGCTGCCTTAATAGCTAAAAAGGAAGTCCCTTTTCCTTCTTCTTTAAGAATTCTACGTTCTTTAATACCAGTTCTTGTAGTAATCCATTCGTCATTAGTTTCTACCATTGTTTCAAGAACTTTGTTCGATAAAACATATTCTGGTACATAGCCTCCGACTGCTGTAATTGCCGCTGTGATTTTACTCATTGTTAGGATTTAGAAAATTAAAAGTATAGAAAATTGACAAAATTTGATCTGTTTTATTCAATTTTTATCGATTTATAGCAAATAATAACGCAAATTAAGTGGTTTTTGCGCTATTGAAAAAATAATAACAAAAAAAACGCTCCCAATGGAGCGTTTTCTTGTATGCATGCATAATACTTATGCTACGTTTTCTTCTTCAACAGATTTGTCAATTAATATTTGACCTCTGTAATATAATTTACCTTCGTGCCAGTGTGCTCTATGGTATAAGTGTGGCTCACCAGTTGTTGGGCAAGTTGCTATTTGAGGTACAGAAGCTTTATAATGTGTTCTTCTTTTATCTCTTCTTGTTTTCGATATTTTACGCTTTGGATGTGCCATTTTAAATGTTATTTATCCGTTAATAGTTTTTTTAAATTATTCCAACGAGGATCAATTTCCTCAGATGATTTTGTTTCATTATCCTGTTTAGGACTTAATTCTTCTAATTTTGAAAGTATATCTGATTGCAATGTGCCATCTTCTATACCTGGATGAATTCGTTTTATAGGAACCGCCAAAATAATAAGTTCATATATATACTGAGCCACATTTATTTCATATTCTCCATGTGGTACGATTAATATATCTTCATTATCATTGTTATACTCATTTCCAAACTTAACAACTAGTTTAAAATTGTCATCAATTGCTTGGTTATAAGGTTCGTTTGTAACATCACAATTAAGATTAATTGTACCTTTAGCCGAAAAATACAACTCCAATAATGTTGATTTTTTTTCGAATTTAAGGTCAATTTTAACATCAACTGCGTTGAATTCGTCGTATTCAAAATGCTTAAAGAACGTGTTATCAATTTGATAATCAAAATGATGCTCTCCTATTTTTAAACCTACAAAAGGTATTGTATAAGATTTTAATGCCTTCATCATCACTCTCAATTTGAGCCTGCAAATATATAAAATTTTAATTATTTAAAGCCTAGATATCAACAAATTTTGTTTATAACTATCTCGACTGCTTTTTTAACGGGTTTTTACTGAACTGATCATACTCTTTACGACTCCTAAAAATTTGTATTGCAGTATTAATGGCATGCTTCAATGAACCTTCATCTGCAATCCCTTTTCCTGCTATTTCATATGCTGTTCCGTGATCTGGTGATGTTCTTACTTTATTTAAGCCTGCTGTGTAATTTACACCTTCTCCAAAGGCTATTGTTTTAAATGGAATTAAACCTTGATCATGATATGACGCTAAAATTGCATCAAATTTCTTGTAGGTATTAGATCCGAAAAAGCTATCTGCTGAATATGGTCCATAAACTAAATTGCCTTCTGACTTAATTTTCTCTAATGCTGGTTTTAAAATTTTATCATCTTCATCTCCTATGACACCATTATCACCTGCGTGAGGATTTATAGCCAGTACTGCTATTTTTGGTTTTCTAATTCCGAAATCTTGTTTCAAAGATTTTGAAACCGTATTTATTTTTTCGTTTATTAATTCTTTCGTGATTTTTTCACTTGCTTCTTTAAGTGGAACATGATCAGTTAAAAGACCTACTCTAAGATCATTTGACACCATAAACATTAAACTTTTTCCGTTTAAAGCTTTTGCTAAATAATCTGTATGGCCAGGAAAATTAAATTTTTCGGATTGTATGTTGTGTTTATTTATAGGAGCAGTTACCAATACATCTATTAAACCATCTTTTAAAGCGTTAGTTGCAGCCTCTAAAGATTTAATTGCATATTCTCCAATTTTTTTATCTTCTTTACCAAAATCTATTTTAACTGGTTCGTCCCAAACATTAACTACATTCACTTTACCTGCAGCAACTTTATCAGGAGAATCTATATTGAAAAAATTTATTTTACTCTTAAAATGACTTTTAAAAAACTGCATAATTTTACCTGACGCGAAAATCACTGGCGTACTAAGCTCTAATGTTCTTGGGTCTTCGTAAGCTTTTATAATAATCTCTGGACCAATACCATTGAGGTCTCCTACTGAAATACCTACAATTACTGATTCTATTTGCTTCATATATTATGTACTAAATATTTATAGAAATTAACAAAATTATAATCTATAAGATGCGTTTTCTTTTAGATACAACGTTTTCTCGTAAAATGGGATTAACTTTGTTGCTGCAAATTTAAACTAAATAAAGTACAATTTATGTTCACAGGGATTATAGAAAATTTAGGTATCATTAAAACATTAAAGAAAGACAGTGGAAATCTTCATATCACTGTACAATCCTCAATTACTGGTGAATTAAAAATAGATCAAAGCGTAGCACATAATGGTGTTTGTTTAACGGTTGTTAAAATTGATGGAGATCAATATACGGTTACGGCAATTAAGGAAACTTTAGATAAAACGAATTTAGGGCATTTAAAAAATGACGAATATATTAATCTTGAACGTGCAATGAAGCTTGGTGATCGCTTAGATGGCCATATTGTTCAAGGTCATGTAGATCAAACTGCCAAATGTATAAGTGTTAATGAAAATGATGGAAGTTGGGAATATACTTTTGAATACGACCAAGCACTTAATAATATAACTATAGAAAAAGGTTCTATCACTATAAATGGCGTAAGTTTAACTGTTGTTAATTCTAAAACCAACCAGTTTTCTGTTGCTATTATTCCTTACACGTATAATCATACCACTTTTAAATCCTTAAAAATTGGTAATAATGTAAACTTAGAATTTGATGTTATTGGGAAATACGTAAAACGACTTAACGACCTAAGAAACTAAGCTGTTTTTTTAGATACCGTGTACGCTTTGTAAGCACCAAAACCAAGAGCTAAAACAAATAAAACGATAATACCATTATCAATAGGTAAACCTGGTGGTGGTGGTGGAATAGGTGGTGGTGGTGCAGTGCTTTGCGCCATAGATGCGAAACCTACAAAAAAAACTAAGACAGAGGCTAACATATTTTTGTTTTGCATTCTATTATTTAATGGTGTAAAAGTATTAAAATTATTCAGTTTACAAAATTAATTTAACTAAAAAACATCTTTGAATGGTAATTATTCTCGATGAAATACCAAAAAATGAAGCTGTTTTAGGGAAGATACTTACATTTTCCGTGGTATTTCACGCAAATATAATATTAATTTTTTACCCAAAACACTACTAATAGCAATTACTTTTCAATAATTTCTACGCTTATAATTTCAAATTTAAAGAAACTTCATGTTTAATCAATACTTAAACACAAATTCAAAATATTTATTATAGGTAAGAACAAAAAAATATTTAATTGTTTGAAAATTAATATTTTAAATTTTAATATCTTGAAACACTTCCTTAATTTTTGCTTCGCCATATTTTCTTTCTAAACGTCTTATGGTAAAGTGAGCAGTTGCCATGTTCTGAAAATGATCCACAAATACATAATTCAATCCGCCTCCACCTATGGCTCCAATAACAGGAACAGCTTGCGCTAAAAACTTTTCACTTATAAGTAAACTAAGACGCGTGGCAATACTAGATAAAAAGTTCCCTATAGCATTTGACCCTAAAATGCCAGCGCCTTTTGCTAAACTATCTAGTGTGATTTTAATACCTGAAGCAGAAACATTATTTATGGTAGAATTTAAAGCTAATCTAGTCGTATAATAACTTGCCTCTAAATCATCATCATTTTTAGAACCACCACCTAAGGCAAAGACTTGCAAACAAGCCATTTGTCCTTCTAGCGTATAAATATCCTCTCCTTCACTACGCGCAATATCCATTATACTTCGCATTAAAAACTTAGTTGTTAAAGTTACCTCTGAAGCAAATATAGCAGTACCAAAACCAGTAGATGAACCAAAAAAACCACTTATAGCTCCCGTACTGGTAACAATACCTTTATAGGTGTTTTTAGATGGCTTTTTAAACGTTTTGTTTTTCTGTATTGTAAGCAAATTAGCTTTCACTATTTTCAATAATACAGATTCCGTAATTTTTTGAACTTTTAATAAAATTTTTTCTGGCACAAACTTTATTCCTGTTTCAACGGTATTACCAACCTTATTTACATTTCTAATCGCCCAACTTAAGTTGTGCATACTCATTTTCGCTTTTATTAAAGCGTCATTGTCTTCTGACGAAATTGTATTTGGGACTATATCCATTATTTTACGTTTACCTTAATATGTCGATACTTTGCAGTAATCGTTACATTAGCAATAACTGTAAATTAAGAAAACCTCTTGATTTCTCAAAAGGTTTAACTTAATTCTTGGCTTAAATTCAAAACTCCATTTTAACAACACTAAGAACTATTACATAGTTAAAACTAGTTCTAAATTCAGAAATAAATCAGTATCCAAAAATTATCGATTAAAGAAACTTAGGCTTAATAACCAGCATTGCCCAAGCCCAATTTTGACTTCCTGCTGCGGCATCTTCAGTTACTCCTTTTAAATCATACATTCCATCACTAGCAAACATTTGAGAATATCCCAATACCAATGCATATCCTTTAAATTTTTGCTTAAATACCAAATCTACTTCTGTACCTAAAGATTTTTCTCCACTTGCCAACTCTTGTTCGCCACTAAAATTTAAAGCTTTCACTAATAAACTAGATTTTTCACCTAATTTAAAATTTGCACTCGCATGTATATCTACTAAACCAATTGAATTTGCATGATTACCTACGTAGAAATAATCCATAAATCCATTAAACTTGTGGTTTGTTCCGTATAAAGGAAAGAACGCTCCTGTTTCACCCGCATCGCCATCATTCCCACTAATAACCTCAACACCAGCTCCAAAAGTCACTTTGTCTGACGATTTATAAGTTAAGTCTAAACTCAGTAAATGAGCACCTTTAATATCTACTTCACCTTGTCTTTGACCTGCCTGTAAGTAAGCATTAGCTGCCACACCTAATTTCCCTGAATTATACTTTAAATGTGTACCAATCGTCTGTAAACTACTTGTTCCATCTGCGGTTGTTCCGTCGTCTTCATATTCTTGAAAACCATTATTCATTAACAATAAACTTCCAGAAAATTTAGACCATTTTTTACTTAAATGTAGCATTTGCATGGTTTTATACGAGAAAAAACCAGTAGTATCGTAAGATGTTCCTGCAGAAACAAAACCTGTTGGGTTACTATAGTCTTGGTTGAAAGCTAAAGCAAAATCTAATTTAAAGCTATCTTTAGTATACTTGAGTAAAGCTGCATCATGGTTTCTTCCTTGTTGTGCCCAATCTAATCCACCTAAAATACGTTGATCATCATAAGACAAGGCTTGACGACCAATTTTAGTTGAGAAGCCTTCACCTAATTTAATATCTGCCCATGCTTCAAATATTGCAAAAGAATTATTTTGATCATATGGTAAAAGCTGTCTGTTTTCTCCCCAAACCATCACGTCTTGTAAACTTAAATAAAACTTATAAGCGTCTGTTTTAAAGCCCGCATTTAATCTTACTCGAGTTGAAATTCCGAATCCCGCATCTGCATCATCAGCAATTAAACTTCCAAATCCGTTTCTATATTCTGTACGAGGTCTAAACTGACCATCTAAACTAAATTGCGCCTGAGCAAATTGTATGAATAATGCTACAAAGGCTAATAAGGCATATTGTTTTTTCATGATTCTTGTTTTTAAGTTTGAATTATTTTTTGAGTTTTTAGGTATCATTTTTTGGTTGTTTTAAGGTTGTAGTCGCCCTGTACTGCTGAAAAATCCTCTTTTTCAATAGCCTATTTAATGCTGATTAAATGTTTTGTTATTTACTTATTAGTGCTCTAAGAAGTCTATTAAGTGTTTTCTGTATTTGTAGTAATCGTCGTGCTCTAAGACTGATTTTCGAGTTCTAGGTCTTTCAAATTCTATATCTAATATATCTCCAATTTTTGCTTTAGGTCCACTTGTCATCATAACCACTCTGTCTGCTAGGAAAATTGCTTCATCAACATCGTGCGTAATCATAACAGCTGTAATTTTTTCCTTGTTCCAAATTTCAATCAGAATATCTTGAAGCTCTCCTCGCGTTAAAGAATCTAACATCCCAAAAGGCTCATCTAATAGCAGTACTTTAGGTTTTATGGCGAATGCTCTTGCAATGCCAACACGTTGTTGCATACCTTGTGATAGATCTGAAGCTCTTTTATTAAAGGCATCTTCTAGTCCTACCTTCTGTAAATAATATTTAGCTATATCATTTCGTTGTGCTTTTGTAGCATGAGGAAAAACCTGATTCACTCCTAATAACACATTTTGTAAAGCCGTCATCCAAGGCATTAAACTTGGTGCCTGAAAAATAACACCTCTATCTGGTCCTGGTCCTTTAATCTGTTTTCCTAAAACTGAAATACGACCTCCCGAAATAGGATTTAAGCCGGCTATCATTGAAAGCATAGTTGTTTTACCACAACCTGAATGGCCAATAATAGTAACAAACTCTTCTTTTCTAATTTGAAGATTTAAATCTTCAAGAACAACATAATCCCCTTTTGGAGTTGGATAAACTTTCTTGAGGTTTTTTAGATCTAACATCACTTCATTAGAAGGAAAAAGACCATTATCAGTAATAATATTAGACTGGTTTTGTTCAATTATAGTACTCATAATATTTTATATTTAAACTGATTAACAAAATCTTTTGGGCTTAAATCCGGTAGTATTATTTCTTCAATAGAATCTGATTTTCTTTCCTCACCAATATCCATTAAATATTCAATGATTGCATTACGAGTTTTCTTGAAGTTTGCATTATCATTCAATTCCGTTTTATCTCGTGGACGCTCGATATCGATTTTAAATTCTGGTCCTAAAGTTGCATTTGGTCCTGGACGTAATGGAATTATGCGGTCTGCCATGTAAATGCCTTCATCTACATCATTGGTAATTAACAAAGCTGTTCGTTTTTCTTTTCCCCAAATATTTAAAATTTCATCTTGCAAATTACCTCTTGTCAAAGCATCTAATGCTCCTAAAGGTTCGTCCATAATAATCATTTCTGGTTTCATTGCTAATGCTCTCGCAACCGCAACACGCTGACGCATACCACCAGATAATTCCTTTGGGCGTTTATTAATTGCTGGTGTTAGACTAACCATTTCTACATAATCAGCCACAATCTCTTGCAATTCTTTTTTGCTCTTTTTAGGAAAAGCTTCCTTTACTGCCATATAAACATTTTGACCAACGGTTAACCAAGGCAACAACGAGTAATTTTGAAAAATAACACCTCGCTCATGACTTGTTCCAGAAACTGGCTCTCCTTTAAAGAGCACCTCGCCTTTTGTTGGTTCTATTAATCCATTTATAAGGTTTACTAAGGTTGTTTTTCCACTTCCTGTAAAGCCAACAATGGCAACAAATTCCCCTTCCTCTATGGATAAATTTATATTAGATAAGACTTCGGCTTCGGTATCACCTTGACCGTATGTTTTATATATATTATTTAATTCTAAGTACGCCATTTTAATTCTGTTTAATGGTTGATTTGCTAATAGTTAAACCAATTTCACGATTAACTATTCAAACAATTCCATATTATTAAATAGCATCTGTTTTATCAAAAGACACCCAATTTTGTATGGTTAACATCAATCGATCTAATAGGAAACCAATTATCCCAATGACAAACATCGCAACAATTATTTTTGCATTAGAGTCATTTGCTCCATTCTGAAATTCTTCCCAAACAAATAATCCTAAACCAGGACTTTGGGCTAACAGCTCAATAGCAATTAATACCATCCAAGCTACAGACAACGTGATTTTTAACCCTGTAAAAATTAGAGGTAATGATGAAGGCAATACAACTTTGAAAATTTTCTGAAAAGACCCCAATTTCAATACTTTAGCAACATTGATGTAATCTTTATCTACAGAAGAAACTCCCATTGCCGTATTAACTAAAGTTGCCCACATTGAACACAACCCAACACTAATGAATGAGATCGTAAAAGAACTATCTTCGTTAGAATCTATTAACAATGTTTTTACAATCATAAACACAAGTAAATACCATACTACTGGAGAAACGGGTTTAAAAATTTGAATAAACCAGTTAAACGCACTTTTTAAAGTAGGACTTAGTCCTATAAAAATTCCTAACGGAACTGCTATTAATAAAGCCAATAAAAAGCCAGCAAAAACTGTTTTTAAACTTCTAAATATTTGATCCACAAAAGAAGGTCTTCCTGTATAAGTAATTTCATCTAATCCATCTGCCACACGTTTTTCATTTAAAGCGGCTGTCTTTTCTTTGAAAGCAGCTTTATCTGCAGCTATAATATTGTGATCCCTTAAAAGAGATTTATAAGAATCCCATACTTGAGATGGTGAAGGCAAAGTATTTGGCTTACAACTTACATCTCCAGAAGCTATACAAGCCTCCATAGCATCTGCTGCAGCTTGACCTTGGTCTGTTAAAGCTTTTTCAATTTTAAAATCTGCTTCTTTATTATAGAGCGCCTTTGCTCCCATATGCCAAAGCCCAATAAATAATAAAATAGAGGCAAGTGGCACAATAGTTTTACGTAGTAAGGTTTTAAAGTCTTCCTTATCTATGTTACCTGTAAATAAATCTTTAATAGTACTTAAAAAGCCTAATCCTATAAATTTAGTAACCTTTCCTAATGTTAAACTTTGCTTCATAACTTATTATTTAAAAAATACTTATCTTAATTATTGTGCTGCCTTATCCTTGTTTCCAATTTTAAAGCTATTGATATACGAAATAGGGTCTTTAGCATCATACATAGTACCATCAATAAAATCTGTTGTAGCTGGCTTATAACCATCTGTTGTAGGTATATCTGTTGCTGGTATGTTTCCTTCTTCTACTAAAAGTGTTGCGGCTTTTTTCCAGATATCTGGTCTGTATATATCTTTAATTGTACTAGCATACCAATCTGCAGACTTTGCTTCAGGAATTTGTCCCCATCTTCTCATTTGAGTTAAAAACCAAATACCATCTGAATAGAATGGATATGTTGCATTATACTTATAGAATACATTAAAATCTGGCATATCTCTTTTGTCACCTTTTTCAAATTCAAAAGTACCAGTCATTGAATTCGCTAAGACAGCTTCATCAGCACCTACGTACTGGGACATAGATAAAATCTTTACCGCCTCTGCTCTATTACTTGGCTCATCTAACCATTTTCCTGCTCTTATTAATGCTTTTGTAACAGCTATAGCCGTATTTGGATTTTCTTCAACAAACTTCTCTGTCATTACAAATACTTTCTCTGGGTTATTTTTCCAGATATCGTAATTCGTTACTACAGGCACGCCAATTCCTTTGAAAACAGCTTGCTGATTCCATGGCTCACCTACACAATATCCAAAAATAGTACCTGCTTCTAAGGTCGCCGGCATTTGTGGTGGAGGCGTTACAGATAATAAAACTTCTGCATCAATTTGTCCTTGCACGTTATCAGCAGTATACATTCCTGGATGAATACCAGCAGCAGCTAACCAATATCTAATTTCATAATTATGTGTAGATACAGGAAATACCATACCCATTTTAAATGCTTTACCATCCGTTTTATATTGATCAATAACAGGCTTTAACGCTTCTGCTTTAATCGGATGAATTGGTTTACCGTCTGAATCTTTAGGAACATTTGGCTTCATTTTAGACCAAACATCATTTGACACTGTGATACCATTTCCGTTTAAATCCATTGAAAAAGCAGTAACCAATTTAGCTTGACGACCAAAACCTGCTCCTGCAGCAATAGGTTGACCTGCTAACATATGTGATCCATCTAACTGACCATCGATAACACGATCTAAAACATTTTTCCAATTAGACTGCGCTTCAACTGAAACGAATAAACCTTCATCTTCAAAAAAGCCTTTTTCCTTTGCAATTGCCAAAGGTGCCATATCTGTTAGTTTAATAAAACCAAAGGTTAATTGTGGCTTTTCAATTTCTAAAGTTTTTGTTGTTGAAACCTCAGCAATTTCTTTTTCTACAGTTTCTTTTTTTTCACTTTCGCCACAAGCAAATAATAAAACTGCTAGTGATAAAATAAATGTAGATTTTGATAATAATGTCTTCATATCTATGTTGATTTTGTAGTTAATCTAAGTATTAATACTTATATGAGACAAATATAGAAGCGAACTTTTAAACAACACATGCAAAACACTAGTATAAAAACGTTTTTTCCGTAGCTCACGCACCACCTTAAAACAAATCAAAAACTGTAGTTTTACATATTATTATTATAAACAACACAACTACAAATCATTATAAATCAAAAAAAATACTTAGATAAAATTAATTACCTAAGTATTAACTATAAAGATTAAGCTTATTTATCTAAGTAAAAGTTATAATTATTGTATTTAAATATGAAGTTTTGGCGTTGACCATTAATTAATTTCGAAGAATTTGAGCTAAATACTAAATCAAATACCAACATAACGTTAGATTTTAATTACTTAGTATTTACCAAAATATAGAGTGGATTGTAGTTATTTGATGTTAACTATTTAAAAAATAATTGTGTTCAGAGATTTCATTTCTAAGCTGCTCTACGTCTACTATACCAATACGTTTGCCAATTGCAAAGATTAAATTTTCTTTCTTAAGTGCAGATATGGTTCTAGTAACCTGCTCATCTGTTGTACCAGCAAAACCCGCGATTTCTTTTCTGCTTAGTTTTAAATCTAGTAAACCTTTATGATTTGTGCCAAATTTTCTATTTATATATAATAACGCATCAATAACTTTTTCTCTAACTGTCATTTGTGCAATGGCTTTAACTTTAGATTCCGTCTTATTCAATTCATAGGCATAAAACAACATAAGATCATAGGTTAATTCAGGGATCTTTTTAAGCATCAGCTTTAATGTTTTATCGGTAAAATTACATAGTATAGAATCTTCTAAGGCGACAGCTCCAATAGAATACTTTTCACGAATACCAAATCCACGATGCCCAATTATCTCTCCATTAGTTACAAAACGAAGAATCTGCTCTTTTCCGTAAATTCCTGTTTTTAACACTTTAGCCTTCCCTTTATTCATAAAGAATAAACCATTTGTTGGAGCGCCTTCCATAACAAATTGCTGACCACTTTTACAAACAATAGTGCTTCTATCTTCCATAAATTCTTGAATTGAATCTAATTCGATATTTTTCTTAATCAAACAATTTTGATTAGCACAAGTTTTACAATGTATTGCTGGTACAGCCATAATTAATTCAACAAATTTAAAACTCGCGTTTTTATGGACGTTTGCAAGAATACTAAATGCTTATTTTCTAACAATTCAGTATTAATACGTATTAAGTTTTAAAAATTCATATTACAACAATATTATAAAACTAAGTATATATACGCAATATTATAGCAACAAAACTACGTACGTATTTGTTTTATTATGCATTCCTTAAATAGGGCTACAAAGAAATTACAATTACTCAAAAAAGAACCTTGAATATTAAGAGTATCGTATTTTATTACTTTAAAGTATAGCGCATTGACTACAAACACTTAATAATCATTTAATTACAACACATTAGACACAATAAACCAAACACATCATAACAAATTCTACAACAGATTATTACGAAAAATAAGAATTCAACCATCGCAATTCTGATTTTTCGCGCTTCTTTTTAATCAAATTGGTATTTAAGTGAGGATAAATTTTGATTTTCGCAAAAATACGTATTACAACATCAGATATGCGTTTCTATGTATAATTTATTACGTATTTATACTTAATTTTGAGTTTGATATGTAAATCCAAATGTTATGAAAACTATAGTTGTTATAGGAAACGGAATGGTTGGCTACAAGTTTTGTGAAAAATTTGTTACTAAGGAAGGACATGAAAATTATAAAATTATTGTGTTTGGTGAAGAACCAAGACCAGCATACGATCGTGTTCATTTAAGTGAGTTTTTTGAAAACCAAGACGCTAAAGCCTTAGAAATGGCTCCAAGATCATGGTATGAAGAAAACAATATTCAACTTATTACAGATACTCGTATCACAGATATACATAGAGGTAAAAAAACAATTACTAGTGTTAGCGAAGAAGAGTTTCCTTATGATTATTTAGTTTTAGCAACGGGCTCTTCTGCGTTTGTTCCACCAATAAAAGGTGTTGAAAAAGAAGGCGTTTTTGTTTATAGAACTATTGAAGATTTAGAGCGCATGTTGAGTTATGCTGCTAAAATTAAAGAAAACAACCCAAATGCAAGAGCTGCAGTACTTGGTGGTGGATTATTAGGTTTAGAGGCCGGAAAGGCTGTTATGGATATGGGCTTAGAACCTCATATTGTAGAATTTGCTTCTAAATTAATGCCAAGACAATTAGACTTAAGAAGTAGTCAAGTATTACAGTTAAAACTAGAGTCCATTGGCTTAAATATCCACTTAAGTAAAGCAACAAATCAAATTTTAGGAGATGATGGCTTTATCACAGGAATGGAATTTGGAGAGGATGACAAGTTAGATGTTGAGATGTTAATCATTTCAGCAGGTATACGTCCAAGGGACGAACTCGGTAAGACTTGTGATTTAGAAATGGGAGTTCGTGGAGGTATTGTTGTTAACAATAAAATGCAAACTTCTGACCAAAATATTTTTGCCATAGGTGAAGTTGCACTTTATAATCATATGATTTATGGTTTGGTTGCACCTGGTTACGATATGGCAGAAATAGCAGCTAGTCAAATATTAGGTCAAAGCGATGTTTTAATGCCAGATGAAATAGACATGTCCACCAAACTAAAACTAATAGGTGTAGACGTTGCTAGTTTTGGAGAACCCTTTATGCCAGCATCTAAAGGACATTCCATTATTTTTGAGAACAAAACACAACATTTATATAAAAGAATCAACGTAAGCCTTGATGGAAAATCTCTACTAGGAGGCATATTAGTTGGTGATGCAGCAGATTATAATATGCTACATCAAATTTACTTAAACGGCATGGCAATCCCAGAAGATCCTGCCCAATTAATTCTTCCTGCCAGTGAAGGTGGCGCCTCTTTTGGCGATGTTTCTGATTTGCCAGATGAAGCACAAGTCTGTTCTTGCGAGAGTGTTACAAAAGGACAAATATGTAGCGTTATTGAAAACGGAGACGCTACAGATGTAGCTGGTGTTGTAAGTTGCACAAAAGCTGGCACAGGCTGTGGTGGATGTAAACCAATGGTAACTGACCTAACGAACTCTACATTAAAAGCGTTAGGTATTGAAGTAAAAGAAGGTGTTTGCGAGCATTTTGACTTAAGCAGACAAGATCTTTACAAAATCATTCAAGTTAAAGGGTATACTAATTTCAATGAAGTCTTAGATAACCATGGCAATGGTGGTCATGGTTGCGAATTATGCAAACCTCTTGTAGCTTCATTGATGGCAACAATTAATGCTGACACAGCAAATAAAGAATATGCTATACAAGATTCTAACGATAGATTTTTAGCGAATATTCAACGTAACGGAACCTATTCCGTAGTACCAAGAGTTCCTGGTGGTGAAATAACGCCAGACAAGTTAATTGCATTAGGTCAAATTGCGAAGAAATATGATTTATACACCAAAGTAACAGGTGGTGTTAGAATAGATTTATTTGGAGCAACACTACAACAATTACCCTTAATTTGGAAAGAACTCATCAGTCATGGATTTGAAAGCGGACACGCTTACGGTAAATCTCTACGTACCGTAAAAACTTGTGTTGGCTCAACATGGTGTCGTTATGGTATGGACGAAAGTGTTTCTTTCGGAATTGAGCTAGAAAACAGATATCGTGGTATACGTGCGCCTCACAAAATTAAAGGAGGTGTTTCTGGCTGTATACGAGAATGTGCTGAGGCACGAGGAAAAGATTTTGGATTAATCGCTGTAGAAGGTGGATGGAATTTATATCTAGGAGGGAATGGTGGTGCAAATCCTCGACATGCTGAATTATTCGCAGAACAAATAGACAATGAAACTGTTATTAAATACTTAGATCGCTATTTAATGTTTTATATGCGTACGGCAAAACCTTTGCAAAGAACTGCTGCTTGGCAAGAACGATTAGAAGGCGGCTTAGATTATCTTAAAGAAGTGATAATAGAAGATAAACTTGGTATTGCTGAAGACTTAGATAATGAAATGCAAACATTGGTTAATAAATTTGAATGCGAGTGGACCCAAGCCGTAAATGACCCTGAAATGATGAAGCGTTTTAATCATTTTATTAATAGTGACGAAGAAGATGACAACTTAGTATTTATTCCAATGAGAGAACAAAAAATGCCTAAGGCTTGGTAATATTTAAAACAAAAAACTATGGATTCAATTCTAGAAAATTATAAAACTGTACAAGTTAAAAGCGTAAAAGTTTGGTTTAAGGTCGCTTCGGTAAACGATTTCCCTACGGATGGTGGAGCCTGCGTAAAATACAAAGACAAACAAATTGCTGTTTATAATTTTAAAAGAACCAACTCTTGGTATGCTTGCCAAAACCTTTGCCCTCACAAACTAGAAATGGTTTTATCTAGAGGAATGATTGGAGATCAAGGAGGTATTCCCAAAGTTGCTTGCCCAATGCACAAAAAAACTTTTTCTTTAGAAACAGGAGAAAATCTTAATGGAGATTTAGGTGCCATAGCCACTTACCCTGTAAAAATTGAAAATAACATTGTGTATATTGGATTTTCTGAATAGATTTAGAAATTACATTAAATCCTTCTCTTTTGAAAACTAAATTTGAAAAAGCAATTGCCTTAATAGATCAAAAAAATTCTGAAGACCCTAATTCTATCGCGTATGAAGGCAAAGAATTTCCTAAAGAATTGCTATACTCACAGCGCATGATGAGTAAACTTCTTGACGTAGACGCTAATGCTTCTGAAGAACTTCAAATAGCCATTAGAGCGCAACATATTGGTCGTTGGCAAATAGAACGAAAATCATATCCTATGGATAAAATTGGATATTTTCAATGGCGAAATGACCTCAAAAAAATGCATTCAGAAATCACGAGTCAAATTTTAAATAGTGTTGGTTATGACAAACCATTTGTTGATCGTGTTTCATTTTTAATAAATAAAAAACTAATAAAAAAAGATACAGAAACGCAATCATTAGAAGATGTTGCATGTTTGGTTTTTTTAGAATATTACTTAGAGGATTTTATAGCAAAACATACTGACGAAAAAATTATTGATATTCTTCAAAAAACTTGGGGAAAAATGTCAGCAAAAGGGCAAGAATTAGCGTTGCAATTAGACCTTTCTTCAAAAGGACTCTCCTTAGTTAAAAAAGCATTAGAATAAAACTCAAAAACAATGACAACCAATGTTGGCTCATTAGATAATCATACTTTTAGTAAGCTTAGGCGATTATATATCATTGCGCTAAGTGCTATTGCCTTGTCTGTTTTTATTAGCCAAATATTTGTTAGAAATTATTTAGATGATCAACAAAGTGATTCTACCGTCATTAATGTTGCTGGTCGGCAAAGAATGTTAAGTCAGAGAATCACAAAAGAAATTTTGTTAATCTCCACTGAAAAAAATATTGAAGAAAAAAATGAGCTAAAAAACCAGCTCATAAAAACACTAAGTTTATGGGAAACTTCTCACAACGGATTACAAAAAGGAAGTGACAGTATTAATTTACCAGGAGAGAATAGCCCAGCCATTATTGCCATGTTTAAAAGGGTTAATCCTTATCATCAATCCATTTTAAAAGCAGCAAATTCCATTATACAAACGGTAGAAGCTAACCCAGAAACAGCAAATATTTCTTTGTCCAAAAACATTGAATTAATTAAAGAAAATGAAGCCCCTTTTCTGCAATTAATGGACAAAATAGTAAACCAATACAATGCTGAAGCCAACACAAAAGTAGATCGTTTACGTAACTTAGAATTAATTTTAGTCATCATAACTTTAGCGATTTTGCTAGGTGAATTTATCTTTATTTTTTGGCCTTCAGCAAAATTTGTAAAAGCAACTATAAAACGTTTATTAAAGTCTGAAACACAGGCTTTAAAAATTGCTCGTGATGCAGATATTTTAAGAGAAAAAAACGAAAATTCAGTTAAAGAATTGCGGAAATTAAACGAGGTAATGGATAGAACACTTCTATTCGCCAGAGTAGATGCTAATGGTTTAATTATTCATATTGGTGACAAATTCTCAAGATTATTCAAGCTCTCTCATTTTACACAAGGGTTAAAATTATCTGAAATCATTTCTATACACAAAAGTGAACAAAAAGTTATAGATGATTTATTAGCTTATAATAGTAAAATTGGATGGCAAGGTGAGGTAAAAGCCACTAAAAAAAATAATGAAACCGTATGGCTAGAAATGTATATTATTCCATTTTACAGCGTTAATGAAAAATCTGAATTCATAATTATTTCTTCAGATATAACTTCTAAAAAAAATGCACAATTAGAAGTAGAAAAACTTTCTAACGAGCGCTATAAAGAGCGCATGAATCAACAAAAGTTAATTGCAAGTAAAATCATAGAAAACCAAGAAAAGGAACAAAATAGAATTGCAAAAGATATTCATGATGGCATTGGCCAAATGCTTACAGGTTTAAAATTTAATTTAGAAAGCATAAATCCTAATGATATAGAAAAAGCAGCAGTTAAAGTCGAGTATTTAAAGGAATTGGCCTCAAATATTATTCAAGGCGTAAGAACAGCAACGTTTAATCTTGCACCTCCAGAATTAGGGGATTATGGCATTATTCCTGCGCTAACCAAACTTACTAAGGAGCTTAATAAATTCACAAATAAAAAAATAGAATTTTACAATAAAACGAATTTTGACCAACGATTAGATTCATTAATTGAAATCAACATTTACAGAATAACACAAGAAGCCATAAATAACGCAATAAAATATGCCCAATCTAGCCATATAATAGTAACGCTGTCACACAGCACCAGTATACTAAGTATTATCATAGATGACAATGGCGTTGGTTTTGACACTAACAATAGTAAAAATCCATCTAAGGAGTCTGGTGGTATGGGAATGATGTTTATGAAAGAGCGTATTTCTTATATAAATGGCCGATTTTTTGTAGATTCTTCACCAGAAAACGGAACGCGCATTACGCTTAATATACCTATATCTAATTAGGTATAATTACTTAAAAAATACTATTTTTGTGTTATCAAATTACTAAGTATTTATGAATAACTTAAATATAGTTCTTGTTGATGACCACGTATTGGTAAGAGATGGAATAAAAGCACTTTTAGAAGAAGAGCAAGGAATCACTGTAATTGACGAAGCTTCAAATGGTCTCGAAGCGCTTGAGGTTTTAAAAAATCAAAAGCCCAATTTACTCGTTGTGGACATAAGAATGCCAAAGATGAACGGTATTGAGGTCGTAAAAGAAGTAAAAAAAAATTATTCAGGTATAAAAACATTAGTGCTTTCAATGCATGATTCTGAAGAATATGTATTAGATGCTATTCAGGCTGGTGCAGATGGTTACCTTTTAAAAGGAGCAAGCAAAGAAGAATTTCTTAAAGCATTACAAACTATAGCTTCAGGCGGAAAATATTTTACAGGTGATATTTCTGCTATCATTGTTAATAATCTTACCAATAAGCGCACACCCTCTGAAAGCCCAAAAGAAATGATAGTTGAAAATCCATTTCAATTAACAAAGCGAGAAAAACAAATTCTTAAGTTAGTTTTAAAGGGGAATAGTAATAAGGATATTGCAGCCGAATTAGAAGTAAGCAAGCGCACTGCCGAAGTACACCGTTTTAATCTTATGAAAAAACTGCAGGTAAAGAACCTTATTGAACTATCAAATAAAGCGGCAGAATATAATTTCAATTAGATATTTTTGACGCAATTAGCAATTTAAAGCACACTTTGTTGTGTTATTATAGAAAATTTGCGAATACATTCCTTTTTTGATAAAATTATCAAAAACACTTAGAATTTAAGATTTAAACTACGTATTAATACTTACTTTTATAACTGTTAACTCTATTAATTTCCAAAATTGGTAATTCATTAGAAGGTAACCTCGTTATCAACAGTTCTCATTAAAAATAAGTCTTGTGCAGCAAAATCAAATTAAAACAACGTGTTCTTATTGTGGCGTAGGTTGTGGAATCATTGTAAAAAAAGATTCAAATGACAATATCACTGTTGAAGGAGATAAAGAGCATCCTGTAAATAAAGGAATGCTATGCTCTAAAGGCATGAATCTTCATTATGTAGCTAAAGACACTTCGGACAGGCTTTTGTATCCCCAAATGAGATGGAGTCGGTCTCATCCTCATGAACGTGTTTCTTGGGATTCTGCCTTAGATAGAGCTGCTGGTGTTTTTAAATCTATTATTAATAAATACGGTCCAGACAGTGTAGGGTTTTATGTTTCCGGACAATGTTTAACCGAAGAATACTATATAGCCAATAAACTTACCAAAGGTTTTTTAGGCACCAATAATATTGATACTAACTCTAGATTATGCATGAGTTCTGCCGTTGTTGGCTACAAAAAAGCATTTGGCGAAGACTCTGTCCCAATTTCTTATGAAGATATTGAATTAGCAGATTGCTTTTTCATTACAGGCGCAAATCCTGCGTATTGTCATCCAATTCTTTTTAGACGATTAGAAATGCATAAGGAAAACAATCCTGACGTTAAAATTATTGTTGTAGACCCAAGAAAAACAGACACTGCAAATTTTGCAGATTTACACCTTCAAATTATTCCAGGAACGGATATTGTTCTTAATAATGCCATAGGAAGACGCTTAATTGACCGAAAAAAAATTGATAAAAACTTTATTAAAAATCATACTGAAGATTTTGAAAAATATAAAAAACATGTGCAATCTACCTCGCTTAAAGAAGCTGCACATATTTGCGGTATAACTGTAGATGAAATAAAAAAAGCAGCTACAATGATTGGTAATGCTACCGGTTTTGTAAGCATGTGGACCATGGGACTTAATCAAAGTGCTATTGGAACTTATAAGAATTTCTCATTAATTAATTTATCCCTTATTACAGGTCAAATAGGCAAACCAGGTTCTGGGCCTTTTTCTTTAACAGGCCAACCAAATGCAATGGGAGGAAGAGAAGTTGGAGGTATGGCAAATTTATTAGCCGTTCATAAAGATTTATTAAACGAAAAAGATAGAAATGATGTAGCTGAATTTTGGAATGTAAATAAGATATCTCCAAATCCAGGACTTACAGCAACCGAAATGTTCGACGCCTTAGAAAGCGGAAAAATGAAAGCCATTTGGATTATTTGCACCAACCCAATGGTAAGCATGCCCAATTCTCATCGTATTGAAAAAGCTCTTAAAAATGCCAAATTTGTTGTCGTTCAAGATATTTCAAAAAACGCAGACACAGTAGACTATGCAGATTTAGTACTTCCTGCTGCTGCATGGTTAGAAAAGGAAGGTACCATGACCAATTCTGAGCGTCGTATATCGTATTTACCTAAAGCTCTCGAAGCACCAGGCGAAGCAAGGCCAGATGTAGAAATTTTATGTGATTTTGCAAACAGAATGGATTTTAATGGCTTCAATTATAATTCTACAAGCGAGATTTATCAAGAATACTGCGCCATGACTAAAGGTTCAAACATTGATATTTCTCATCTTAATTATACAAGATTAAAAAATGAAGGCACCTTTCAATGGCCAGTTCCCTCGTCTGGACATAAAGGAACACCTCGACTTTTTGAAGACAAAAAATTCTATACACCTTCTCAAAAAGCAATTTTCAACATTCCTGCGACAACAAAAAACACATCTGAGCATCCAAATTTAGAATTCCCTTTAATTTTAACAACTGGAAGAATAAGAGATCAATGGCATACCATGACAAAAACGGGTAAGGTCTCTAGATTAAAAACCCATTACTCTAGTCCTGTTTTAGAAATTAACAATGCAGATGCCTATGTTAACAAAATTAAAGATGGTGATGTTGTAGAAGTTAGAAGTGGAAATGGTGTTGTTAGAGTACGAGCTAAACTCACAAACAACGTTAGACTTGGCGTTGTGTTTTTACCAATGCATTGGGGAAAACAACTGCAGAGTGACCTAAATAGAGCTAACAATTTAACCAATACGCTCGTTGACCCTATATCAAAAGAACCCGATTTTAAATACACTCGTGTTTCTGTTTCAAAATACAAAAAACAAGAAGAAAAGATTATTGTAGTTGGTGCAGGTGCCGCTGCTTTTAGATTTGTTCAGAATTATCGCGATCATAATGAAACGGATAAAATCAGTGTATTTTCAAAAGAAGATAATCCTTTTTACAATCGTGTTTTACTTCCGGAGTATGTTACTGAGGAATTATCTTGGGAGCAACTTCAAAAAATAAAAGATCTTGAATTAGAAAAACTAAAAATAGATTTATTTGGTAATACATTTATAGTTGAAATTGACAGAGTTAATAAATTAGCTATTGACAATAATGGTAATACACATCCTTATAATAAGCTCATATTGGCAACTGGTAGTCGTGCTTTTGTACCAAATGACGTACAACTAAAACTGCCAGGAAGGTTTACACTAAGAAGCAAAACAGATGCTGACAGGTTTAAATCTTACCTCAACGCAACTAACTTACCTGCAAACAAACAACACGTAACCATTGTTGGAGGAGGCCTTTTAGGGCTAGAACTCGCTGCAGCTTTAAAACACAAAAATGTAAATATTACCATTATTCAAAGAGGCTCTAGACTTATGGAAAGACAATTAGACCAATTGTCTAGTAAATTACTTGCTATGCATGTACAAGAATTAGGTATTCAGGTCTATTTTTCTAACGAAGTAAGTACGGTTTTTAATGACGAGGACACTGACGAATTAGGAATAACACTAAAAAGTGGAAAAGCATTTAAATCTAACGCTATTGTATATGCTATAGGCACTAGGCCAAATATAGAAATAGCAAAAACTTGCGGAATTACTTGTGGTCGAGGCATTAAAATAAATCAACATTTACAATCCTCAGACCCAAATATATTTGCTATCGGTGAGATTGCAGAATTCAAAAGCACCTTATTAGGTATCACATCTGCAGCAGAAGAACAGGCAGCCATATTAGCTAACTTTATTTTAGGAGATATTAGTAGTATTTACAAAGGCTCAGTAGCTATGAATATATTAAAATTTAGCAATTTAGACCTTTGTAGTATAGGTAATATATCTGTGCCAGAAAACGACCCAAGCTACGAGGAAATCATTTTTACGGACATGAGTAAACGCTATTACAAAAAATGTATAGTTAAGGATGATTTGTTAGTTGGCGCCGTTTTAGTTGGTGATAAAAATGAATTTGCAGAATTTAAAGGCCTTATTGAAAGTAAGGTAGAATTATCTAATAAAAGAGATTCTTTATTAAGAGGTGCTTCAAATGATAAACCCGTTTCAGGAAAACTAATTTGTTCTTGTAGTCAAGTCGGTGAAGGTAATTTAGCCGAAGCTATTACCAATGGTTGTACTAACTTCACAGATCTATGCAAGCAAACTGGTGCTGGTCTTGGTTGTGGCAGTTGTAAAACAGAGGTTAGAGAAATTCTCAATGCCCAAAAAGAATTAGTATGATAAACAGACTAACGAGATTGATTATAAAAGGAGGTGTTTTGTCTCCAGCAGAATTAAAACTAATTTGTCAATCTGCAGAGGATTTAGGTTCTGATGTGATATCATTTGGTTCAAGACAAGATATATTATTTCCAGATGACCTAAATAGCGAAAAAACAGAAACGATTGAAGGTTTTCAGATGGTTAATCCCAAAAGAGACCATTCAGAAAATATTATGTCGTCTTATGTTTCTGCAGATATTTTTCCAAATACTTCTTGGCTTACAGGAGACAAGTATTTGTATGTGTTAGAACAATTTAGAAATGAACATCGTTTAAAGATAAATATTACAGATCCAAAACAACGTTTAGTTCCTTTATTTACTGGACACCTTAATTTTATTGCTTCAGAACAAGAAGATTATTGGTACCTGTATATTCGTTTACCTTTTTGGAAAAAAATGGAAATCTACCCTGTTTTAATCTATAGTTGGGACATGGCTAAAGTGGCAACAGTTATAGAAAACCTTCTCAAAGAAGAACCTGAAACAATAGACATGATTTTTGATTTGGTTAATGATGCTATTCAAACGAATAACATCACTATAGACAAGCAATTACACGTACCATTCCATCCATTTCCTTATTACGAAGGCATGAATAGAATTGGTGGCGACAAATATTGGCTAGGTTTATATTGGAGGAATAACCGATACGATCTAGACTTTTTAAAAGCCATGTGCGATTTATGTTCTGATTGTAAAATTGGAAAAATATCTATCACGCCATGGAAATCTTTTATTGTAAAGGATATACCTGTGAGTGCTAAATTACATTGGGAAAAATTTCTAGGAAAACATGGTATCAATGTTAGGCATTCTATGCTCGAGTTAAATTGGCATTTACCTGTAGCTAATGATGATGCTTTAAAACTAAAGAAATACTTAGTTGACTATTTTGACACTAACGATATTAGTACCTACGGCTTAACTTTTGGTATTACTGAATATACTAGAAAAGCCTATTATTTTACCTCTATTGTTATTGAGAAAAATACGCCTCCTACTGGTTTAAAAGATTTTAAAATACGAGATACCTACAACTTATTATACGCTAAAAATTTCGACCCAAATACTAGAGATTATATTGTGCACGTACAAGAAGTTGACAAAGCAGAATTGCCAAATTTACTGATGGAACTGAGTCGGTTATATTTTGAACAATTAGGTTCTGACACAGATGAAATAAAAACTTTAGAAGACACTGAAGAAGAAATTGAGTTTGAAGTGTACCAATGCAGGGACTGCTTAACAGTTTACAACCAAGAGTATGGCGATATTACTCAAAATATTGAACCAAATACAGCTTTTGAAGCTTTAGATAATAATTACACATGTTCGCTTTGTGATGCACCAAAAAGTCATTTTGAAAAAAAGATTTTTACAAAAAAAATAAGTTAAATTACTAACCTCCAATAGTAATCATACTTCTATTGTTAGAATGTTGTTTTGGGTCATTTAATTGCTCAAAACTATTCATTCCACCTCGTTTTGGTAATTTTTTATAAATGGCTTTTGCTATAAACTCTTCAATAGATTCTTGGTTTCTTAAAGCGGTTAAAATATCCGTTTCATTATTAGAAAATAGGCAGTTTTTAACTTTGCCGTTGGCTGTTAGCCGAATTCTATTACAACCATCACAAAAAGGATTACTCACAGAACTTATAATTCCGAATTCGCCGTTATGACCAGAAATTTTATAATCTCTAGATGTAAAGTTGTTTTCATTTTCAAGCTTTATCAAATTCTCAGCTCCAAAATGATTTGTGGTTTGTTCTAAGATATCTTGTTGTGTAACAAGTTTTGATTTATTCCAGTTATTACCATCAAAAGGCATAAATTCTATAAACCGAATTGAAATTGGCAACGCTTTCGTCAGCTCAATAAAATCAACAATTTCATTATCATTAAATCCTTTAATTAAAACAATGTTTAGCTTTACTTTAAAACCATTTTCAATTAACAAATGAATATTTTCGTAGGCTTTAGCAAATTGATTTCGTCTTGTGATGTGATTGAATTTTTCAGCATCTAAAGTATCTAAACTCACATTGATGTTTTTGAGTCTGTAAGTTTTAAAATCGTCAATAAATCGGTCAACTAAAATACCGTTAGTGGTAATGGAAAGTGTTGTTTTTAGAGAAGATAAACGCTTCAAAATGTCTCTAAAATCTTTCCTTACCAAAGGTTCGCCTCCTGTTAATCTAATCTTATCTACACCATTCGCCACAAACACTTTTGCAATTTCATAAACCTCTTCTGCATTCATTAAATGTTGTCTTGGTGTTAATTGCACACCTTCAGATGGCATACAATACGTACAACGTAAATTGCATTTTTCGGTCAACGAGATTCTAAGGTAGTTGTGTGTTCTACCTAAAGTATCTGTTAAAATGGCGTTTGGTTGTTGCATTATTAATGTTGCTGACCTTTTAGTATTTTAAAAACATGTGTTAAATGTGGAAACACAGCATCCATAGATTCTTTGGCGCCATTTGTTGAACCTGGTAATGCCAATATTAAACTGTCTCCAATAGTACCGCAAACACTTCTAGACAACATGGCATAAGGCATTCGGTCTTGTCCGTAACTTCTAATGGCTTCTTCTACACCAGGAATTCGTCGTTCTAAAATTGGCTCTAAAGCTTCAGGTGTAACGTCTCTGTACGATAAGCCTGTTCCACCTGTAAAGATGACTAGATTAGAGGTTTCAGAATACAGCATGGCTTTGTTTCTAATGGCTTCTATTTCATCAGGAATGATATCATAATTACTAATTTCAATGTCACTTTGCTTCAATTTTTCAATAATGGCTTTTCCTGCAAAATCTTCTTTTTTACCCTCGGAAATAGAATCTGAACACACAATAACACTCGCTTTTAATTGTGAACGATGCTTGGTTTTAAAACTACTTTTTCCACCGCGTTTTTCAACTAATCGTATGTTTCCTATTTCAATGTGTTTGTCAATTGGTTTCAACATATCGTACATGGTTAATGCCACAACCGAAGCGCCATGCATAGCTTCTACTTCCACACCAGTTTTATAAATGGTTTTTAAGGTTAAGCTGATTTTTACTTCTAAACCTTCAATTTTATAGGTAATTGCCGTGTATTCAATTGGTAACGGATGACAATCTGGAATCACATTGTGCGTGGTTTTTACAGCAAATAGACCAGCCGTTTTTGCCATCTCAAACACATTACCTTTTGGTACTGTATTATTTTGAAGCGCATCAATAGTTTCTTGCTTGCTCACTTTTACAGTGGCTTCTGCTGTTGCCACACGAA
Source organism: Winogradskyella sp. 4-2091 (assembly GCF_045765065.1). Classification (NCBI taxonomy): domain Bacteria; kingdom Pseudomonadati; phylum Bacteroidota; class Flavobacteriia; order Flavobacteriales; family Flavobacteriaceae; genus Winogradskyella; species Winogradskyella sp. 4-2091. Next base: position 368,715 of record NZ_JBJKOD010000002.1, read on the forward strand.
GTGTTTTGATTTTATGCGTAATATCTACCATTTTAATTATTTATTAACCTTCCATTGGTGCGATTCATCTTCAAAAATTTCCTTTCCAAATATGGGCACTTTCTTTTTTACAATATTGACTAAATACTCTGTAGCTGCATACACTTCTTTACTGTGTTTTGCCGAAACGAAAACGAAAAAACAGACTTCGCCAGCTTTAATTTCCCCCAAACTATGGTAAATATGCATGCATGTTAAGTTGAATGTCTTAAACGCTTTTTCTCTAATATCGTCTAAAATAGGATGCGCCATCTCTTCGTAACACGTAAAGTCTATTCCTGCAACGGTTTTATCATTTACAACGTCTGCTCGCACTTGCCCTAAAAAGATATTGTGCGCACCAATACTGTGCTTAGTTTGATGTTTTTCTATAGAATTGGCTATAAATGCTGGTGTAATTGGTCCGTTAATAAATACTTTTTTCATTGTTGATCTTTTGTTGCATTGAAATTACACCACCTTCAATATTTTTTACATTTTGAAATTGATGGTTTTTCAATAGTTTAATGGCTTCTAAACTGCGTTTTCCACTTTGGCAGTAAACCGCATAGTTTTCGTTTTTATTTAAATTTTTAATCTTCGATTCTAGAATTGATAAGGGAATCTGAAGACCATTTGAAAGTTCTAATTTTGGGGTTTCGTGCAATTCTCTAACATCTATACATATGACGTTCTGAGAAATAGCCTCATTTACACAAACGGCTTCTATTTTATGGGTTTTATATTCTGAATTAAAAAAGGCTTCATCAATACTTTTTGTTTCAGACTTTTTGAAATTGATACAATTCTGAGAATTATTTAAGGTGTTATAAACCAAAAGTTGTCCTGATAGAACGTCGCCTGTTTCTAAAATCATTTTTATAACTTCATTCGCTTGAAGCATCCCAATTAAACCAACAGTTGTTCCTAAAACACCAGCCGTTTCGCAATTGGATACTTTCGCTTTATCGTTTTTAAACAAACATCGATAGGTTGGTCCATTCTTATAATTGAATACCGAAACCTGACCTTCAAACCTATAAATAGAACCGTAAACAAAGGGTTTATTTGTAATTATACACGCATCATTAATTAAATAGCGCGTTTGTATACTGTCTGTGGCATCGATTATTATATCGTAGTTTCTAAAAAGCTCTAACGCATTCTCTCCAGACAAATAGTAATTATAAATTTCAATATTTACATTAGAATTTAAAGCTTTTAATTGTTGTTTTGCAACAACGACTTTTTGCTGAGTAATAGACGTTTCTGTATACAGAATTTGACGTTGCAAATTGGTTTCTTCAATGGTGTCTCCATCAATAATTCCGATGTGTTCAATGCCAGAAGCTGTTAAATACGGCAAAATTGCACAGCCCAAACCACCAGCGCCAACCACTAAAATTTTTGCGTCTTTTAGTTTTTGCTGACCTGTTGCACCAACTTGTGGTAATTGTATTTGTCTATTATATCTTTCCAAAATTAACCTCCTGCAAATGGTGGTAACAATGCAATTTCATCGTTATCACTTAATTTAATTGTACTATCTATGTCTACTAAATTTTGATTTAATGCTACAGAAACATCAAACGTCTTTAGGTTATACTTTTCATTTAAAAGCGCCAAACAATCTGAAATTTTTAAGTCTGAAACCGTAAGTTGTTCCTCACTGCATTTTGTAGCTTCGGCAATTGCGCCATAATATTTTATAACAGCCATATTACTTTTTTTTGTTAACCAAGTCTCTTGTAACCTGATTCATTTTTTCTACTTTTTCTTCAAAATTCCCTTTAATGGTTTTTCTAAACTCATTGAGATTAAGCACCATTTCGTTGATATCTTCCGGAATGACATCTTCTAAAAACTGTCTAATACGTTTTGCCGTAGTTGGCGATTTCCCGTTAGTAGAAATCGCAATTTTTACGTGTCCTTTGGTAACAATGCCACCTAAATAATAATCGCATTGGTCTGGTGTATCTGCAATATTTACCAATAAATATTTGGCTTTAGCTTCGCGATTTATTTGCAAATTCACATCGAGATTGTCGGTACAACCAATAACCATATGTCGCTTTTCTAAATCTGAAATATCGTAAGCTTTCTCAGTAAGTTTAACCGTTGAATGCTTACTTGCCAAATCTCTTAACTCTTGCATAAATTCTATAGAAATGACTTCTACATTCGCATTTGGGCTCGATTTTAAAAGAAAAGAGAGTTTCTCTAAACCAACATTTCCACCACCAACAATTAAGACATTGAGTTGGTCTACTTTTACAAATATTGGGTATAATTCGTTTCTTTCCATACTATGGATTTAAGTTTAAATTTTGATATATAAAATCGTCCTCTATAAACGATTCTTTAAAATAAGTCAATGCACTTTTATGACCATTAACCACATCGCCAATAATGATAATTGCAGGACTCGTTAGCTGTTTTTCTTCTACAATAGCTTCAATAGTATTTATAGTGCCAACACCGGAATTTTCATCCTTTTTTGTACCATCTTGAATAACTGCAATAGGCAAATTCTCACGATTGTTTTGCTTGTAAATTGAAACAATCTCAGCTAGTTTTCCCATTCCCATTAAAATTACAACCGTTGCTGAAGATTTAGCCGCGAATTTTACGTCTTCAGATAATTTTCTGTTGGATGTTGTGCCAGTAATAACCCAAAAACTTTCAGTAACGGTTCGTTGTGTTACAGGAATACCAATCGCAGCAGGAACAGCTATTGCAGACGTGATTCCTGGAATAATTGCGGTTCTAATGCCAAAGGTTTCTAAATAATCTGTTTCTTCTTTTCCTCTTCCAAAGACAAAAGGGTCGCCTCCTTTTAACCGAACGATATATTCATATTTTTCAGCGTATTCTACTAACAAATCATTGATTTCATCTTGCGAATAAGCATGTGCACCTTTTCGTTTACCAACAAACAATTTAACTGCATTTGGCGCATGTTCTAAAATAGATTCGTTTACCAAGGCGTCGTACAAAACAGCTTTTGCTTTTTTGAGTGCTTTAACTGCCTTTAGCGTTAGCAATTCTGGGTCTCCTGGTCCAGCGCCAACCAATACAACCTTAGGTCTTTTATTTGTGTGTTCTGTCATTATTTTAATTGGCTTAAAGCTGTTAATTCTTCTTTTGTATTTATGTTTTTTACGGCTATTTTATCTTCAGGTTTTATCTGAATGGTATTATAATCCGTCGTTTTTATAAGGTCTAAAAGTTTTAGTTTATTTTCTGAAATTGCAGTTTTAAAAAGAGACGTTACTTGTTTTGAATACATTCCGATTAATGGATAATCGCTTTCATCATCTTTTAAATAGGTAATTGAATGGTCTTGAAAATTATTCAACAAATAAGTATTTAAAACAGCGGTTTTTATATTCGGGATATCACAACTTAAAATCAGATTGAATTCGTTATCTGAATGATTTAATGCTGAATAAATGCCTCCAACAGGCCCTTTGTTTTCATAAATATCTGCAATTAACGGAAATCCAAATTGCTTATAATTTTCATTTTTTGTGACTAAAACTATAGTTTCACTTATTGGAAGAACAGCTTCAATAATATGTGTTACAAACGGTTTGTCTTCATACAAAACAAGTCCTTTTTCTTCTTGCATTCGCGAGCTTAATCCGCCACATAAAATATAAACTGATATGTTGTTTTTAGTGCTCATTTATATCAATGTCAGTTTAAAACAAGCTATTAATAATACAATGGCAAGTATGTTTCTTAAAACCGTATTCGGGATTTTATGACTACCATAAACGGCACCTAAAAAGCCTCCAACAAGTGCGATAGGAATTAATTTGAAGGATTCTACTGAAATGGAATGATTAAACGCATAACCAGAAATACCTGCAACGGAATTCACAAAAATAAAGAGTGCGGAAATTGCTGCAGCTTCTTTCATGTTTCCCCAACCTAAAAGGATGATAATTGGACTTAAAATAATGCCACCTCCTATACCAATCATTCCTGAGAATAAGCCAATAAAAAAACCAATTCCTAAGGCGAAAGGGGTTTTAAATTCAACTTTAGTGGTTCTACTTTCTTTAGAAGAAAACACGATTCTGAAAATTGCAACCAATAAAAAAACAGCTAAGATTATTTTATACACTTGCGCATCGATAGTGATATAGCCTCCTAAAAATGCAGCAGGAATAGATGCCACTGCAAAAGGGTAAAACAGTTTCCATTTAAAATGATTGTGCTTTTTAAAATACCAAAATGAGATTCCGGAAATGAATATATTTAAGATTAAAGCTGTCGGTTTTATATAGTCTACAGGAAATGAAAATGCTGCCATTAAAGCAATGTAGCCACTTGCGCCTCCATGGCCAACACTTGCGTACAGAAATGCAATGCCAATTAAAGCAATAGAAAAAATGACCCATATTTCTGTTGGCATTATCGTCATAATTCTAATTTCTTGTATTCCTCTTCTAAAAAATTAATACAGTTTTGGTTTAAAGTTTCAAATTGAAGGATTAACGATTTTCCATAGTCAGTAACTTGAGTTCCTCCTCCATTTTTACCTCCAATATTTTTCACTAAAACCGGTTGTTCTGCTAGAGTTTCAATCTCATTGAGTAAATTCCACGCTTTTTTATAAGACATTTTTAACGCTTTTGCTGCCGCACTTATTGAGGCTGTTTCATCAACTTGCTTTAATAAATTTATACGTCCGAAACCAATAAATGGTTTGCCTTCTTTCTCAATCCAAAGTCTAGATTTAATCTCCATTATACGTCAAGTTTTATACATGTAACCTCATCTCCTATTTTAACCTCAGCAGTTTCTGATGAAACACAAATCAATACATTGCTCATTGCGTAGGTGTATAACATCGCTGAACTCTGACCTTGAAGCACCTCAACAAATTCGTCTTCTAAATTAGCTTTTAAAAACAGTGTTTTTTGAGATGGATTTTTTATCGCTGATTTACTTTTTGCTATTACTTTCTGTAAGTGATTATTTTTATAACCACACATTTTTCTTAGTAATGGAAGCGCATAAATATAGAAACAAGTCAACGCAGAAGCAGGATTTCCTGGTAATGCAAACACATAAGTGTCTCGTTTTTTGCCAAACCACAATGGTTTGCCTGGTTTTTGGTTGATTTTGTAAAACAACTCTTCTACATCATTTTCTAATAAAGCTTCTTTTACAAAATCGTAATCGCCAACTGAAATTCCACCAGAAACTAATAAAATATCGTTGGCATCTAAAGCATTTTTTATACTCGTTTTAGTTGCTTGGTAATCGTCTTTTACAGCGATAATTTCAATCTCTTTAATTCCTGCTTTTTGCAAGGCTGCTTTTAGCATTACGGAATTGCTTTCGTATATTTTTCCGATTTCTAAATCTGTTCCTGGTTGTTGTAATTCGTTACCAGTAACTAAAATTGCTACGCTTGGTGTTTTACAAACCGAAACCGTTGTTATACCCAAACAGGCTAAAAAACCTATAGCTGCTTCATTTAGTTTAGTTCTTTTTTTTAAAGCTAAATCTCCTATTTTAATTTGCTCGCCCGTTTTACGAATATTAGCAAATTTTGATGGCATTTTTTTAATATGAATAGATGCCTCTAAACGCTCAACATGCTCTTGCATAATAACCGTATCTGCGTTGTCTGGCACTAATGCGCCTGTGAAAATCCGAACAGCTTCCGTTGGTTTGAGGACATAATTAGTAGAATCTCCTGCTTTAGATTCGTCCACCACAGTATATGTTTCTTCTTTTGAAAATTGAATAGCATAACCATCCATTGCAGATTGTCTAAAGGGTGGCATGTTTATAGGCGAAAACACATCTTCAGACAAAACTGAATTTAATGCATCTTGAAGCTGTACTTTTTCAAAAGAAAATGCACTTGGAAAACTATCAATTATATCTAATGCTTGTTTAACTGAAATCATGTTAATTAGAGCGTTATATCTTACCAAACATAACGAATATTTTATATTTAAAGTACAGGTTACTCATATTTTTGTTAAAAAAAGATAACACCCTCTATATACTGAAATAAAACTAGTCACTTTTTAGAGAATTTGAACCTCCTATTAACTGAAAAAACGTACCGCTATTTAAAAATTTCAATGTTACATTCTTTAGTTGTATTACGCTACGTACAAGTGTTTTTACAAGAATTGAGCACGTTTATGATTGAATGAAGCAAGTTGAAATCACTGCAGACACTTATTTTTGAGCAAAGAAACTTAATAGTTAAAATATTATGAATAAACCCTCACTCTTTAAATTAATTGTATTAATAATTACTGGTATAAGTAGCCTTCAATTAAGTGCTCAAACCAATGGAACTTATACTAATGACGGTGGATCAGGAAATGGATTATGGACGTTAGACACAAACTGGACTGCTAGCACAATAGCAGATGCATCAGGAGAAGCAACTATTCAAACTGATGTTGCTTTAAATGGTATGACTGTCGTAGAAGTAGGGTCGGTTAATATTACCACTAACACTGCCCGCACATTTTCTAGTGGTACTTTGCAGCTAAATGGTTCATCTAGTGATTATATCATTAGGTCATGGCCTAGTAATGGAACGACCCTTGACTGTGATGTCATTATAAATGCCAATAACAAGCAATTTCTTATCAGAAATACAGTTAATTCAAAACTAATCTTCTCAGCTGGTTACACTTTAGATCTAGGAAGTAACAGAGTAGATATAAATAACCAATCAGCTAATCCTGTAGAAATTAATGGAAATGTGAGTGGAACGGGTAGTTTTCTTGTTGAAGATGCAGGTTCTAATGGAGGAATGATTTATGCAGCTTCTTCTGATTTTACAGGCTTTTCAGGTAATCATACGACCATTAACAATCCTATTATTTCAAATACTAACTCCGAAATTGTTAAAAGTGGGAAACAAATTCAAGTTAGAAATTCAGGGTCATTTACCGTAAACGTGGCAAATACAATTAATGGTAGTATTAGTAGACATAAAAATGGAATTGGTTTGGTTGGTACCGTAACGTTTAACGCCAATCAAGAAAGCATGGAACAGCTTAAAATTGATCGTGAAGAACTAGCATTAGACTTTGGTGCTGACGTTACATTGGTGCAATTTTCGTCTTATGATACTTCGCCTTCAACTGGAATTCATGGTAGAGTAGATTTAAGAAATTATTTTTCAGGTGTTCTTAGAATTGGAATTTCGGATACTGAAGTATCTCAATCCCTATTAGATACTTGGCTTATTGATGGCGTAGAACCAGCAGATGGTACCATAACGCAGGATGCATCAGGTTATATTAGAGTACCAAGAATTGCTTCGACTACAGCCAACCCTATTGATTGGGAAAACGGCTCTTCTTGGATAGGTGGAGTTGTTCCAACAGCTACAGATAATGTTATTATACAAGGCAATATTCAAATAAATACGGACGTGGTTGTTAATGATTTTGCAATTATAGAAGTTGGAGCAACAGAAAGAGTAAAAGTTGAAGCAGGACATTCTTTAACTATTAATGGAGACGCCATTACTAAAAACAACCTTTTTGCATATTCTACATCTACAAGTTTTGCTAGTTTAATTTTCAATGGAACTGTAAACGGTGATATTCGATATTATAGATATGTAAATGGAGTTTCAGATGGCAATGACCTCATCTCTTCTCCTGTTGATCAAAATTTTTCAACATTAGCTAATAATAATTCAGCTGAATTGGTTTCAAATACAGCACCTAATGAGAACCAAAAATTATTTGGTCCTTTTAATAATGTAAACGGTGTTTACGAAAACTGGGTAACAACTGATGGAGAAATTATAACACCAGGTGAAGGTTATAGAGCCGGAACTATCAATGGAAGCACCATTTATTTCAAAGGAACAGTGCCAGATTCTCCAGTAGCCAACGTGCCAGTTACACTTACAGATGGAGGAGATCCAACGTATGGCCCTTGGAACTTAATAGGAAATCCATATCCTTCATATTTAGATTTTGGTGTCTTTTGGACCGAAAACGAAAGTGTATTAAATGGTGGTAGTGGAGCTTACAAAGCAATTTACGGCTATGATGCAGATGATTCTGACGGCAGCAATTATACCATTTGGAATGCAATCAATACAACTTCTGATAAAATTACACCAAGTCAAGGATTTTATGTTAGAACAGTTTCAGGTGGAACTGTGACTTTCACTCCTGCGATGCGAACGCATGGAACTTCTGAAGATTTTATTGCTGGTAGATCGTCAACATTAAATCCTGTATTATCCGAATTGTTTTTATCTAATGGAGCAAATAATTATAACACAAAAATATACTTTGCTGAAAACCAAACACGTGGCTTAGACCCTGGATATGATGCCGGTACTTTTACAAATTCAACAAGCGGTATATACACTAATCTTGTCGAAAATCATGCAGGTGTAGAGTTCGCTATTCAGGTATTACCTTACGATGATTTTAATGACATAATAGTTCCTCTTGGCGTTAATAGTGAGTCTGGCACACAATTAACAATTGGTTTAAATACTGAAACCACAACAATCCCTTCAAATATTAACGTTTATCTTGAAGATAACGCTACCAATACCTGGACGTTATTGAATAATAGTGATTATGTATTTACACCATCTGATGAATTAAACGGAACTGGTAGATTCTATATCCATTATTCAACAAATGCACTATCCGTAGATGATAATTTGTTAAATGGTTTACAAATATATTCTAACCAATCATCTAAAACCCTAGTGATTAAAGGACAATTAAATTCTGAAACTTCAGCCGTATTATATGACATGCAAGGTCGATTAGTATTTCAAAATATTTTGAATGCGTCAGACACTACAAACACTATTAACGTTGGCAGCCTAAAAACAGGGGTTTATATAGTAGAGTTAATAAATGACACTCAAAACCGAACTCAAAAAATTATAATTAATTAAAATAGAACAGACTTCTAATTTTAAGACTAGTTCATAAAATAAAAACCGTAATATCTTGTTCATATTACGGTTTTTTCTATTATTTAGTTTTACTGAAAATTATTTAGTTCATGCAGACAAACCTCAAAGCACTATATTTAAACAAAATCAATATGTATCTAAAATCCATGAAAAGTTCATTTGCTCAAAATGTTGCCTTACTATTATTACTTACAGCGGTTTTCAGTTGTAAAAGTGAAGTAAAGCAAGACCTTAATAAAACAGATAAAATTAATCCTGTAGAAACACTTGCAATACCTGATGCTCCCGAAGGCATGGTATGGGTAGAACAAAAAACCTTTTTACAAGGTGCCAAAGATGCTGATCAATACGCCATGCCGAGAGAAAAACCAGCGCATTGGGTTACTGTTGATGGTTTTTTTATGGACATTACTGAAGTTACCAATAAGCAATTTAAAGCTTTTGTTGAAGCCACCAACTACGTTACTATTGCAGAACGTGAAATCGATTGGGAAGAAATGAAAAAAGAACTACCTCCAAATACACCAAAACCTCACGATTCTATTTTACAACCAGGTAGTTTAATTTTCAATAAAGATGTAAACGCCGTTGTAAATATGCAGAACTATGGCCAATGGTGGACATGGAAAACAGGAGCGGATTGGAAACACCCTGATGGCCCAGAATCAACTATTGAAGATAAAGATGATTACCCAGTAGTCCATGTAGCCTATGAAGATGCTTTAGCGTATTGCGAATGGGCAAATCGACGTCTGCCAACCGAAGCGGAATGGGAATCTGCTGCCCAAGGAAAAAACACAAACACCATATTTACGTGGGGAAATGATGCTGCTCAACTCGATGTGAATGCCAATACATGGCAAGGTGTTTTCCCTACAAGAAACGAATCCATAGATGGTTTTGAATTTATTTCACCTATAAAATCGTATCCACCAAATAGTATTGGACTTTACGATATGGCTGGAAATGTATGGGAAATAACCAGTGATTTTTTTAATGTAAATTATTATAACGAATTAGACAGCTCTAAGACTATTGAAAATCCTACAGGAGCTGAAAGACATTTTAACCCAGATAATCCTTATCAAGTAGAACACGTGATGAAAGGAGGCTCTTTTTTATGTCATGCCTCTTACTGCGCAAGCTTTAGAATATCAGCTAAAATGGGTGTTTCTGTAGATTCCGGATCCGATCATATGGGCTTTAGAACCGTAGCAACACCAGAGATGTTGAAGTCTGAAGATTAAAACGACTATTTCACATATAACACTAAAAAAAGGGAACGTTAGCTTTCCCTTTTTTTTATTATATAACATGATTTTTATAGCGCTTATGTCGTAAAGCGAAATCTACTGAAAGATTAGTCTATCACAGAAAAGCCTTTAGAAACTCTAGTAACTCTCATATAAAAAGCACCCCAATCTTCACCTTCTTCAGTGGTAAACCAAGCACTCATATCCGTTTCACCCTCAGTAAAGTTACCTGTAAAGCTTATCACTTTAGCATCTTTATCTACCGCTTTGGTTTGCTCCCATGCTCCAATTTTTACACCACCAGATTTGAAATTCATAGTTCTACCATCTGCAATAGCCTCGGTAGAAATAGTACCTGCCTTACCTTCAACAGTGGCATTAATGGCTAAATTAGCTTCAAAAGGCCATCTACTCAATTCAATAGTATAGGTTCCCGATTGCTCAAAGGCTACAGTAAACTCGCCTCCCATAGGGTTCTTTTTTGCTTCTCTAATAAAATTCTGATTCCATGGAATTTTAGAATCGTGTACATGGGTATCATGACAGGTTAATTCAATAGGATTCTGCTGATCTGACCCTAAAACTATAATAGGAAACTGGTTAAATTCTGTTGAAACAGAACTCCACCATTCGTTATAATATCCACGCATTTGCTCCACTTTCTCTGGGAACTGTGCGGCCAAGTCATGCTCTTGTCCTGGATCTTTAGACACATCATACAATTCCTTCCCGTTAACCAATCGCATTTTGTCTGCCATCACGGCACTTTTTCGCCATTTAATAGGGCTCTGTACACGTTGCGAATCAGTAATAAGATAATCTCTTCCAATGCTCTCTTCTTCACCTAAAATAAGTGATGAAATATCAGAACCATCGATTTCCTTTTGGCGTTCTGGTAATTCTAAATCACACAACGTGGCTAAGGTTGGTAAGATATCTAAATGCGCCGTAAGCGCCTTAACATCTCTTCCACCTTCAATATTTTTTCCAGGATACTTAATAAAAAATGGCACACGGTGTCCACCTTCATATTCACTGTTTTTTGTGCCTTTCATTCCTGCATTATAACCGTAAAGTTGCCCTTTAACTTTCTTATATCCTGAAGCCGTTCCGTTATCAGTCATAAATATAACAATGGTATTATCTGCGATGTTTAAGTCTTCTAATTTCTTCTGAAGTTTCGCGACATTATCATCCACGTTGGTAATCATTCCGTAGAATATTTTTTGAAACTCCGGAATGTCTAAATCTTTGTATTGGTTATAATAGTCCTCAGGAACATTATATGGTAAGTGTGGCGCATTTGTAGAGATATACGTAAAAAATGGTTTATCCTTATGCGTTTCAATATAATCTATAGCCTCATCAAACCATACGTCGGTACAATAACCTTCGTACTTTGTAGGCAAACCATTTTTAAAATAGGTATCATCAAAATAATCATTATCCCAATAATCTGGTGTTTGGCCTACTCCACCTCCACCATGAGTGATGGTGTATTCAAACCCTTTATCTTGAGGTCTAGAAGGATAAGTATCTCCTAAATGCCATTTTCCAAACATCGCGGTTTTGTAACCATTTTCTTGAAACACTTCGGCCATAGTCACCTCATCATCTCTTAGAATTGACACGCCACCTATGGTATGCCAAACGCCAACTCTATTAGCATATCTTCCGGTCATTAAACCAGATCTTGAAGGCGCACAAGTAGGCCCAACATGAAAATCGGTTAACCTTACCGATTCATCATGAAGTTGATCTAAAGCTGGTGTTTTCACCAAAGTGTTACCATGAGCACCAAGATCTCCATAACCTTGATCGTCTGTAATAATAACAATCACATTAGGCTGCTTTGTTGTTTTCTTAGTTACTGTTTTTGATGATTGAGATGTACATGAAAATGCAAATCCCATAAGTGCCATTAATACTATTATTTTTTTGTTCATTTCAATACTAGTTTTTGAAAGTCTATGGTGTTATTAAATTATTATTAAGCGTTATTTAGTTATTCTGGAAGTTCTTTTTTCCATTCGTACCAAAGCTGTTTGAACTCATTAACACGTTGTTGATTCGCTATAGCGACATTATTGTTTTCCTTTGGATCTTTAGAAATTTGATAGAGTTCTTCTCTTTTTATTTTGTCGTTAAACAATAGTTTCCAATCGTCTTTTCTAACCGCTCCTTGTGCCCAATGATTGGTATTTTCTCTAGGGAAACGCCATTCCCAAAATAATGGTTTTGTTCTTTTAAAACTATTGTTTTCTATAATTGAACTGATATCTTCTCCGTCAATAGCATAATCGTTTGGTAATTCGGTTTGTGCTAAACTGGCAAAGGTTGGTAATAAATCTACAGTTGAAAGCACACTGGTAGAATCTACTTTATTTTCTTCAACATGATTTTTCCATTTTACAATAAAAGGCACTACCACACCACCTTGAAAGATATCGACTTTCCGTCCTTTTAAACCTGCTGTAGAACCTGCTTCTTTAGAAGGTCCCCAACCTGCAGGACCATTATCACTTGAGAAGATAATTAGTGTATTCTCATCTAATCCAAGCTCTGAAATAGAGTCTAATAAACGCCCGATATGATAATCGGCATCCTTTAAAACCGCATAATAGGTTTCTTTACTTGGCGACAAGCCTTTAAACGGTTCGCGCTGTGCATCGGAAGGCCATAATGGTGTATGCGGATCTTTTAACCAAAGGTTGACAAACATCGGTTGCTTCCCTTTATTCTCCTTTATAAAATCTATGGTTTCGTCTACAGCTATTCTGCTTGAACTTTGCACCCAAAGGGTATCTTTATCCATAAATCGTGTGGTTGGCCATTTTTGATCGCCTTTCCAAGTGGGTCCGTTCCCGTTCCAAACTCTTGTTTCATCATAACCATAGTCTTTTGGTTCTGGTGCTGAAGGATCGCCATGAGGTTTACCACCACCTCCTAAATGCCATTTCCCAAAATGTGCTGTTTTATAACCTGCATTTTGTAAAGTTCGCGGTAGATAAACCGGAAGGGAATCGTTTAAATAATTTGGCATATGACGTTTGGCATTAACTTCGTTTCCTGCAAAGTGTGCATGAACACGATGTCTTGCCGGAAAATGGCCTGTTAAAACCGAAGCTCGACTTGGGGAACACACACCACTTGTCACATGAAACTGGGTGTATCGTGTGCCTTCAGCTGCCATTTTATCTAAATTGGGCGTTGCAACTTCTTTATTTCCGTACACACCTAAATCACCATAACCCCAATCATCTGCAAAAATAAAAATGATGTTTGGTCTTGCACCTTCTGTTTCAGCTACAGTGGCATTATCAGCTTCAGTTTTCGTCTTCGTTTCAATACAAGAACTCATGATGATGGCCACCCATAAAAGTGTGATCTGTTTTAAATAACGCATTCTCATTTCGGTATTAATTTTCAAACGTTTCTTTTTCTTGTTCGTCACGTAATGCTGCAGCTAACTCCTTCACCTTTTTAGGGAATTGAGATGCTAAATTGGTGCTTTGTACTATATCATCTTTAAGATTGAATAGTTGCACCGTATCCTTAGCGGTTTTAAAACGTTGTCCTTCTTTAAACCATTTTGGTATTCTGGTATGATAACCATCTTTATTATTAATGTATAACCAATCTCCTTTTCTAATCGCATATTTAGAGGTCCGAGTATTGTGAACAATTGTTTCTCTTACGGGTTCATCGGTATTGGTTAGCCATACTTCAGAAAAATTAAAACTATCATGCTGAAACCCTTTTGGCAAATCACTTTTTGTAATAGACGCTAAAGTATTTAAAAGGTCTATCTGACTAAATAATTGCGTACTCTTAGTTCCTGGTTTAATATGATTGGGCCATCTTACAATAAAAGGCACATGATGACCACCTTCATAAACATCTCTTTTAACACCTCTAAAAGGACGCGAACTATCGTGGTCGTAATTTTTAATACGGTCGTAAGCATAGCGCTCTGACCCATTATCTGACGTAAAAATAATGATGGTATTGTCATCGGCATTAATAGCTTTTAAAGCCTTTAAAATTTGCCCGACCGCATCATCAGTCTGATATACAAAATCGCCATAAGGGCCTGCATTACTTTTTCCTCTAAATGCTTCATTCGGAATTATTGGTGCATGTGGAGAAGGAAACGCCATATACAAAAAGAAAGGATCTTTGGCTTGTTCTTGATTTTTAATAAAAGTCACAGCCTTGGTCGTCACCGTTGGTAAAATCTTGTAAAAATCCCAATCTTCAACGGCAGGTCCTGGTCGTAGTTCCCAATTCCCTTCTAATGCAAAATCTTCTTTAGGATGCTGTAATGTTATTGTTGGTGCTTCTGTTACTTTATCATTTTCTATCCACGTGTAAGGGGGGAAATTAATAGTACCATCACCAAAATAAGAATCAAAACCAACTGACAACGGTCCGTTAGGAATAGATTTTCCCCAATCGTAAGCATGTGCTGGCCAAATTTCAACGTCTTTTTTGCCATGCTTCGCTTTTTCTTTTTGAGTAACTGCTTTATTTCTAATCGCTTCCCAATTCCAACCCAAATGCCATTTACCAATAGCTGCGGTATGGTAACCGTTAGTGTTAAGAATACGAGGTAAGGTTACTTGATTTTCCTTAAAAACAGATTCGCCCATGGCATGTACAATATCATTGAAATCTCTCCAATGGTAACGACCCGATAATAAGGCATATCGACTTGGTGTACACACTCCTGAAGAACTATGCGCTTCTGTCATTAACAGCCCTTCTTTTGCTAATTGATCTAAATGAGGTGTTGGGATTTTAGACTGCGGATTTTGAATCGCTAAATCACCAAAACCCATATCATCAGCATAAAATATGATGATGTTGGGTTTATTAACTTGAGTTGTTGGTTTTGTATGTTCTTGACAAGCCGTTAAGCACACCAACAGTATCATATAAAAGTAGGCGCTCGTCTTCATGGTTTTAGCTTTCTTTTTTCCAGTCAATGGTGGCTTTCTTGTTTTCTAAATCGACCCAAATACTAGCATGCTCATAATTTCTAGTTAAAATCCAACCGTTCACTTGCATCACATCTAAAGGCTTACCTAAAGGTTTATCAAACTCAGGGTACCATTGAAGTGATCCCATACTTAAGCGATAGCCCCAATTATAACTAATATAAGAATGTTTTTGTGCACCGGCTAAAAAAGAAGCTAATGCGAAAGTTAGATGCTTTTTAGATATTTCTTCTTTTTCCTTTTCAGATTTAGCCATAAATTTTTTGCTTAACCACGCATTTTCTGGCCATGTCTTAAACACCACAATTTTTCCACTTTTACCTGCTTTTTCCATTTCTTGAATATCCTTAAGCATACTTTCTTTGGATTTGCTATTAAAATATCCAAAATGCTCAATCATTATGGCATCGGTATAATCTGGAAAATCATTTTCGCTATTTCTAACAGGCGTAGAACGAATACCATTATAAACGATTAATTTATCATTACCAATTTTAGCTCTCGTTTCTTTAATTAGATCTTTTAAGCCTTGTTGAATTGAGTCAAATTTTTCAGTTCCCCACAATTTTTTATTTCCAGGATTGGTCACTTGGACTAAACCGTCAAAGAAAACACCATCTATATTTTCATTATTCAAA
Organism: Winogradskyella sp. 4-2091; assembly: GCF_045765065.1. Classification (NCBI taxonomy): domain Bacteria; kingdom Pseudomonadati; phylum Bacteroidota; class Flavobacteriia; order Flavobacteriales; family Flavobacteriaceae; genus Winogradskyella; species Winogradskyella sp. 4-2091. The sequence continues at coordinate 384,580 of NZ_JBJKOD010000002.1, forward strand.
TTGTCTTTAGCGACATCAGACCACCAATTTCTAACCTCAGGATTAGACAAATCATATCGTTTAATTCTTTCGTTTTTTAAGTCTAACTCTCCAGTTTTTGTTTTAAGCCACCAATCAGATTTTGTTTGATAATCTTCATGCGCTTTATACATCTTATAATCCAAAAATGCATTCCAATAAAACACGACTTTCATGTCTGGATTAAGCGCTTTTAACACTTTTGCATCTGCCGCAATAGTTTCTTCAGAATATTTGTATTTTGGAAAGCCATGAGCCTTTTCTAATACTGTAAAATTGGAATGCAAAGCAATAAATTTGGCTTCCTTTTTAGTTAAAAGATCCCCTTTTTTTCCAAAGTGAAATGCAACAGGAACCTTATCCCAACTAAATTCTGGATAATGCTTATCGTCTTGAGAAAAGGCTGTTTGAATTAAAAACAAACCCATTAAAAGTAGACTTTTGTGTAGAAACGAAAACTTCATGCTATTTCTATTACTTAATTGGTAAAATCTTAATCGATTTTAAACTTGAGGTTTGTACATCGCCTTCAACTAAAGACGTCTTTATGATATGATTTCCTGCTGTTTTAAACTCTAATATCCCCATTCTGCGGTACGCGTATTTATCAGTAGCCGCTTGTTGATTTTGAACCTTGACACCCTCATCTGTTGTGGTTTTCCAAACTAAACGTCCTTTACCTTTATACTCTAAATCTAGATAATAATAGCCAGGTTCTTGAACATTTACGTCCCAACAAACCATACCATTTTCTTCCCAATTACTGACTTGATTAGCATGTTTCCATTCGCCAAATTTTTCCATCCAGCGTACGTTTTTTTGCTCTGCACCTTCTACTATACCAAACTCGGTTAACAACCTTGTTGGAACATTTGGATAAATCCCTAAATGGGTTTCTACAACTGCTGATTTATCCTTAAGTTCTACTTCTATTACTGAAATTAATTCTTCTGGCGCTTTAAATGGCACGTCAATTACCAACCAATCGTTTTCCATTTCATAGGTTAAAGCACTGCTTTTATTACCATCTAAAAGTGAGATTTTCTTCACTTTAGATTTTAAACCTGGCAAATATAATTTACCATTTGTAGGCCACTGCCCTACAGATAAATAAAGCGACTTATCATTTGTTGTAACATCTCCCCATGGTAAAGCATAACCCCAAGGCGAACTTCCGGCATCATACACAACTTGTGGATATTTTTGTATCCAACGCCCAGATTCTTGTAAAAACTCGATGCCTATATTGGGAATCGCACCATTACTATCTGGACCCACATTAAATAAATAAGATCCTCCACGAGCGACTGTTTCTATAACACGACCTAAAATCTTCTTTGGGCTTTTAAAGTTGTTATCATACCAGGCATATGACCAAGAATCGTTATTGGTATCACATGTTTCCCAAAGTCCTTCTACATTACGCGTTGGCACTTCCATATCTCCAATACTAGCATAGTCTCCCATACCATAACCTACACGACTACACATCATCGCATTAGGTTGTAATTCTCTTACCATATCTGCTAATTCTACCACATACTGTTTTGGCATATCACCAGGCGTATCAAACCAAACGAAGTCTATGTCTCCATAATTAGTGCATATTTCTTTTACTTGAGGTTTACACTTATTATAAAAATAATCCTTGAAATCTACTTTATTTCCGTTTTCATCGACTTCTGGACCTCTAGTTCCTCCTGGTGCCGTCCAATCTTGATTATGAGAATAATAGAATCCGAACCCAAGGCCTAATTCTTTACAAGCCGCAGATAACTCATGCATTGGATCTCTACCAAATGGAGTAGCGTCTACTATGTTAAAATCACTAGCTTCAGAGTCGAACATAGCGAACCCTTCATGATGTTTACTGGTGATAATAATATATTTCATACCTGCATCCTTAGCCAATTGTGCTATTTGTTTAGCATCAAATTCCACAGGGTTAAAGGTTTTAGCCGTTTCCTTATATTTTTCTGGTGCGATATTGGCCACACGCTTGCTCATTAACCATTCGCCAATGCCATAATAGGTTTTGTCTTCCCATACACCACCAAGATTTGAAAATAAACCCCAATGAATAAACATACCGTAGTTACCTTCATCAAACAACTTTGCTTTCCCACTTTTTAAAGCATCACCAGAAACTGTAGTTTCTCCCCACATTTCTTCCATTCCCTTTTTGTTTTTGTCTTGAGAATGAATATTTGTAATACCTATAAGTATTACCAAAACGGAAAAAATTAAATGTCTATTCTTAATCATATGCCTATTATTTTAATTCTTTTGACCTGAGGTTCAATCAATTATTACTTCTAGATTACAATCTATATCTTAAGCCAATTTTCCAAGTTGGAGTTCGGGTGTAATAAGACGTAAAATTTTGCGGATCGTCACCAATATATCTTCGAGTGTCTTCTCCGGTAAGATTACTTACACCTGCACTTGCTTGTAAGCCTTTTATAATGTTATATTTTAAATTGATTCCTAGAAGTGTAGTACCTTCAGTATAATGTGCTTCATCTGCACGTGAAGAACCTATTCCTCCTAAATTACTTAAATAATTACTTCTATGAGCAACGGTAAATCTCAAGGAGAAACCATATTTTTCATAATAAGCAACAGTATTAAAATTATGTTTTGAAGTCCCTGGAAATCCATTAGTGGCATCACCAACGGCTCCATCAAAATTACTTTCAACAAAAGAATAATTGGCTCTTACTCCGAATCCACTTAAAAATCCTGGCAAGAATGTAAAATGCTGATTAAACCCTAATTCAAATCCATAAAGTTGCGCATCAGTTATATTAACAGGTGTAGAAATATCAAATAATAAATCTTGTTGATTAGCTGGTAATTCTACTCCCAATGCTTCTACACCAGGATAGGCTTGGTCATTTAGAGTTTGCCTTCCAATATAATTTTTAATATCCTTGTAAAAGATACTGGCAATAACGGCACCTCCATTTTTACTATATAATTCAAAGGTGGTATCATACATCCAAGCGGAGTAAGGCTTCAATTCTGGATTCCCAGAAGTAATAGTACCTCTGTATAAACTTGTTCCTAAATTAGGTTCGTAATCTGGTGAACTGGGATCAAATATAGCAGATTGAGGATCTAAATACTCCACCTCATTACTTGGCATCATATCTCTATATTTTGGTCGTGATGCACCTTTGGCAGCACTTAATCTTATATTAAAGTTTCTTTTTAATTTAAAATTAGCATTAAAACTAGGTAGTACGTCCCATCTTGAGTTTTCTACCTCATGATATAATGCACCATTGACAACATTGCTAGTTTCAGCAATAGGATCAAATACTTCTACTCCAGTAAAACCTCTAGACTCATTTATTGTATTAATGGCTCTCACACCAAAATTTAAAATTACAGGCACATTTCCTAAATTTGCTCTGGCATCAACTTGCCCATAAGCAGAATAACTTTTTTCTATAGCTCCATAAGATTTTGAAGGATTAAATTGTAGATCATCAACATTAGAGACGATTTCATCCATTGGTGTATCAAAATTAAAAACGCTTCCACCATCTAAATTATTATAGCCTGGAGTTAAATCTAATACCGCATTTCCAGGAATATTAATCCATTGATCTAAGCCTGTTCCTCCACCTAAAAAATTACCTGGAACATAATAATTATCAATAGAAATAAGATCTGTAAATTGCTGTTGTTGCGCGTCTGTATAGTCACCATATATATCATCTGCATTTGCTTGAGCTTCTCTTGCTTCAAAATCCGTTATTGCTGCTCTAGCTCCTAGAGTAACTTTTGCTTTTTTATTTAATTCATACTCTAAATCTAATCTTGATGCATAATTATAGCCTTTGGTTCTAATATGACGCTTTGCTGCCGATATTAGAGAAAATTGAGTTGGGTCTAAAATTTCATCTGGTATTCCATATTGAGGAAGATCTCCTCTTAAATCCAAGCTAAAAACACTGTTATCATAATCTTGACCTCGCAATCTAGACGTTATTTGGGTTAAATTTTGGAAAAAATCTAAATTAGAATATGACATATCAAAACTAAGATTCCACTTATCTGATTCCGTATATTTAGTGTTTAATCCGATAATATTATTTGTAGTGTTATTATTATAAAATTGATTTTTGTTTTGGATATTTACTCTTGAATTCTCCGCACCAGCGGCATCGATAAAGGCTAAATTATTACCATTAAAAATAAGACTTCCTGGTGTAAAGAAATTTTGCGAGCCTAACAAACCATTATTGTTACCACCTGCGGCCATTGACATTTGAAATTGTTGTCTATCTGAAGCGGCTCTTAATCGTGTTAAAGTATAATCTAATAAAAATTCTAATTTCTCGGTTGGCTTATATTGAATTGCTGTTGAGATCGCCAATTGTTCTCTACTATCGTTTCTTAAAACATTATTAAGTGTTGCTGGGACTAAAATATCTTCGTAAATATTTTCACCAGCTTCAAAAGCACCGTTGCTATCAGTATCTTCATAAAACGTTACATTTCTATACCCTCGCATACCTGCTTCTTCACGTTGCCTAAAATCATCTGCATACACTATGGAAACAGCAGCACCTAAATTATCGCTTATTTTTCCACCAAATACTCCTGAATATCTTTGATCAAAATCTATATTCTCAAAATCCGCTTCACTATCTCCTCTTAAATTAACACTAGCAAAATATTTTTTACCCTTTTTATACCTTTTATCTAAAGGTCTTAAGGTTTGAAAATCCACAGAGCCTCCTATAGCTGTTGATAACTCTTTGGCTTGAGTAGTTTTATGAATTCGTGCTCCATTTATAATTTCGGTCGGTATAACGTTTAAGTTAAATTTACGAAAATCTGATTTACCTTCATTTCCTGCCGAGATTGGCGAACGCCCATTCATTGTAATTTGAACAAATTGTGGACCAATACCTCTAATAGAAACCCGATCACCAGATACACCATCGTCGTTACGTTCTATTTGCACACCTGCAACTCGTTGCAAGGCATCTGTTATGTTACTATCTGAAAAACTCCCAATATCTTCAGGTGTTATAGCCTCAATAACCGTTGTCGCATCACGCTTTTCCTTAACGGCCCTTAATTGTGAACTCCTTATACCTACATTAAGGACGACTTCATCTAAAGCCTCAGAATCCACTTCCATCTGAACATTAATTACACTTTTACCGCTTGAAGAAATTTCTACTGTTTTATAACCTAAATAATGAAACTCAAGAATGGCATTTGAATTTTTTAATGTAATAGAATATTCACCATCCATATTAGACATGACACCATTTTTAGTCCCTTTTTCAATAACACTTGCTCCTGGCAATGGTACATTCTCCTTATCTGTGATTTTACCTGTTATTTCTTTGTCTTGAGCAAAACCAAATGCACACTGCATTACTAATATTAAAAACAATAAACCTTTAAAATTATTTTTTTTCATGACGTGATAAGTTAGTTTGTATGACTACAAATATGTACCAATTAACGTTAATCAACTTGCTCAGTTCGTTTTTAAATTTTCTCAAATCAATCAAAACCCTTCCTACCTATACCTTTCAACAAATTTGAAATTTTACAGCAACAAAATGACAGATTAGAGAAGCGTTTACAAATTAGTAAATTGTTACTTTGTATAGTATCATATTAGAAACTATATGGCTTTTAAATCCTATATTATTATCCCCTTTTTAATCTTAAACACGAGTCTTGCTTTTGGTCAAATTACAACAAGTTCAAAAACCATTGAGGCGAATTGGGAATCTATGGTAGCCAACTATAACGTACCAGAATGGTTTCAAGATAGTAAAATAGGCGTATGGATGCATTGGGGAATTCCATCTTCAATCGATGAAAATAGACCTGAAGACGGATCGCATTACGGCAGACGCATGTATGGGGATGAAGATTATGATGCAAGAAATGAACCGGACAGATTGCGCACCGTAAGATTATCGGAATGGCATGAAAAACGTTACGGATTACCTTCAGAATTTGGTTACGAAAATTTTATCGCAAATTTTAAAGCTGAAAACTTTGACGCTAATGCTATTGTGAAATTCGTTAAAGATTGTGGTGCACGTTTCATAATGCCTGTCGCTACACATCATGATAATTTTGACATGTATGATTCCTTCTTTCCTTGGAATGCCGTAAAAATGGGACCAAAAAGAGATATTCTTAGAGAATGGAAAGATGCCGCTTACAAGCATGGTTTAAAATTTGGTGTTTCTACACATTTATACTGGTCACCACGCTTTTTTAGAACCGCAAGAAAATTTCAAAAAGAAGGCACAGAAGCTTGGGACTTTTTCAATATGGACTATGACACCTATAAGTTTGCTAGCCAAGATAGCTGGAACCAACATTGGTACAAACGCTCTTGGGATTTAATTGAAAAGTATGATCCCGATATGTTTAACAACGATTCGCCATATCCTAAAATAGGTTCAGGTAAAGGCTTAGGCGTTAAACTATTTTCAGCCTATTTAAACCGAGATTTAAAAGAAAACAATGGCAAACAAACGACCGTTTTATCTTTTAAAAACACCAAACAAAACAAAGCAGCGTTTACCTATAATTTAGAGCGTGGTATGTTTGGCGAACTACAAGAACACCCTTGGATTTGGGCTACCGATATATCAGGAAGTTGGTTTTACCGAAAGAACTCGTTTACCAGAATGTCCTTAGCGGTTTTAATTGGGAATGCTATTGATGCTATTAGTAAAAATGGTGCCGTTATGATTAATATTGCTTTAAAAGGTGATGGGACCATTCCTGAAAACCAAGAACAAATGCTTAGTGCTTTTGGTGCTTTTGTTAAACATAACCAAGAAGGCATTTACAATACTAGACCTTGGAAAACCTTTGGCGAAGGTCCTCTAGAGATTATAACCAAACGTGCAGGAGAAAATCTAAAACCCTTCTCTGAGAAGGATATTCGTTTTACCACAAAAGACAACAATATTTATGCCTTTGTCTTAGCACCACCAACCAAAGATCTTTTAATTGAAACTTTAAAAACTGACGGACTTTTAGAAAAAGACATAAAAGAAATACAATTATTAGGAAGTGATCAAGTCATTAGTTGGAAGAGAGATAATGAAGGTTTATTAATATCGTATAACTTTACAACGCTACCAAATCAATCAGCAATATGCTTTAAAATAATCACGGAATAATTGAAATTTAGAAAAAGATTAATGCATTACAAATCATCCATTTTATTGCTTTTACTAGCCGGTTTTTTAATGACCTGTGCTTCACATCAGCAAGAAAACATTATAGAAAAACAGAAATTACCTGACTTTTCTTGGGATACAATGCCCTTGTATATGCATTTACGCAAATCAACAGCCTTCAATAGAGAAGAACTAAAATACCTTTCAAAATTCCCTTTAATTACCTTTGAAAAAACAACAGGAAGTAAAACTTACGGATCTGCAGAAAAAGGAACTCTAAAAGCAGCAAAAGCGGTAAAAAAAATAAATCCGGAAACCACAATTTTGTATTATAAAAATGTAGTCGTTAATTGGGGCGGCTATAAGGAAGACAAAGCCTTTTTAAAACAACATCCAGAGGCGCTGTTGGTAAACACTAATGGTCAAAAAGCTTTAATGCCTAATAAGAGAACAGGTTTTTTTGATATATCCAAAGATTACGTTCGTTCGTATTGGTTAAATCATGTGAAAACCATTACTGAAAACCCTTATATTGATGGTGTATTTCTAGATGCTAATATTAAAGTTTTAGCACCAATTTTTTTTAGTAATCGTGTTGGCGAAGCAAAGCAAAAAACTATTGAAACGGGTTACTTAAAGATGATGTCCGATTTAAATACCCAATTAGGAAATCACAACTTATTGCTAGCGAATATGCTTCGTGTACGTCCGGATTTTAAAGATTCAGGTAGAAACTATATGAAATTCTTTGATGGCTCTTATATTGAAGGTTTTGAACACGAAAATTTTGGCATGACTTATGAAGATTATCTTGCCAAAGGTATTGAAGCAGTTCAAAAATCAGCTCGAGAAGGTAAAGTCATTGCCATGTCTCTTGGTATTGGTAAAGCTTTAGAGAATGAAAATGTAGGTATGGATGATGTAAGAGCGCGCTTAACTAACGATGATGATCTAACGAAACGTATAGACTATCTATTGGCTATTTTTCTAATTTGTGCCGAAAAACACAGCTACGTCTACCCTCATGATGGCTATGACGTTAACAAATCTGCAGTCTGGTTAAAAACTTTTCCGCAGTACAACAAAAAATTAGGAGCGCCAAAAGACTACGCGCAACGCGATGGCTACATTTATACGCGTGCTTTTGAACACTTGGATGTGTGGCTAGATATTAAAAACCAAACCGCCCAATTACACTGGAAATAAACTAAATATTTATACATAAAAAATGAAATCACTTTTAACAACGCTTACTATTTTATTGTGTTTTACTAATTATGTCATTAGTCAAAACAAAAGCAGTATAGACAAACCTAATATTGTTATCTTTTATGTGGATGATTTAGGTTGGCAAGATTCAGAACTGAATGATTTAGATGAGCCTACACCATGGGAAACACCCAATATGGTCGCACTCGCAAAAGAAGGCATTAATTTTACCAATGGCTATTCGCCTGCACCTACTTGTGCACCATCTCGAGCAGCAATGCTTTCGGGATTACATCCTACTAAAACAGGTGTAACTCATGTAAGTGGAGGCACCTTACCTAAAGCGACTAAACGCTCTAAGTATCTAACGCCATTTTATCCTGTTGGTTTAATGCCAGAAAATTTCACTATTGCAGAAGCATTAAAAATGAATGGCTACAAAACAGGTCATGTTGGTAAATGGCACGTTGGTGCACTTGACATTCAGAAATCAACCAAACAAGGTTTCGATTTTGCATACGAATCTAGAGGTGCACACCAAGGGCCTAAGAGAGAAAAGAACCGGATAAACAATTTTGCAACCCACGAGGAAGGCGATCCTTACCGTTTAAGTGATGAAAAATATCCTCCGTTTACCAAATCATCGCCTAAAGGAATTTCATATCCAAAAGATATGGTAACAGATAAAGCTCTTGAATTTATTTCAACAAGTAAAGAAGAACCGTTCTTTTTATACTTAGCACATTGGTTGGTACATGCGCCAATTCACACGAAGAACAAGGAATTATTACAATATTACAGTGATAAATTAGGGATTGAAATGCCTACAAAAGATATCCCTATTAAAACAGGAGGCCAAACCAACCCATTTTACGGTTCTATGGTGACCACTTTAGATTGGAGTTTAGGACGTATAGTAGATTTATTAAAAACCACCGACGATCCAAGACATCCTGGTAAAAAATTAATTGAAACGACTTATATTATTTTCTCTTCAGATAACGGAGGTGTTGAAAAAGCCAATGGCGATATCGTTACAGATAATTTCCCGTTAGATCAAGGTAAAAAGTATGCGCAAGAAGGTGGTATTAGAGTACCTTTGGTTATTGCTGGTCCGCAAATTCCTAAAGGAAAAACTAAAGATGTATTGATTAATCAATTAGACTTTTTTCCAACAGTATTAAACCTTACCAACAGTACCGTGCCTGAAAAATACAGTTCAGAGTTTGATGGTTTAGATATTTCTGAGATCTTATTAGATAATGAAAAAAAAGTAGCAGATAAAAACGGAAACGCTAGAGAAGATTTATGGTGGCACTTTCCACATAACACGGATTCTCAAATGCAATCTGCGATAAGACATGGTGATTATAAGTTATACAAAAACTTAATTCCGGGAACCTATGAATTATACCGTTTGTACAAAAATGGTAAAAGAGAAGATTTAGAAGAGAAATTTGATATTGCTAAAGACAACCCAAAAGTGGTTAAAGACTTAGCAGCAAGATTAGAAAAATATCTAGAGGAATATAACGCACAATTCCCTTATAAAAATCCTTCAAAATTCAAGGCTGAAGAAACTGCGTCTATACCAGTAATTGTAACCGATACCTATGATGCGGAATCGCGTAAAGCAACAATAACTTTAGAAAAAGGAAAATCTGATGTTGTAGAACCTTATGTTTTAATTCGAATTGCTAATAAGTCGGCATTAAAAAAGAAAGGAAAGCTAAAAAAGCATTCTACAACCTTTATTAAAGTGCCTTTAGAAGCGAGCAAAAACAATTTAGAATACACCTACACTGCACCTGAAAACATCATGGAATATGGGTTTGTTTTAATTGATGAAAATCAGTTTATGGTTCAAAGTGAATTCCGTAGAATCAACTAAAAAAATAAGCTATAAAATGAAACACAATAAATTAATCGCAGCCCTAGTTTTTCTAGCGTTCTTTTCCTCAAACTATAGTCACGGTCAGGAAAACGATTTAATAAAACCGAACATCATCATTTTTTATGCAGATGACTTAGGTTGGCAAGACGTGCAAATCAATGATTTAGATGAGCCTTGTGCTTGGGACACTCCAAACATTAAAAAGTTAGCAGAAGACGCCATTAATTTTACTAATGGTTATTCGCCTGCACCAACTTGTGCGCCTTCACGATGTGCCATTTTAACGGGATTACATCCTGCAAAAACAGGCATAACGAATGTAAGCGGTGGGAAAATTCCAAAAGCGCATAGATCGTCTCAATATATTAGTCCTTATTTTCCTGAAGGTTTAATGCCAGAACATTTCACTATTGCGGAAGCTTTAAAAATGAATGGTTATAAAACAGGACACGTCGGAAAATGGCACGCAGGACACTTAAAAATTCAAAGTTCTACCAATCAAGGTTTCGATTTTGCGCACGAATCTCGTGGTGCACACCAAGGCCCGAAAGGTAAAAATAATAGAACCAATTTTTTTGCCACGCATGATGAAGACGACAAATACCAATTGAGTGAAGAAAAGTACTTTCCTTTTACTAAAGCATCACCTAATGGTATTTCGTATCCTAAAGATGCGGTTACTGAAAACGCCCTTCAATTTATTAAAGACAATAAAGAAGAGCCGTTCTTTTTATACCTCGCACACTGGATGGTACATTACCCAATTCACACTAAAAACCGTGAATTATTACAGTACTATTGCGATAAATTAGGCGTAGACTTCCCAACCGAAGATGTTCCAATGACCTCAGGAGGCCAAACCAATCCTTATTTTGGAGCGATGGTAACCACCTTAGACTGGAGTTTAGGACGTGTGATCGATTTATTAAAAACTACAGACGACCCAAGAAATCCCGGCAAGAAATTATACGAGACGACTTATATCTTTTTCTCTTCGGATAACGGAGGCGCTGAACAGCGTAAAACAGAAATCATGTCTGATAACGCGCCTTTAGATAAAGGTAAAAAATACACCGAAGAAGGTGGTATTAGAGTGCCAATGCTTATTTCTGGCCCAAACATTTCCAAAGGACAAACACAGGATGTTTTAATCAATCAGTTAGATTATTTCCCAACGATATTAAATCTTACCAACAGTGAAATTCCTTCAGAATACAGTGCTGATTTTGATGGTTTAGATATTTCAGAGGTTTTATTTGAAGGAAAAAGCGAGGTCAAAGATAACGACGGAAAGGTTAGAGAAGATTTATGGTGGCACTATCCTTATGGTCTCGAGCATCAAAACCAATCGGCTATACGCTCTGGAGATTATAAATTGTATAAGAAATTTATGACTGGCGAATATCTGTTATATCGCTTATATAAAAATGGCAAACGACACGATTTAGAAGAGCAACACAATATTGCTAAAGACGAACCAAAAATTGTAAAAGCTTTATCTGAAAAATTAGAACAATACATCAAAGATTACGATGCTAAGTTGCCATATAAGGAGCCTTCAAAATTTAAAGGAGATAAGAATGTTGCTGCTATTCCTGTGATTACAACAAATACATTTAACGCAGCATCTCGTAAAGCAACCGTACAAGTAGAACAAGGAAAGTCTAATGTAATTGAAAGCTATGCGCTTGTAAAAATTTCAGATCCTGTTAAAAGAACAAACAAAGGCAAGAAGAAAAAAGTAAGGTCTACCTACTTAATAGTCCCTGTAAATATTAGCAATAATGGATTAGAATTCAGCTATTCCGTTCCGGAAGAGGCCATAGAATACGGACTTATTTTAATTGATGAAAACCGTTTCATGGTAAAAAGTGAGTTTCAAAAAGTTAAATAAGTAAGTGTTGAAGATGAAAATAGGAATCATAAAATATAGCGTTATATGCTATTGCTTGTTTTTCCTATTTTTTATTCAAACCACTGATGGGCAAACGTTTCCTAAAGCCTTAAAAAATAGCAGACCAAACATCATCTTTGTAATGACCGATGATCAAGGTATGGGCGATTTGTCTTGTACGGGAAATGAAGTCGTAAAAACCCCAAACATTGATGCGTTTTATCAAAAATCAACGCGTTTTACAGAATATCATGTAAGTCCTACTTGTGCACCAACGAGAGCTGCAATTATGAGTGGTCGGCACGAATTTAGAGTTGGCGTTACACATACTATTTTAGAACGTGAACGTATGGCTTTAGATGTATATACGCTACCTCAAGCCTTGCAATCTGTAGGCTATAAAACCGGATTATTTGGCAAATGGCATTTGGGAGATGCTGATGATTATTTGCCTCAAAACAGAGGTTTTGATGAAGTATTAATGCATGGAGGTGGTGGAATTGGTCAAGTAAATCTTGGAGATTTTCCACCGAATAAAGACAATGTGTATTTTGATAATGTTTTGCTTCATAATGAAACCATTGTAAAAACTAAAGGCTTTTGTACAGATGTGTTTTTTGATGCCGCCATGGCTTGGATCAAAGAGAACATAGATAATAAACAACAGTATTTTACCTATGTTTCTTTAAATGCACCACACGCTCCTCTGGTTGCACCTGAAAATTATAAAAAGCGCTTTTTAGAGTTAGGCTATGATGAAGGCACTGCGAGTAGATATGGCATGATTGAAAACATCGATGATAATTTCGGAAGGTTAATGAGCAAGCTTGAAGAGTGGAATGTTTTAGAAAACACCCTAGTTATTTTTACTACAGATAATGGAGCTACACATTTAAGAGGTACTTTAAATGGCGAAAAGGTAAAACATTTTAATGCCAACCTTAAAGGTGGAAAAAACTCACCAAACGAAGGTGGCGATCACGTGCCACTTTTCATGTATTGGAAAGGTGTTTTAACCGAAGGTAAAGACATTAACCAACTTACCGCACATATCGATTTATATCCAACCTTTTCAGAATTAACAGGAGCTCAATTACCAGAAACCATGCAACGTTTAGAAGGGTTATCATTAATCCCATTATTAGAAAACACGGTAAGCATTTGGGAAGATCGTTTACTGTTTACACATTGTGGACGCTGGAAAACAGGAATGGTAAACAAAGCCAAATACACTAAAATGGCGATAAGAAGTCAGCAATGGCGTTTTGTAAATAATGCCGAATTGTATGATATAATTAATGATCCTGGAGAGCGTCATAATGTTGCGGCAGAACATCCAGATGTGATTGCAAAATTTCTAGAACCTTATAATGAATGGTGGTCCAATTCTATTCCTTTGATGATAAATGAAAATAGAAAAAGAGTAAAGGAACAACCACTTCATATAAAGTATTATAAACAACTAGAAGCCGAAGGAATTCCAAATTGGAATCCAGAAGATACAATTACAGAAAAAAACTAGGAAACAACAGGTAATAATTTCGAATATATATAAAGCAGTTTAAATTATTTAAATAAGACATATTTTAGATTGAATTAGACATGACATTATAATGAAAGAAACTGCAAATTAGTAACCTTGAAAACTTTTATTTCGTAGCAAAGCGATTTAGATGTATAAAGCATTTATTAATTACAAAAAGCATTGCAAAATCATGACTGAAACTATAAACAACAATTTTTCTAAAGATCTTAACTTTCTAAAAGCGCATACCAACATCATTGTGTTGCAAGAAGGCGAAAGTGCTTTAGCTATAGCACCACAATTTCAAGGTCGTGTAATGACCAGTACGACGAACGTATCAGAAGGTCCTAGTTTTGGTTGGATTAACAAAAAAGTCATTAAAGCCGGTTTTTTACCCGAGGAAGAACGCAAAGGTCGCTTAGAAAATCAGATTTATGTGTTTGGAGGCGAAGAACGCTTTTGGTTAGGTCCTGAAGGCGGACAGTTTTCGCTCTTCTTTAAACCGGAAGACAATTTCGATTTTTCAAATTGGAAAACACCTGCTGTTATAGATACCGAAGCATTTACCTTGGTGTCTAAAACGAATAATACGGCAACATTTAAACACCAGTGCGAATTAGTAAACAAAAGTGGCACCGTTTTTAAAATGGGAATTGGACGTTCCATTTCTATTTTGAATAAAGTGTCGATACAAAATATTATTAATAAACCATTTTCAGACAGCATTGCATTTGTTGGCTATCAAACCAACAATCAAATTACAAATATTGGTAAAAAACCTTGGCTTCCAGAAACAGGATTACCTTCTATTTGGCTTTTAGGTATGTATAAACCTTCACCAGAAACCACAGTGGTTATTCCTTTTAAGGCAGGTGAAGATGATGATTTAGGATCAAAAGTAAACGACACTTATTTTGGTAAAGTTCCTGAAGTTTATTTAGAAGTCAACAATGATGTTTTATACTTTAAAGGTGATGGAACCAAACGAAGTAAAATTGGGGTCAACTCAAAACGTTCTAAAGGTATTGCCGGAAGTTACGATGCTGTGGGCAAAGTTTTAACCTTAGTGAAATATAATGCGCAAGATGCTTCTAACGGTTACGTGAATTCAGCTTGGGAATACCAAGAAGAACCCTATGCTGGCGATGTGATAAATGCCTATAACGATGGCGAGCCAGAACCAGGTGTTGCACCTATGGGACCGTTTTATGAACTTGAAACCTCATCACCTGCTGCTGCTTTAAAACCGAATGAAACGATGGTTCATATTCAAACCACCATTCATTTACAAGGTGATGAAGATGAACTCAGTGACATTGCTGAAGCCACTTTAGGTGTGCGTGTAGATGCTATTTTAAAATCGTTAGAACGATGAAAAACAACAAAGTATTTAAAGTTTTTTCGCTAAGTCTATCGCTTTTAGGATTACTTGTTCAGTTTTCTAGTTTTATTCCAAAGAACACAACAGAAAAACCTAAGACTAAAAAGCCTAACATCATCTACATTCTAGCTGATGATTTAGGTATTGGCGATCTTAGTATTTACAATGGAAACAGCAAAATACAAACACCGCATTTAGACCAAATGGCTAAAGAAGGGATGCGATTTACCGATGCACATACCTCATCTGCAGTTTGTACACCAACACGTTACGGCATTTTAACCGGACGCTATAATTGGCGAACCCCTTTAAAGGAATTTGTGACTTGGGGAAACTCACCGAGTTTAATTCAGAAAAACAGATTAACCGTTGCGCAACTACTCAAAAATCAAGGTTATAAAACCGCTAACATTGGTAAATGGCATTTGGGTCTAAACTGGAGCATGAAAAATAATAGTTCTGAATTTGATCATTATTCAGAGCGTTCGGACCGTTTAAATTTTAAGGCTATTGATTATAGCCAACCCTTAAAATTCGGCCCTTTAGATATGGGATTTGATTATTCGTTTATGATTGCAGCATCTTTAAATATGCCACCTTATGTGTATTTAGAAAATGACAAGGCCACGATGCTACCAACAGATAAAACCGAAAGAAATAGAAAAATATATCCGTTTAGTAGCTGGATAAAAGGAGACATTGCAGACGATTTTAAACACCAGGAAGTTTTACCTAAAATAGTTGACAAATCCATTTCATTCATAAAAGAGAATGCCAACGAAGACCAACCGTTCTTTATGTACATTCCTTTGCCTTCGCCTCATAATCCTGTGCTTCCCATTGCACCATGGAAAGGCCAAAGCGAGATTGGTAGTCCTTATGCCGATTTTGTAATGATGATTGACGATTTAATGGGCACTATTTTTGAAACCCTAAAAGCACAAGGCATTGACGACAGCACCTTAGTGGTTTTTGCTAGTGATAATGGCTTTGCCACTACCAACGATTTAAAAACCTTGAGACAAAAAAAACACAGTCCTAGTTATGTGTATAGTGGTTACAAAGGCAGTTATTTAGAAGGTGGTCATCGCGTTCCGTTTTTAGTGAAATGGCCAGGTAAAATTAAACCAAATTCCATTTCTGATGCTACTATATGTACTACAGACTTTATGGCTACTTGTGCCGATATCGTAGATTATGAATTTAAAGATAATGAAGCAGAAGATAGTTTTAGCATGTTGCCTTTACTAACCAATGAAGGCACTTATTTAAGAGACGCTACGATTCATCATGATAAATATGGTGTTTTTGCTATTCGGAAAGACGACTGGAAACTTGTTGTAGCGCCTAATTCTGGCATTATGGCTTCCGGAAAAACTAAGATTCATAAAGGTGTTCATTCAGAAGTAATACTTTATAACTTAAAAGAAGATATCAAAGAAAAAAATAATGTAGCTGATCAATTTCCTGAAAAAGTGAAGGCACTAAAAACCATTCTCATTAAACAGATTAGAGATGGCAGAAGTACCCCTGGGAAAATTCAAGAAAACGATGCTATACCTGGCGAATGGCCGCAAGCCGCATTTGCCTTTGAAAACTAATTTCAATTAAATTAACCCATAAAGCCCATGTACATTTTAAGAGTTCTTATCATCTGTGTTTTAATAACATCCAGCAAATCCAATACAGAAGCTACACAACAAGATGTTACAAATAAAACCAAGGCGCCTAATATTGTCTACATTTTAGCTGATGATATGGGTTATGGGGATCTTTCGGCTTTAAACTCAGAATCTGCCATCCAAACGCCATACATGGATAACATACTAAAAAATGGCGTTCATTTTACAGATGCACATTCCAATTCGTCTGTTTGCACACCTACGCGCTACGGCATAATCACAGGACGTTATGCTTGGAGAAGCCCATTAAAAAAAGGCGTTCTACATGGTTACAAACCGGCTTTAATAGAAGAAAGTCGACCAACAGTTGCATCATATCTTAAAAGTAACGGTTATACAACGGCATGTATTGGGAAATGGCACATAGGTTTAGATATGCAACCCAAAGATGGAGCGCAAAAAGTCATAGCAAAAGACGGCATTAGTAATGTAGATTTTAGTAAACGCATAAAAGACCCAAGCGATTTAGGTTTTGATTATTCATACACCATGCCAGCATCTTTAGACATTCCGCCTTATGTCTATATTGAAAACGGAAAAACGGTAGAGTTACCCACAGAATATACCAAAGGTAAAAATGAAGGTAGAGGTGTGATGTGGCGACCAGGTGAAAAAGCACCCAATTTTGTATTTGAAGAAGTACTCGATCATTTTACTAAAAAATCGGTGTCGTTTATCAACGAACAACAAGATGTAAACGTACCTTTCTTTCTTTATTTTCCTTTAACCGCACCGCATAAACCTTGGTTACCTGTTGGTGAAGCCATTGGAAAATCTAAAGCAGGACTTTATGGAGATTACGTCACTATGGTAGATGATGCTGTTGGCGCTGTTGTTAATGCTTTAAAAGAATCAGGTCAATTAGAAAACACATTAATCATTGTGACTTCAGATAACGGCTCTAGTTGGACTGAAAGAGATCAAGAAAAATATCCACATCGCGCCAATTACATTTACAAAGGTCGAAAAGCCGACATTTATGAAGGCGGTCATCGCGTTCCATATATAGCACAATGGCCAGGCGTCATTCCTGCAGGATTAGAATCCAATCAATTAATGTGTACTACAGATTTGTTTGCCACATTATCAGGTATATTAAATCAACCTAATGTGGAAAATGCTGCGGAAGATAGTTACAACCTTTGGCCAGCTTACACATCGGATGTAAAAACACCAATTAGAGAAGCTATTGTTCATCATTCTATTTACGGTATGTTTTCCATTAGAAAGGGGAAATGGAAATATACGCCACAATTAGGTTCTGGTGGTTTTACAAAGCCAAAAAATGTTGAACCAAAACCTAATGAAGCACCAGGCACCTTATATGATATGATGAATGATCCTGAAGAAAAAAACAACCTCTATAACACACATCCAGAAGTTGTTAAAGGATTAGACCAGCTTCTAGAAACCTATAAAAATCAAGGCTTCAGTAATAAATAAGAATTTCAGTAACATGACTACATTAATGGGGCTTAAAATAAATAGACTTTTGATGATTGCTTTTACCATAGTGTCGGTGTGGCATGGCTTTTCACAATCCGATGATGTATCCAATGGTGCTTACAAAGCTTTTTTACTTCAGAAAACGTGGCAAAAATTAGACCCAGATCATAATCAGAAGTTTACGGAATCTGAAGATAAAAGACAATGGAGGCGTTACAAACAATATGATGTGAATAAAGATAGCATACTCACTCAAAAAGAATTTACCAGTAATTTCCGCATTCCTTATTTAAAAACCGAAGGTAAAAGGAAATTAAATGTCTTATACAAAACCACAAAAGAGGACGATTTATACTTAGACATTTACTATCCTAAACACATTAAGAAGGATGAAAAATTACCCGTTGTTTTCTACACCCACGGAGGAGGTTGGGCGGCAGGAAGTAGACATGGCGCTGCCAACGCATCTTTTAAAACCGTACATATGGCACTTTTAAAGGAAGGGTTTTGTGTGGTGTCTGTGAGTTATAGATTAGTAGAAAAAAATGGCACAACGGCAATGCGCGACTGTGTTATAGACAGCAAAGACGCCCTTCGTTATATCTCTAAACACAGTGAAACTTTAGGGATTGATAAAAACAGATTTTATGCTTTTGGGGATTCCGCAGGAGGACAAATTGCTCAAATGCTGGTATTGAGTTCGCCAGATAGTCTCATTGGAGATAAAGATTTAGCAAAATACGATTATACAATGGCTGCAGGTGTATCCTGGTATGGCCCTACCGATTTTGAAAACACAAGCCTGTTTAATCCGGATGATAGACCAAATTTTAAAGATCGATTTAGCCCAAGAATTTTAAAGTCCGGTACTAAAAAAGAAGATGCTTTGTCCTTGTATAGAGAAATGAGTCCTGTAAATTATTTAACTAAAGATAGTCCACCTTTATTATTACTGCAAGGCGATTGTGACAACACCATTCCTGTAAAACATGCGTATTATATGGAAGAAAAAAATAAAACTATTAATGCGCCCATCACGATTCAAATTGTAAAAAACTCGGGACATAACTGGCGAAAAGTAGGAAAACCCATTCAACCAACACGAGATGAGATTGTGCAAACCACCATTGACTTTTTTGTAGCACATTTAAAATAATTTAGAACCTGTTGAATAGCAAATTATAAAGATTATCACTTCTTTTTCTTAAAAAAA
The DNA here is from genome assembly GCF_045765065.1 of Winogradskyella sp. 4-2091. Lineage (NCBI taxonomy): Bacteria > Pseudomonadati > Bacteroidota > Flavobacteriia > Flavobacteriales > Flavobacteriaceae > Winogradskyella > Winogradskyella sp. 4-2091. Next base: position 404,029 of record NZ_JBJKOD010000002.1, read on the forward strand.
ATAAGGTGGATTAAAGCAAACAAAAGGGGCGTTTAGGCAATTCATTGGATGCGTTTTCTTTTATTTTTACTAAATAATAAATAAGCAGTTAATCATGAAACCCATACAAATTATATTACTCGCCATATTATTCCTTTCATCTTGTTCTAAGCAGGATGATCAGCCAATAGATGATCAGTCAATAACTGAAGAACCGGATCCAACACCAGAATCAAGAGCAGAATGGTTAAGTGGTTCTTGGGGAGTTACCTTTCCTATTTATGGAGGTGAGCGATTAGATTCTGAAGTCGCTGGAGGTTATGATTACAGAGCTGGTGCGCAACAAATTATTGATGAATTACCTGCAACAGGCCACATTATAACTAATCTTTCTAATTTTGCAAAATCATATTATTTTACTTTAAGAGGGAATGAAAATGTAGATATCGCTACAGAAATAGACGAACTTTTAGTTCCAAGTCTAGAAAATGAACAAATAATCTTTGATGTTCTTCAAAATTTTAAAGATGTGGGAAAGAAAAATATTCTATATATCTCTACCAATTATTTTGATAGATTAGGACCAGAGGAATCAGATGATGAAGACTTTAATGCAGCACATACAGCATGGATAACATATTACACAAATGAATTTGAAGGAAATGAATATGCTGCATACAGAGACCTAGTACAAGGATTTATTTTACGCATTAAAGATTATGCTGATGGCTATTGGCTAGACACTACCGCAGAACTAGACGATGATGGTCATATAGAAGATTTTGTTCAAATGATTAGAGATGCAGATCCTGATGCTGCTATTTCAGCATCTCCTAACGGAGCATATTTCACAGATGAAAACAATGAGTTTATAAAAGTAGATTCTGACGGTGTTGATGATACAGATGATAGAGATTATAAAATTGTAAGCTTCGAAGGTGTAAATAACTATCAAGATTTTACTAGTGGCCATGTAACACCTTTAGGACAAGGAGCACCTCCTAATTCATGGGCTTATGAAGAGTTTACAATGCCAGCAATGGTTGCCAATCCTTGGGACGAATATGATGGAAAAGTAATATTAAAACATGCATGGTTTCCGGTAAGAGACAAATGGCACGTATCATCAGCAAATTTAATATTTGGTACCGAAGATGCTTATAGATTTACAAGAACACTTAAAGATGCAAATGCTGGCGTGACATTTGCAACTACTATTGATGATGTAAATAACAAAGGATATATGATGGCAGAAGAAATGATAATTATGAAAACTATTAACGATAGATTGCTTTCTAATCCTATGCCTGACTTTGAACCTTATGTTAGGCCTGAAGGAGCTTTTTTAGTGGGTGAGTAAAGTTGTGATAAGTTATTTTAATAAGTAGTAAAAAGTTAAATAATGATGAATAGAATGCGTTTTTTTTATGTGAAATTTGTTTTTGCAATGTTTATGTCGATGACTTGGTCAGGATATGCACAAGAAAAATCAAAACAACCCAATATCGTATTTATCGTATGTGATGATTTAGGTTATGGAGAAGTACAAGCACTTGCTCCAGAAACAAGTAAGATTAAAACACCAAGTATAGACCAATTGACACGAGAAGGTATGGTGTTTACCGATGCGCATTCTGGTTCTGCTGTTTGTACACCAACGCGTTATGGTATTATGACTGGGCGTTACAGCTGGCGTACAAAACTACAAAGAGGCGTGGTACAGGGTTTTGCCCCTAACCTTATTAAAGAAGACCGTCCGACCATTGCCAACTTCCTAAAAGATCAAGGGTATCATACGGCTTTAATTGGAAAATGGCACTTAAATTTTCAATACATAGATCCAGTTACAAAAACAGCCATTGAGAAAAAATCTAAAAAGCATTTACCACCTGTAGGTGCCACGATTCCTGATGGCCCTATTAATCGTGGGTTTGATTATTACCACGGTTTTCATCATGCTAAAGACATGAAAGCAGTTATTGAAAATGATAAAGTCATTCTCTATGATGATGAAATTAACATGCTACCACGTTTAACAACAAAATCTGTAGATTATATTAACCAGCAGGCAAAAAATAAAGAAGGAAAACCGTTTTTCTTATATGTGCCTTTAGGCTCACCACATACACCAATTTTACCTTCAAAAGAATGGCAAGGCAAGAGTGGTATGGGCGATTATGCCGATTTTGTCATGCAAACCGATGCCACTGTGGGTGCTATAACAGATGCTTTGGAAGCTAACGGATTATCAGAAAACACCTTAGTGATTTTTACGAGTGATAATGGAACCTCTAAAGCTGCAGATATTGAAGGACTTGCGGCACAAGGCCATATTGTAAGTGCTGGCTATCGTGGTTCAAAATCCGATTTATGGGATGGAGGTCATCGTGTGCCATTTATTGTAAAATGGCCAAGTAAAGTAAAACCAAACAGTACAAATGACGATTTAATTTGTTTAACCGACATCTTCGCTACCTTTTCTGAAATCACAGCTGTTCCTGTACCAAGTAAAGCTGGAGAAGACAGTGTAAGTTTTTTACCCGCTTTACATGGCGAAGCTATTAATAGTACGCGCGCTGGTGTCATCCACCACTCTATCACAGGCCACTTTGCTTATCGCTTAGGCAAATGGAAATTACTATTGGCTAAAGGTTCTGGTGGTTGGTCGTCTCCACGAGAAAAAGAATCCGCAGACATGCCTAAGGCACAATTGTATGACATGGAAAATGATCCTGCTGAAACCGAAAATTTATATACAAAACGTCCTGAAATTGCAGAACAATTATTAGAGCAATTAGAATTAGACATCAAAACAGGGCGCAGCACCAAAGGTGAGTTTTCTGAAAATGATGTGGACAAAATTGTGCTTTGGAAAACAAAACCAAAACGTAAAAAATCTAAGAATTAATCAACCTACTTTCATGAAATTTAGTCTTTCTAGTATTAGTGTATTCTCAATTGTTTTATTGTTTTGTTCATGTACAACTGCCCAAACCCCTTATAAAACAAGTGATGGTAGTACTTTTGAAACAAAATCGTTTTATCCGAAATTTAGCTGGGAAACGACACCGATGTACTATATGTTTGGGGATCCAAAACGCGTTTTACATCCAGAAGAAGTTGAATTTATTGCGGAACGAACAGACTTTATTTGTATTGAAAAATCGCATGGTCATGGGGATTTAGGAGCTGCAGAATTAGGCGCAAAACATGAAGTCGCAGCATTTAAAAAGGCAAAACCAGATATGAAAGTGCTTTTTTATTTTAATTCAGCTTATGCTTGGCCTTTCACTTCTTACAATGAGAATTTTACGAAAGAAAACATTAATAATTACCCAGAACTAAAGGCCTTCTTAATAGAAAATCCTGAAACCAACGCCTTAGAAGAACGAAAAAACGTTTTTTATTTTGATGTTTTAAATCCAGATTTTCGGGAATGGTGGGTAAATACAGTCGCAGAAGCGGTTGAATTTTCTGGTGCTGATGGTGCGTTTATAGATCAAATGCATGGTTTTGCGTGGTTACGCCAAGATAAAGCACAAGACGTTCAAAAAGCCATGGGAACTATGATGAAAGCCCTTAAAGAAAAACTAAGGCCTGATAAAATACTATTAGGGAACAATGCAAATGCTAAATTGGCACGATATGTATTCCCGTCTATAGATGCCAATATGTTTGAACATTATGGTGATAAAATGTTAACCAAAGAAAAACTGCTTACTGATTGGGAAGACATGCTTAAAATTTCTAAAGCTGGAAAAATGTCAATATTTAGAATTGGTGTCGAGTACGATAGTGTAGCGATCGCCAATCCTTCTTATTATAAAGGCAAAAAGAGAAATGAACGTTATGCAAAACTCTCTAAAGAGAAATTAGAATATTATCACGCTTGTTATTTAATAGGCGCGCAGCCCTACTCTTATTTTCAATATGGTTGGGGTTGGCAATTGGCGCATGGCTCTTTAATGGAATATCCAGAATTGCAAAAACCATTAGGTGCTCCCAAAGGTGCATATCATAGAACCTCAGCAACAGGTTGGGAGTTTACGCGCGAATATGAACATGCTTCCGTTTGGGTGAATACGGAAACTAGACAAGCTAAGATCACTTGGCATTAAAAAGTCCTTAGATACCACAACATTATAGTTAAAAAAAAACTCAGCATGGTTAATCTATACTGAGCATTTAAGTTTAGGTCGTTTTACCGACGATATAAAATGAAGTAATTCCTTATTTTACTTGAACATCAAAGACTTTACTTTCGTAGTTTTTAACCGCTGTTACTTTTAGTGTTTTTCCCTTGCTCGTATTTACAATTTTATATAATTCTCTAACGCCTGGAACATCTACACCGTTTACTTTCTGAATAACCCAACCTTTGGTTAGGCCAGCATTTGTCCACATACGACCTCTTTTCTTAATTAATTTAATATAACAACCATAATTATAACCTCCATTGGCATCAATTAAATCTGGGTCTTCTCCAATATTTATCATCGTGGCTCCATAGACGTCTTTTTGCAGCGCACCTCTTTCTTGTTCAATTTCCCCTTCAAATTTCCCTGCAAGTAAAGTACTTAACCAGCTTGGGTAGGTTACTTGGTCTACTTTTGTAAATGTAGCTTCCGTTGTAAATCCAGAGGCAAGTCCTTCATCAGTAAACGTTATCGCTTTTACAGTAGTGGTTTTAGTTACTGTAAAAGGTGCTGTATATGGTATCGATTTTAAGGTAGGTTCAGAACCATCTGTAGTATAAAATATTTCCGCTTTATGTCCTGCTTCAACATCCGCTTTTAAAGTGACAGTTTTCGATGTTTCAAAATCTGCTCCAAATGGTAAAATACGTGTCATTTCATGACCAAATTTATCCATAGGAAAGTTTTTAAATCCTTGTTTTAATACTGGTGAATCTTCTTTCACTTGATAATTTCCATTTAAAGGATCTACAAAATGAGGGTTTCCTATATAAGAATCTACATCGTATCCCTGTGCTTTCCATAATGTGATATCAAAGGTTTCTGCTAAATCAAAATTGACTGGATAGTTCACGTTCCAATAAGAATTATGATTATAATTTTTACTCCATTCTTGATCATCAGGTAACTTTACAGTACGTATAAAATTTCTTGTAGGTGCTTTTTTTCCTGGCACTGTTCCTGCAATCACAAAAATATTTTTATAGATTTCATCTTCTGAATCTTTTGGCCATGCATGCCAACCAGAAGGAACAGCGCTTACGGTAATATTATTAAAGACTTTACGTGCCATACCATCTCTTAATTTAATAGAAGAGCCTAGACTAAGATTGTTGTAAATTTCAAAATAACTAGAACCATCATCAAGGTCAATCGTCCAGTTACCTGCACTTATAGATTTACGATAATTAGCAATACGATTATTTCTTATAATAGTATTGTCAATGGCATCTAATCGGGTTAGCTTAGTATCAAAATTCCCTGTTTTTCCTGGCCTTGTTTTCCATTGTCTTTCACGACCCCAAGAATTAAAAGGTCCGTGCTCTCCAGTTTCCCTTACTGTTTCCCAAATATCATTATGTTCAATAATATGTCCGCCCCAAGTACCATCATTAATGCAAATTCCAGCACGCGGACAGTTGTAAATGGTATTGTGTGCAGCTGTTATTTTATGACTCATAGCAATAAAGACACCTGCAGTTTACTTTCCAACAGTACCAATATCATGCATTATGTTATTTTCTGCAACACAATTCTTAGGATAGTCAGGTGTTTTAGGACCTGGTTTTAAGTCCATATTCTTACTCATTTCTATCCAATTTTTATCGTCTAAATCAACATCATCCCATGTTAGATAGTTTCTTACGGCTGAGGGTGATCCAACAAAACAAATAGCACTTTCTCCTGTGTGCACAAATCTAGATCTTACGACTTTGTTATCACGATTATAAGCACTCATAAAAACAGCGTTTCCTCCTAAATATTCAAAATTACAATCTGAGATTTTACAGTTTTCGGTACCCTCTAAATAGATAGCACCTCCTCTGTGAATAGCCCAATCTCCACGAGCTACAGGTTCATACATGTTCATAAAGGTGTACCTAGATTGTGTAAAAGTGAAACCTTTTATCTGAATGTTTTTGACAGGAGCATTCGTATCACCTTTTATTTGAATCAAATCTTTTAGAATAGGAATTTCTATATTGGCTGTTGCTAAATCTTCTCCTTTAAAAGGATAATAATAAAGCGTATTGGTTTTGTTATTAAAAAACCATTCTCCAGCAACATCTAACTCTTCAAATATGTTTTCTACAAAATAAGCTGATGAATGCTTGCCTTTACCACCAATGCCATAATCTCTCTGCATTTGAAAACCGCCTTCGCCAAGGTGTATCTTTTGTGATTTCCTATCAATGCTTTTTATTCTATACTGCATATTTCCCCAGTTATGACTTTGGAATGCATGTACAATACCGGTTTCTGGGTTTGCCCACTCTTTATTTGAAAAAGTTTTAGCATCATATCCAAACCATTTGTCTAATCGTAAATTTGAACCACCTTTTACATGAGCATACCCTTTTCCATCACGTAAAGGATTGTCATAATCATAATTAGGAAAACGTGCTCTTATCTGTCTATCATTATTGATGAATAATTGATCTACAGATAGTCCTTGAGGTAATTGAGTTTGGTAAATACCATTTTTGTATGCGGTCCATTTTAAACCTTCTATTTTTTTAGACCCTTTGATACTTACTTTAGAATTAGGTAAGGCAGAAAATACAACCGGATGTTTAGCTGTTCCGCTATAAGCACTACTTAACTGAATCGTTTGGCTAAGATAATAGTCACCTGTTTCAAACCATACTGTTACAGCTTCTTTACCTGCGTATTTTTCAACTTCTTTTAGTGCTTTTTCAAAACTTAGGTAGGGACTAGCCTTTGTCCCTTTATTTTTATCATCACCATGAGTAGAAACATAAATTTCTTTAGCCATAGAATAACTCTGAAATAACAGAACAGTTATGAGAGTTAATACGCAGTTCTTTTTATTCATAATTTTGCTATTTAAGTCAAAAAAATCAGTTACTCAAATATAAATGCTGCTCTAAATTTATACTTGCTTTAATTAGTCCAATTTTTGCTATAATCTATAGTATTTGATTTAAAAAACACAGGATTCATAATTCTAGGTACAATATGAATGATATAAGTATAAATTTATAAAACATACTTGTTTTATAAATCCGAAGTAATTCCATTAAAGTGAAAAAATCATGACCTTTGCAACAGTTCTTAATTTCGAAAAGGATATACTAATGTAGTATTTAACTCAATTATGATAAAACCAATTAAATTTTCAAAAGAACTTCTCCTTAAGTAAGAAAAATAGATATTGCATAAACTAGCAATTGGATTTATAAAATCTCTTTTCTTCGAATTTTAACTCGCATAGTTCCTTCAATAGGTTTTTCAGAAACCAGTATTAAATAGCCTCCTCCACCTGCTCCAGCTAATTTCCACGCAAGTGCTTTGTCTTTATATTTAGAAATCTCTGCATCTATTCTTGAGTTGACCATTGCAGGAAACATTTTGGTTTGAGCATTAAATGATTTTAGAAATCCATTTGCAAATTTTTGCAAATCTTTATTTTTAATAGCCTCCCAAACAATATCAGATGAAGCAGCAAGTGATTTTACATTTTCTGTATTAATATTCGTGTCTTCTAGAAGTTCTAATCCTTGTTCTCTTGGCCAAAGTAGTACCATATGAAGACGTTCTTCTAACCAAGAAAGGGTAGTTTCAGAATGAATAGACTCAAATTTTGTTGGCCAATAAGCGTTGTCGTAATAATGTCTCACTAATCCTGGCATGCATATTCCTATAGCATCTTGTGCTCCAGAAATTAAAGTTGAACCAGGTGTATTTTCAAATTTAAAAAGTATTTCAGCTAATTTTTCTGGCTTATCAAAAGGCAAATAATGCGGCCATATTTTTTTAGCAGCATTTCTAGTTGAGGTAGACATGCCACAACGTTCGTTATACTCAATAATAGGTTCTAAAGATAATGTTATTGCCCATCCAGGATGATATTTTGATACATAAGGTTGATCTATCCATGTGCCTGCTAAGTCTATTCTATAGGGTAATGAGCAATTTCCGGTTGTTCTAATAGCAGTCGTTGAGCGCGGCGGAAGATCTGTATCTGGAACACGTTTTAATATTTTTAATTCAATGCCTAAGGAATTACAAAACTCTTCTTTCATAGCAGAAAAACCATCTTCGTTAACTACAAAAAGGTCTGGGTTTAATTTTTCTAGTTCTGTTTTGAAATCTAAAATTCCCGAACCTGTATTCACGAAAACTTCTTTGACATACTTTATAGAGTCAATCATATAAACTCTTTCTTGTTCTGAAGTAATTGTTTTACGCCCTTTTAATTTTTCTATTGTTGCATCAGAACCAATTCCAACATATAAATCACCATAAGTAGCAGCTTCTTTAAAAAACGCGACATGTCCGCTATGTAACATATCAAAACAACCCGAAACAAATACCTTTTTTTTCATCCTTAAAACCTATTATGTTAGAAAATGCTAGGCTAAATATACCTAACTCTATTACAGTCCAAATTTCATGTATTTTTCTCTAAAATAAGATTAATCAATTAAAAAAAAGTTAGCCTAATTTATAAAACAGTTTAACATATGATATACTTGGCTAAATTATTGCATATCACTATAAAAGTATGTGCCATATTTTAGTACAATGCAGAATTACAGATAATAATTGAAGGATTAGAGAAGCACTTTCAAGTGTTTATAAAATATATTTGTTATTCAACTTTATATAATGGTAATTTATTAGATCCTATTCGTAACTATGTTTAAATTAAAACTTAAATCACATGTCTTATGTTTGTTAATTCTTGTGTCGAGCACTTTATTTGCACAAAATAAACAAGTTGATTTTAAGGTCAATTTCGAGTCCTTTTTATCTAAACATGATATGCTTTGGGATATTATGCCAGACAAATGGCAAACTGCACCCTATTCTGGAAATGGAAATGTTGGTTTTTTGTTTTATCAAGGATCAGAGGAAGCAGACAATGTGATTTCACTACATATTGGAAGACATGATTATTACGATCATAGAGAAGCCGAAACAAAAGCTGAAGAAATGCTTTGGATCAAACGCAGTAGATTACCATTGGGTCATTTTAAACTAACATCTAAAGGAAAAATTACAGGTGTTGACATGCGTTTGGATTTATGGAACGCCGAACTTAAAGGAACCATAACGACCAATCAAGGGTCTTATAACATTAAAGGGTTTACACACAGCACTAACGATATTATTTATTTTGAAACGGATGCCAAAAACGAAACTGTAGAAATCACATGGCATGCCGAAGCCCCTATTCCACCAGTTTACGAAGTTCTAAAAAAAGGTGGTGGTCCAAAAGGTGGTACTTGGGATAAAATGAGAGCGGCGAATTTAGAAATGGCGCCAAAACCAGAATTCAGTAAAAAAAATGGTTACAATTTCTGCTATCAAGCCTTATTTGATAATAGAGGAGAAACCACTACAGGTTATAAGATAACTGGTAATGCTTCTAAAAAACAACAGTTAATAGCAAGTGTGCATCATACCTTCCCAGAACATAATTCATTAGACATAGTTGTTAAAAATTTAGAAACTGCTGATCATCTTATTAAAGAAAACAATTTTATATCCACACATCAACAATGGTGGCACCAGTATTATCCGTTAAGTTTTATAAGCATCAACGATGCCGAAAAGGAATCCTTTTACTGGATACAAATGTATAAATTAGGCTCTGCCTCTCGTGGTAACGGACCAATTTTAGATTTAATGGGACCTTGGTATAACAGAACATTTTGGCCAATGGTTTGGGGAGATTTAAATGTGCAACTCATCTATTGGACGCATTTAACAACTAATAGAATGTCTATTGGTGAATCTTTACCCAACAATATTGACAAGTACACAGAAAACTTAGAAAACAATGTGCCTAAACATTGGAAAAACAGTGCGGCCGTTGCGGCTTTAATGCCTCAAGATTTAATTGCTTTCAATGGTGGGAAAGTTCCAGATATGTTGGCGTGGATTTTAAATGATTATTGGCTGCATTGTCAATTTGCAGGTGATGATGAGCGTATGCGCGATAAGTTATTTCCAATTTTAAAAAAGACCGTAAATAGTTATTTAAACTATATTAAAGATAATCCTGTTGAAGCTGAAGATGGCAAAATTCATATTAAATACAGTTGGTCGCCAGAATACAAACCAGGACGTGGTCAGGATATCAACTTTACCTTGGCTTTAATTCGTTGGAGTTGTCAAACCCTTATTGACATTGACAATCAACATCACATAAACGATCCGCTTAAAAAAGAATGGCAACATTTGCTAGATAATTTAGTGGAGTTTCAGATTGATGAGAATGGACTTATGGTTGGAAAAGATAGACCTTTTGCGAATCCTCATCGTCATTATTCACATTTACTCGCTTTTTATCCATTAATGGTAATTACACCAGAAAAGGAAGAAAACAAAAAATTATTACGCACCTCATTAGACCACTGGTTAGATGTTACATTTAATAGTGGTAAAAAGATTAAAGCCATGCCAGTAACCGGTTATACGGCTACAGGAGCGTCTTCTATGTATGCCAATTTAGGCGATGCCGAAAAGGCCTATTATTATCTCGATTTCTTAATTAAGCACAAGAATATTTCATCCACCACCATGTATTCTGAAGGAAAAATAAATCCGGTAATTGAAAGTCCTTTGTCTTTTGCCACAAGCTTACACGATATGATGCTGCAAAGTTGGGGCGAAAAAATTCGTGTTTTTCCAGCTAGTCCTAAAAAATGGAAAGATGTAGCCTTTCACGATTTTAGAACGCAAGGTGCCTTTTTAGTAAGTGCTAAAAAAATAGAAGGCGAAACGGAATTTGTGTCGGTTAAAAGTTTAAAAGGCAACATATGTACTGTTCAAGTTGATTTCGAGAATCCAAAATTTTATAAAAATGGAAAATCAATTTCAGTGGAGGAATCTTCAGAAGGCTTTTATACAATCGATTTAAAAACCGATGAAACGGTTATTATTACTTCAAAATCCTTAAAAGAAACTGATTTAACTATTGAAGAATTACCAAAATCGGAAGCTGAACAGAACCTTTTCGGTTATGGAAAGAAAACAAAACGTCTACCAGGTCATAACTATTACAGTTCTTATTAATTTATTATGAAACGAGCATGCTAAAAATATCATTACCCAACAGAATGATTAATAGCGAACAGCATGTGACCGCTAAAAAACAATAAATATAATCACATGAAACCCTTTTTATACAGCCTCTTTATACTCTCGTCATTCTTCTCATGCACAGCGCAAGAACAACCTAAGAAACCAAATATTATTTTCGTGTTTTCAGACGATCAACGCTTCAATTCGTTAAGCATGACAGGCGATCCGATAACGGAAACCCCAAACATTGATCAGCTTGCAAATGAAGGCGTCTTTTTTAATAACGCTTATATTACTAGCCCTATTTGCGGACCTAGTAGAGCAAATATTTTTACGGGCCAATGGGAACGTAGAAATAAAATCGGCTTTAATTATATATCTAAAAATATCATTACGGAAGACACCTATAAAAAAAGCTGGCAAGTGCTTTTGAGGGAAGCAGGCTATTCTACTGCATTTATTGGTAAGAGTCACACTAAAATTGGTGATAAACACAATACACCATTAAACGAAAACACGGATTTTGCTTATTATGGCAATGGTCATTTAGGATTTTATCCTGCAAAACGCCATAAGCAATTTTCAAACCTTAAAAATGAAACGCAAATTGAAGGTATGCTCGAGGCCACTAAAGCCTACTTATCACAAGATGATACTTACGATTATTTTTATGAAAATGCACAACCTTCCATAAAAAAACAACTGAACAAAAGAGATCCCAACAAACCTTTTTCGGCTTGGATTAATTTAAATCTTCCACATGCGTCTAGTATTGGTGGAATGGGCACGCAGCCAAACGATCCGGAATATTACAAATCAAAATACGAGGATGTAAAACATAATATTGAACTGCCTGAAGGTTATCCGCAAGACATTAGTTTACCTGATAATGTTTATGCCACAAAGGATTTAATGAAATATTATGTTACCTCAAAAAAAGGGAAATTATTAAATGAAAAGCTCAAAATGGATCGTGCGGTCTATGCTATTGACTTAATGCTTGGGGAATTACGCAAATTCTTAAAGGAAATCGGTGAAGCAGAAAACACTATTATCGTGTTCTGTTCAGACAATGGTTTATTCTTAGGCGAACACGGCCTAGGCGGAAAAACCATTTTATATGATGAATCTGTGCATGTGCCTATGATTGTGTATTCGCCATTTTTCAAGGACAAAACCAAAGGAAAAGTTATTGAAGACTTGGTGGTTGGGCAAGATATTCCTGCCACTATTTTAGAGCTATGCGGTATGGAAACACCTGTATCCTACCAAGGCAAAAGTGTACTGCCTTTAATACATAATGAGCCTATAGACTGGCGAGAAGATATCTTCTTAGAAAACCTATTTACAGACCAAGGCTACCCTAGACAAGAAGCGGTGAGAAGTAAACAGTTTAAATATATTCGTTCGTTTAGTAAGGATAATGATCGCTCTAAATATGTTCCTAATCAGACCGTAGAAACTAATGAAAAACCAATTTATGAGGAACTATATGATATTATCAACGACCCTAAAGAACAAAACAATTTAGTTGGAAACAAAGACTATCTAGAAATTTTAAACCAATACAGAAACCGATGTAAAACATTAGTGTCGGAACTCAACTAATTTAAATTACCATCTAAACAATCGTGTAAAAAGATTTTGCTTTTGCAAGAGAGGATATATATTTCATTTCTATAATTTGAAATCCACTAAAGTTCAAAACACTAGCTTAGTACGCTATTTAACAACTAAACGTACTTATGCATAAAAAGAGCAAGCATTTGATAGAATAAAGAACCGTTTTTTCGCATAAGTATAAGATATTTGAATACATATTAATACTAATTTAAACGTTATGAAAACTATCAAGTATATTTCAGCTATTCTCTTATTGTTTAGCCTATCCTGTTCATCTGATCTAGATTATGACCCAGTTGTGATTCCCGAATCAGTGACATTTGGTATGAACGAATTTGGTACAGTAGATTTCAAAACCGTTGAAGGTATAGAAATAGGAGTAGACACATCTGTAGAATTAGAGGCATTACATGGAGAACCAGAAGAAATAACTCAAGAGGCAGATGGTTTAGTTAGATGGCAATATTTATCTGAAGGCATAGGATTTGGTGTAAACACAACAACAGATATTATTGATAAAATATATTTATATTCTGACTTATACGAAGGTTATACTATTAATTATCCGCGTGCACTTGAAGAAGATTTGCAATTTGAATTTGGAACATTAAAAGCAAAACATCCTCCCCTTAGAATTGATGATGCTAATGGCAATGACTGGCCTTACACAGCAGAGACGCTTATAGAAGCAACTGATGGTCAAGTAAACGGTGTGTATTCTTTCAACTTTGATAACATTGGCAGGTTCATCTTTATTTCTGACAGTATCGATAATACTGAAGGATTTGTAGTACAAATCATTCTAGAGTCTGAGGATTATGGTAGTGGTGTTGGTAATGATAATCCAAGTATATTATTTGATGACGCTGGTGAAAATAGTCAAACCTTTAATGTAGGACAAGAAGATGAAGATGATCTTAATCAAGATATAATTACCATAGGTGGTACAGGTGTACTTGTAGAAAATAATAATTTCATCGGTGTTTCTACTATAGATGCTAGTGATGATGGTGCCACTGCCGTTTTCACTTTTGACTTAACTACAAATGCAACTTCTGCATTTGATGCTACTTTAAATTTAGAATTAGCAAAAAGAGCAAAAGGTAGTGTTACCGGAACAGTTTCTGTGACAGGTTATCCAGACACACCTTTTTCTTATGCGGCTACATCAACAGAAAATGGTGGTAGTGCACCAGCTCTCGATTTTGAATTTGCATCGATGCTTTCACTTGTTTCAGGCACACCACTAACTGTTACTATTACTCTAGATGAGATGCTAACAGAAGGTAATACAACAAATCCTATTTTTAGGTTATCAAAAGTAACTGTTGAAAAAGAAGGAGATACTAATCCTCCTGCACAAGGCACTTGGCTTGATGTGGATAATTCAATTACAAACATAACATTATCAACAACTTGTACTGACTGTTCTGTATCAACAGTGACAAATCCAGATACAGCAGATACAGAGGCTACGAATGTTACAAATTGGACTATAGGTTCTACTTCTGGAAGTGGAAATAAAAGCCTTAGTTTTGATTTCAACGAAGGAGAAGGTGTTGCTCTTACTGACTATCCTAATTTAATAGTAACCGTACGTATGTATTGGCCGAATTTTAATGACATCAGTAATTTTGATAGTAATGAACGTGTTAGATTTTACTTAGGTGATGGAACAGCTTCACAACAAATACAAGGTAATTTTGTTGAATCAAACGAAAGTGAATGGCATACTATGGTATTCGATTTTACGGGATCACCATCAGGTGCTGCCCTAACTTCTGATATCATTAGTGGAGAAATTAGATTAATAGGAAATAACTTTACAAATTTAGATAATGGTCTTGAATTTTATATAGATACAATTACTTATGAAATAAATTAAGTGTCATTAAAATAATTAGACAACATGATAATAGAAAGTCCTTAGTTAAAAATTTAACTTAGGACTTTTTTTTGGTTTAAAACAAATAACCTTACACATTACAATTACAAACTTTATATTATGTTGATAAAAGACATAATTAAGAATTAATTATTTAAGGTAACCGTGTAAAATATCTGTAACAGAAAGATAAGTTCTTTTAGTTAATTCAAATGATGCTTTAGAGCAATTATTTGACTATTTTAAGAAACGAGATTCCCTGTTCAAGATATATCTTTGATTTAATAATCAGAAGCTAACTTAATTAATAATGAAAAAGTCTTTACCTATTTTCTTTTTTTTGATTTCTTTCGTTCAAATATCCAACGCTCAATTTTTATGGTATGAGAACGAAACTAACACCTATAAAATTGAACAGGAGAGTACAACATCCGCAACATTTTTGAGAGCGGTATCAAATCCAGAAATTTCAGGGAATAATACTAATACTAATGTTTCACAATTTAATAGGGAAGCAGGTCAAGAGAGTTTTTTACAATTTGATGTTTACAACGCAGTAACAGATTTCTCAGGATATTCTGTAACATTTAAAGCTTATATCGATATACCTACAGCATCCTTAACAGCAACTAACTCAAAAATAAGTGTACACTTTTCTAATACCACGGTAAGTGCAGAAAGTGCTGTAGAATTGAATTTTACAGTTGGACAAGAATGGGAAACTTTCACCTTTAACTTTAACGGCACTTCAATACCAACTGAAGTCATCAATGCTGATGGATATCAATTTATTAAAATAGGATTTGCAAATGGCACAAGCTCTGTTCCGGCAACAACCTATTATATAGATTCTATAAGTGGTTCAACAGATCAGGTTGTAGATGTGGCATCACATCCAGCCAATTGGTTATCTGGTTCATGGGGAATTACCTTTCCGGTTTATGGAGGCGAACGTTTAGACTCTGAAGTGGCTGGCGGCTACGACCTTCCTGCTGGCGCTCAAGAAGTGGTGGATGAATTGCCAGCAGTAGGTCACGTGATTACAAACTTGTCTTATTTTGCTCATTCTCATTATTTCGCGCTTAGACAGAACAGCAATGTAGATGTCGCTGCTGAAATTCATGAAGCATTAGTGCCTAGTGTAGCCAATCAAAACATCATTTTTGAAGTCATGCAAACATTCATAGATGATGGTAAAAAGGTAATTTTGTACATCTCTACCAATTATTTAGATAGAGCTATTAACGATGGCGCAGATATTGAAGCCGCTTGGATCAATTACTACACAAACAATTTTGCAGGCGATGAATATGCTGCCTACAAGGATTTAATTGAGGGTTTTGTACTAGAAGTTAAAGATTATGCCGATGGATATTGGTTAGATACCACCTCAGAACTTCTCAATGATGGCCATTTAGAAGATTTTGCTCAAATGATTAAAAATACCGATCCGACTGCAATTATCGGAGCACAACCTACAGGGCTTTATTTTACAGATGAAAATGGCAACAATCTTTTGGTAGATTCTGATGGTATTGATGATGAAGATGAAAGCGACTATAGAATTATAAAGTTTGAAGCCAATAGCACCTATCAAGATTATACCAAAGGGCATGTTACACCACTTGGTCAAGGAGCACCACCAAACTCTTGGGCTTATGAAGAATATACCATACCTAATATGGTAGAAAATCCATGGTCTATGTACGAAGGGAATACCGTATTAAAACACGCTTGGTTTCCTATTAGAGAGAAATGGCATGTCTCTTCTCATCCCATAGTCTTTGGTATTGAAGATGCGTATAGATTTACTAAGCGCTTGGTGCAAGCTAATGCTGCTCTAACTTTTGCAACAACTATCGATGACACAGGAAATGATAAAGGTTATATGATGGATGATGAAATGTTCATCATGAAAGCCATTAACGACAGACTTTTATCTATTCCTGTTGCGGAATGTGAACCTTATGTGAGACCTGAAGGCGCTCACTTAGTGGGTGAAGCACCTTTGTCAGTGATAAATTATAATCCGTCAGATGTAAACTTTTACCCTAACCCTGTGACCGATCTTTTAACCATTAACCGCATGACTACAGAGGTCAACTACATCACTGTTTTTAGTACCATAGGCACGAAAATGATGGAAAACGTATGGAATAATGGTTCTACAACAACACAACTAGACTTAACATCTTTAGATTCAGGTATGTATTTTGTAAAACTTACCGATGGAAAAAAACTCAATATTACTCGAAAAATATTAGTATCAAACTAACCCTAAACTATTAAAAAACTAATAATATAAAGCTCTAAAAGATTTATGAAACACCTAATTTTATCATGTATTCTTGTCGTGATTACGGCAAGTAGTTTTTCACAAGATAGACCGAACATTATCTTCTTATTATCCGATGATCAAACCAGTATTGCAACAGGTTGTTATGGTAATGATCAGGTAGTCACACCCAATATGGATGCCTTAGCTGAAGAAGGGGTGTTATTTGAAAATCATTATAATACAACAGCAATTTGTATGGCAAGTAGAGCCATTATTCTTACCGGAATGTACGAATATAAAGCAGGATGTAACTTTGAACATGGCCCCTTACGTAAGGAAAAATTTGCAAAATCTTATCCTGTTCTTTTGAGAGAACAAGGTTACTATACTGGTTTTGCAGGCAAATTTGGTTTAGCAGTTTCAGATGATGGTGACGGAACAAGTCATAACAAATGGGGGTCACTTCCTGTAGATGATTTCGATAATTGGGCAGGTGGCTTAGGACAAACAAGTTATAAAACATCTAAGAATAAATACATGGCAAAATATGCCGAAGAATATCCGCATAGTACTAGAGCTTATGCAGCTTGGGCAGAAGATTTTATTATTGAAGCCAAAGCCTCAGGTAAACCGTTTTCTATGTCCATTAGTTTTAAGGCACCACACATGCCTTTTTCACCAGACCAATATTTTGACTATGTTTATAAAGACAAAACATACAAGAAACCAGAAAATTATGGTGAAGAGAATGCAGAACATATAGCGCCTCAAGCAAAAACAGGACGACAATATAATAGTTACGATTTTTGGCGAGATTCTGAAGAAAGCTACCAAAAAACCATTAAAAATTACAACCAATTAATCCATGGCGTTGACTATGCTTTAGGTATGATAAGAAAAACCTTAGAAGAGCAAGGTATTGCAGACAACACTATCATTATTTTTACAAGTGATAATGGCTATAGCTGTGGAGCACACAGTTTTGGAGGAAAAGTTTTACCTTACGAAGAAGCATCAAAATCTCCACTTATCATTTACGATCCTAGAGTACCAAGTAAAAAAAGAGGTGTCCGTCGTGAAGCGATTACCGCAAATATTGACATGGCTCCAACCATTTTAAAATATGCAGGTATAGAACCACCAGAAAACATGGATGGTGAAGATTTAAACCTACTAATTAAAAAACCAAAGAAATTTAAACGCGAAACGGTGGCCCTTACCAATATGTGGGGCAATGATGAAATACAAGCTATGGGAGTCGTTTCTCAAGATTGGAAATACATCTTTTGGCAGTATGAAGATGATCGTATGAATCCTACAGAAGAACTTTATCACATTGGAGAAGATAAGTTAGAAATGACGAATAAGGCAAGTGATCCTTCAGCCAAAAAACATCTCGAAAAAATGCGTGCTGTTTATGATGAACATCTCGAAAAATTACGAAAAGAAGCGACAACAGATAATCGTTATCAAAAATATGGTGTGCTATTTGATAGAAAGGCGACTGCTGAAGATAAAAAACCTTATTTAATTGGTACTTATGAAGAAGTATTAAAAAGATCAAGCAACAAGAAGAAAAAGAAGAGAAACAAAAAGAAGAAGAAAAACTAAAGACATTCCAAATAAATAAATCCAATAAATTATTACCTCAATACAATGTATAAAATATTCTTACTTTCAATTTGTGTACTGTTTAGCATCCCAACAACATGCAGTAGTCAAACTCCTGTAAAAACAGATAACGAAAGACCGAGCAAACCTAATGTATTACTGATTGTAACTGATGATTTAGGTTGGCAAGACGTAAAATGTTATGACGTGGATGAACCTTCACCATTTGAAACTCCAAACATTGATCAACTCGCTAAAGAAGGTGTAATGTTCTGGCAAGCCTATTCACCTGCTCCAACGTGTTCGCCTTCGAGAGGCGCAATATTATCTGGTAAGCATCCTGTTAGAATAGAACGCACAAACGTCAGAGGTGGTCATCCACCTCTACCGTTTAATCATGGTTCTACTTTAATTAGTCCTTGGATGCGAGGTGCTTTAGATGCTTCAGAAGTAACCATTGCAGAATCACTTCAGACTAATGGTTATAAAACAGGGCATTCTGGTAAATGGCACGTAGGTGCTGCACGATCAGATGAACCTTTACCAAAACAGCAAGGTTTTGATTTCTCAAAACATGGCTTTGGATCTCATCAAAGAATGAAGGATAGAACAACAGGATTTGCAACTACAGATCCTTCAGATCCATTTTATTTAGACGAAGAAGGGTTTCCTTTTGATGATATTACTCAAGATGGTATTGACTTTATGGACCAATCTAAATCAGATCCCTTTTTTCTTTACTATTGTTCGCGTTTAGTACATACACCTATTCACACTAGAAGTGAGGCATTGCTAAAGAAATACTATGAAAAATTGGGTATAGGATATCCAAGAGAAAGCGACGTTTGGGATGAACAAGGTCAAAGAAATGCCTATTATGCTGCCATGGTTGAAACCATAGATCATTATACGGGTTTATTACTTAAATACCTGAAAGAAACAGAAGATCCAAGATGGCCAGGGCATATGTTAGTTGAAAACACTTATGTTATTTTTACTTCCGACAATGGTGGCATGGAACGCCATACAAGAGAAATTATAACAGATAATTATCCTTTAGATAAAGGAAAAATAAATGCCAAAGAAGGTGGTGTTAGAGTACCACTTATTATAACAGGACCTAATATTGATTCCAATGTTGAATCTAATGTCATCGTAAATGGAATTGACTTCTACCCAACCATATTAAGCTGGACAGGCACTAAAAAACAAAAAGATCAAATTCTTGATGGTGCTGATTTATCTGCTTTATTGGATAAAGACCCAACCGACTCCAAATTGGTAATTGATCCTTGGACAGGTGAATCAAGAAACACCATGATGTGGCACTTCCCTAACAGTTCAATGCAATCTACACTGCGTGTAGGTGATTACAAATTGGTGCGTAACTATACCGACACTAAGGAAAGTATGACTTTAGATTTGTATCAGCTTTATGAAAATGGTTCTAAACGTGTAGATATTGAAGAATCAAAAAACCTTGCCGCTTCAATGCCAGAGAAAGCGAAAGCAATGAATCAATTGTTACAAGAGCGCTTAGATCAACTTAACGCAAGATATCCATTCTTAAACCCAACGAGTAAAAAATCATTACCAAACCAATCTAAAGTACCTACCGTTGTAGATCACGGATCAAAAGACAATACCGTTTGGATAGAATTTAAAAACAATGGAGCTCAGGTAACTAGTGCAGAACTAATTTACACTACAAATGGTGGTATAAAAGGTGAAATCTGGTTTCCTGCAACTATGACGCTAAAAGGCAATAAAGCATCTGTTACCTTACCTAAAGGCACAACTCATTATGTCTTTAACTTAGTTGATGAAAATAACTACTTAGTTAGTTATCCAGATGCTGGTTATCAAAAATTAACGAAAGTTTTCGCAACAAAAGCCATTGTGGTTAAATAGCAACTCACTTTAAAAATAAAAAAAGCATCAAGGCATTTACGTTTTGATGCTTTTTTCATTTTTACAATTATATGTTTTTCATCTATCTATAATTGTAATATACTAATGAATATAACATATAATGAAACTAAAAGAGGGATATGAGTAAAGTCTTGATTGAAATTAGAAAACCAAAACCGACCAGGATATCTATTTTTACAAAAAATAAAGTCATTATGAAAAACACTACATTGCTCTTTTTGTTCAGCGTACTTTTAGCACCGCAACTTTATGGACAAGTTATAGACAAGCCAAACATTGTAATCTTCTATGTAGATGATTTGGGTTGGCAAGACACTAATCTTAATAATGTTGAAAACCCGGTGCCTTGGGCAACACCTAAGATGGAAGCTTTAGCTGCAGATGGCGCTAAATTTTCTCAAGCGTATTCGCCTGCACCAACTTGTGCACCTTCTAGAGCAGCAATGTTAAGTGGAAGGCATCCCATAAAAACTAAACTTACGCAAGTTTCTGGTGGTAAATTACCCGGATTAACGAATGCGCAATCTGCTAATAAAATAATAGGTCCCTATTATCCAAAACGATTAGATGTTAATGAGTACACTATAGCAGAAGCTTTAAGTGCAAATGGATACCATACAGGCCATATTGGCAAATGGCATGTTGATGGAGCTAATGGCTTTCCTGTAGCTGTAGATCAAGGTTTTAATACTGAATTTACAAGTAGAGGAGTACAACAAAATATGGGTGATCGATATGATGTTTCAAATTTTGGTGGGAATGATTCAAATTACCCTTTAGATGCTGATGGCATACCATATGATTCTGTAACAGATGAAGCTGTAGCGTATTTAGAAGATAGAGTTGCTGCTAATGGCGGAGCAGGAGAACCTTTTTTCTTATATATGGCGACTTGGTTAGTACACACACCTATACAAACTAGAGATTTACCAATGTTGCAAGCCATAACGCAAACATTAGTTGATGCAGGTGAAATAGATGCAGCCGATGTTGGTCCAGATGGTATACCAACGGAGACAACACCTTTAACTGCAGCTGGAGAACATAATCCATTTTATGGTGCAATGGTTCAAACCTTAGATTGGAGTTTAGGTAAGCTCGTTGATTATTTAAAGGCAACTGATGATCCAAGGCATCCTGGAATGAAATTATTTGATACAACTTATGTTATTTTTTCTTCAGATAATGGCGCTTCAGAACAAAATAATGCGGCTAACGGTTTTGAAGTTGTGGCGGACAACTATCCTTTAGACGAAGGAAAAACAAGTTCTAGAGAAGGTGGTATTCGTGTACCTATGATAGTAACTGGACCTGATATACCAATAGCTGAATATAGTAATGTTGTTAATGGTTTAGATTTTTTTCCTACAATTTTGTCTTTAACAGATACAACTATAGCTAGCGCTCTTAATGATGATTTAGATGGTGCGGATTTAAGCGATTTACTAAAAGGAAATAATACCATAGTAGAGCAAACAATAGGAGGTACAACAACGGAAAGAACAGATCTTTTTTGGCACTATCCTAGTGTTGGTAGTGATATTAAAGCAAAATCATCTATAAGAAGAGGTGATTATAAGTTATATAAAAATTATGTTGATAATACTTACGAAGCATACCAATTGTATAATGGAGGAGATACTTTTGTTGACATAAATGAACAAACAGATGTCATTAACACTATGGATCAGACCATTAAACAAGATATGATTAATACATTAGAAGCCTATTTAGCAAATAATGATGCAAGAATTCCGTCATGGAATCCTGATTATTCAGAACCAGATGGACCTTTACCTAATCAACTGCTTGTTCCAGATTTTACTGACGTCAGTTACAACGAAGAGACAGGCGTTGCAACAGCAATAATAGCTAATAGTTCAGGTGAAGCGGAAATTAGTTATGGTTATTTATTGTATAGAACAAATGAACCAAATGTAGAATGGATTGAAGCTGAAGCGGTAACTGTAAATGGTAATATTGTTACGGCTAACGTACCTGATGATGCCTCTGGAATTGTGTTCAACTTAAGAGATGAAAATAATTTCTTAGTATTATCTGAAGAACTTGAGATTGTTAATATCACTAAGATTACACTTAATACGGTTGACGAAGTACAGTTGTTTGAACCGGAAGAAACGGATGTTTATGGGGAACTTATTGGAGCTGCTACTGCAAATTCGGCATTTATACAAATGAGAACTGTTGGTGGTGGCGATGGTTTTAATATCAATGTAAAGGCTGATCAATCTGTGTTATGCGAAAAAGTTGTATTTCATATTAGGTCTCGTGAAGGCGATACCGTAAATTTTGATGTTACCATTGGTACAGATACCCAAAGTTTTGAATATACGAGTGTTAGCGATACCGATGACTTATATTACGAATTTGATGTTCCCACTACTTTTACGGAATCTGCACAAGCCATGGAGCTTTTGGTAACTGATTTGGTAAATGCTGATCCAGCATTACCACCAAGATTTAGGGTTTATGATATTTCATTTCATTTAGATTTAGATAGTTTAGGAGTGGAAGATGTTGCAAATAATCTTCAAAATTTGTTAGTGTATCCTAATCCAGCAAAAGGTGTTTTTAGCCTAAATAAACCTGTAGAATCGGGTGTTTTGTATAATGTATTAGGTGAAAAATCATTAGAATTTTCAAATCAGTACCAGAATATAGACATATCAGGAATTAATCCAGGTTTATACTTCTTACAAGTATATGACCAGTATGGTAATAAGACAACCTTAAAATTGATGAAGAAATAAAAAAACTTCTTTTAAAAAAAGTATAGGTCGCTATATCTATTTGTTTTTACTTCCTAACCTGTAAGTATAACTCAAAATGACATAGCGACCTAAGCTTTCTGAAGTTGTTTCTTCAAAATAATTGGTCGTACTTCGACGTTCAAAATCTACGTTTTTATCGAGCAGGTCGATTAAAACTAGTTTAAATATATGCCTATTTTCTATGGTGTAGGAAATAGCCATATTCCATATAGGGAGAAAAAGATTGGTGTCAAATTGATTATCTGAATAAACGAAATAATCAAACTGTGTGTTAAAATTTAGTTTTTCAATGACATCATAATCTATTGCTGAAAAATAGTGTTGCTTTACGTACGTTCTGTTTAAATCTTCTTCTAGTGAGAAAGAGGTATTGTTTATACTGTAATTAGACCCAAGTTTTAAGTCTATAAAATTCTTATTGGCGTTTTCAAAAGATAAACCTAATGACAAGTCTCTTGCAACTACATTGTTTAGTTGTAAATTAATCATTGAAGTATAAGAATCATAATAAATATTATTCTTAATTATGTAACGAATTCCTAAACCCTTTATCTTTTTACTAAAATCAAATGACGTTGTTAATCGTTTTCTAGTGCCACTATTGATATAACTTCTAGTTTTAATAAAATCTTCGTCAATTGCTATATTTGAGATAATAGCATCTTGAGAAAGTTGATATCTTATTCTACTCGTAAAATTTAATGATGATTTATAGTTGTAAATATTAGCTGTAAATAAAAAATCATCATTTTTTTCGGTTTTCAGGTTTGGATTTCCTTTTCTAATAAAGAAAGGGTTTAGATCATTAATAACTGTTGAGCTTTCTGCTGTTCTTGGACTACGTATTTTCCGTTTATATACCAATCGATACTTTACTCCTTTTTTAGGTTTATATTGCAACGTAGAAAAAGGGTTCAAGTAAAATTGGGTGCTATTAAATTTATCCTCAGTGATAACACCAAAAGAACGCTCTAATTCTTGAAACTCTATACCTGCTAAAATATTTAGTTTTTTAGTACTGTAATTGTAAGCTACTTGGTTTTGATAACTGCCTTCTCTGTTGTTGTATCTAAATGCTAAAAGCTCTTGAGCATTATTATCGGTTATTATTGTTTTATGTTGATAAATGTCTTCATTCTGATTTAAAATACTTAGATAAGACTGAAATTTGATATAATGAAAACCACCCAAAGGTTCTGTATATTTAAAATTAAACTTATAAAGACCATTATTAAAAACTTCATCCCTTATGGCATAAATTTCACTGTTAGATGAATTATTACTAGAAACATTTCTAGTAATAAAAGTAGTTTGTTCATTATCTTTTGCTCTATCGCTTATTGTAGTATTAAAGCCAACACTAAAACTACGTCCCATCTTTGGCAATTTTTGATAGAAGTTGATGTTAAAATTTAAAGAATTCTTAATGTTTTTATTATTATAATATTGACTATTTGTAGTTTCTATAACATCTACATCATTATAATAAAAACCATCTCTGGTTGAATTCTGAAAGGTTTCATCTGAGATTAAACGGCCTTTAATTCTTAGACTATTTGATTTATTAGATCTATTGAGATAATTAAAATTGAAGTTATGATTTTTTGAAACATTATTATATTCATTGTTTGCTTCGTAATCAAAGTTATTAGTGTTTGAGAATGAAACTCTTTTAGATCGTGATGTGCCTCTATTATCAGAAAGGTTGTAAAAATAATCGGCATTGAATGCTTCTTTCTTTTTAAACTCATGCCCCAAATTTATTCCACTCACAGCTGTTTTTAAATAACCACTTAAATTTTGTGATTTATTTGCGTTGCTATAGTCATCATCAGATTCATCCGTAATACCATCCGCATTTGCCAAAAACCCTTGAATATTAGATCCTGTAATATTAATATTGTTGTATTTACCAATAATAGATAGCTGTGTTTTTGGGGAAAATTTATTATAATTCAGGTTGCCAAAATATCGTTTATCAAATCCTATGCCTGCAGATGTTTTTCCGAATCCTTGATTTTTTTTTGATTCTTTTAGAGTAAAATTTATAACAATTTGTTTATTGCCATCATCTATGCCTGTAAGTTCTGCTTCATCACTTTTTTTGTCAATGATTTCAACTTTTGAGATAGCGTCTGCCGATAAATTTTTTAAAACAATAGCAGGATCACCTCCAAAAAACTCTTTTCCATCTACATAAATCTTAGTTACCTGATTACCTTGTGCGACAACTTTTCCATTAGAATCAATCTCTACACCTGGTAATTTTCTCAATAATCCTTCTAAATTATCGTTTGGGTTTACTTTAAAAGCTTTAGTATTAAAAGCAATGGTATCTTCCTTTATCTGAATTGGGATAACTGCAGATAATGTAACAACATCTAATTGGAAAGATTCTTCTGTAAGTATAACATTACCTAAGTCTACAAGTTTATTATTGTAACGAATATGTTCAAAATGCGTTACATAGCCCAGATAAGAAAATTGAAGTAATACCGACTCTGTTGATTTATCAAAAAATTCGAATCCTCCTTTAATATCTGTAAGTGCATAATCTATTAATGTAGAATCCTTTTGTTTTAAAATTGCTACAGAGACCAGTTCTAAAGGCGTTTTGTCTTCGTTGGTAACGATGCCCTTAATTAGTGGTGAAGACTGACTAAAAAGAACGTTAGACAAAGTTAGAAATACTACAATTAAAATTTTTGACGAATTCATGTATTAGTAAAATCACTTAGATTTTAATGTAAGGCATTGTTTTTATAGTAATAAATCAGTTTTTTAGTCTTTACTTTAAGCTGTGAGTAAATATAAATTTTATAACCGCAACTTTATGACTCTATGAAATAGAAAAAGAGTTCCTCAGTAAAACTTACCAAAGAACTCTTTTAATAATAATTTGCGAATAATTGATAAGCTTACTCTTTAACTATCTTCATAGTTTGCGAACCTAATTCTGTTTCAATATTTGCAAGGTAAATACCTGCCACTAAATCACTAATATCATAATTTGCTTGTTCGTTAAATGTCTTTATTAAACGACCAGTAATGTTATAAAGTGTTACACTTTCTATAGTTGTATTTGATTCAATTTTGAAGTTATTTACTACTGGGTTTGGAAAAATACGTGTTTCAATGTCGTTATTTGAAAGATCATCAATACCTAAAGTTCCATCTTTTTCAAGTATAACATCTTGTATCCTAAAAATTGGGTTTGTTGTATTATCTACATTAAGCATTTCTTCAAGTGTAATAGTAACCGTAAGTGGCGAACCTGAAACAAGTGAAATAATTTCTCCAAACTGAAAATTGATCTCGGGAGAAGCGCCACCAGTAGTTCCATCAGACGCATAAGCAAATGTTGTATCTGAATATCCTGTTACAGAAACTGTACCATTAACACTACATCCTCCTCTTTTTTCCAAAGTTAAATTAAGTGGTGTAAGTATAGCTGTAGCTGAATTAGTAGTAACAGTGAAAATAATCGTACCTGTTACACCATCATTTGTATTAGAATCCCCTAAAATACCTAAAAAGTTATTGTTAGTTGCTACCGTTCCACCACCCAATGCAGTAACGATGGCTGGGTCATTAATATCATCTGCATCTTGTTGTCCTACAGTAAATATTTGAAGATCCGCACCTGCAGCATCAAATGAAGCTTCGCTGCTCAGCTGTGCAAAAGAAAATGTTAAAGCTCCTAAAAAAGCGATTGTAAAAAGTAATTGTTTTTTCATAATATATGTGGTTTAAAAATTAGTTAGTCAAAGTTAAGTTTATGCAGTGATTTTAATTTGCTGAATTCATTCTAAACCATACTCATTTCTTGTAAAAAGGCTAAACCTAATCTGAAAAACAAGTATTTATGATATTATCAGTATTGATTTTAATTTTTTAAATTCTAGATCAAAACAAATTTAGTTATTACGTAAAGCGTAATTAGAATACTTCTTTTTATTCTTTTTTAGAGATTTGTTAGACGGCATTTCTGGATAACTGACTAAGAAATTATGAGCATCAATTAAGTTAATTAAATAATGGGTTGTTCCTTTGGGTAAAATAGCAGTTATTGTTCCATCTGTGTTTATTTCTGCATCGGTTTTAAACCACTCCTCGTAACGAAGCCCTCCATTAATTGTGTATAATAAATTAGCCTTTATCACCTTAGCGCCATTTTCTTTGTATTTAAAATTAACTTGGTTATTTTTTTTAGACACAAATAATACAGTAGGAACCGTTTCTTTATGTTCTAAATCTCCTTTATAATATGGATTGTAAGATGGGTAGCTCGCGTTCATTTCTGTTAAAATTTCAGTCAGTCGCTTGTTCATTTTTATTGTTATCTCAGGACTTGATGTTGCTAAATTATTAGCCTCCTCAATATCTGTGCGTTCTGCTTTACCATTAATGGTTGTATATAACTTGTATAGTTCAAACTCTGGAGTATTAGGATTATTTTTAAAATCATAGTTTCTAATAAATTTATAATCTCCGTCACGCAATGTACTTTGGTAAGAAGCGTGTGGAAAGTGCCACATCATTGTCGTTCTTTCTTTTCCGTTATTATCTAGAACTAATTTAGAATCGGTAGGATCTGTTAACAATAAGTTAGATAAGTCTGAACCATCTAAATGCTTGTCTTTAGGTTTTTCAAGCCCTATTAAAGATAGAATTGTAGGATAAAAATCAAGCCCGTTTAAAACGACATCTGATTCTACTCCACTATCTATTCCTGGTCCAGAAATAAACAAAGGGACTCTTGTACCACCTTCTTTGGCATTTATCTTCCCTTTATCTAAAGGGTAATTATCTGTTACTATATCACCATGTGCTTTTTCCATACCACCATTATCTGAAGTAAAAATGATATAGGTATTTTCACTTAATTTATGACCAGGCCACCTTGGGTCATCGGTTGTTTCTAAATAGTTAAAAACTTGTCCCACATAATGATCTAACATTTCTACCATTGCTGCATAATAAGGATTGTTCTGTCCTTTTACTTCCCAATGCTCAGGATCTGTTGGATATGGAAGTCCTAATTTTTTACAATATTTTTCTAATAGAGCTTTACTCCTTGTGTGTATTGGTGCATGCACTAAATATGTGGCATAATATAAAAAGAAAGGGTCTTGTTTATTTTCTCTTAAAAAATTTAATGCATCTTCATTATTTTGATGAAAAGGAAAGCCGTCCTCATCTAATTGATAAGGATCTGATGTCGCCGAACTTGCAAAATCAGTTAGTCTATTTGGTTTTTGTGGACTTGTTGCGCCACGATTAGCTGTTGAGATATCAAAACCTTGGTCTTCTGGTTGTGGAAATGCAAAGTGATTAATTGCCATGTGCCACTTTCCTGCATGGCCAGTAGTATATCCATTTTGTTGTAGCACTCTTGCTAATGTCATTTCATTTGCTGGCATACGGCCACTATACCAAGGATCCATAAGCCGTTGTGTACTTTTGTTAGCATGCACTGTCGGTGGAGCACCACCAACAACATGTGTTTTTTGAGCTCTTGCAGGATGTGTTCCGCTCATTATTGCACATCTACTGGGAGCGCATGTTGGAGCTGGTGAATAAGCCTGCCAAAACTGTACACCTTTTTTCGCTAATGCGTCAATATTTGGTGTTTCGTAGGGAGAAGGCTTGTCAACGTCATAAGCCTTTACATCTTGCCATCCTAAATCATCAGTGAGCAAAAGCAAGATATTGGGTTGAGGTCTATCTGCATTAACTATTTCAGAGCTTGATACTTTTAAGTTTTTTATATTACAGCTAATACTGACACTTATTACAACTGTAAAAATTATAAGGTATTTGTATCTCATTTTTGTTAAGTTTATTTCGTCTTATACTATGCTTCTAATATTATCTTTCTTAATAATTTTTAGATAGGCTTTCGTTATTTCGCTAAATAACAAAACTATTAATTCATACCCTGTCTCAAATAGTTTTAAACTTTGCTTAGATCAATCTGTTTGACTACTAAATTCAACTTAATCTTATACATTCAGCATTCTATATTTTAGTATAAATGTCAATTATCGACCATATTAAGTGGATTATAGAAAGAAATAGGGCGATAAGAGAAAATATTACAGTAGTATCTTAATTATCTTTCAAAAAATTTAAGACGTTAATTTTATGATTCCAATATTTAAAATTATTGCAATTATTATAAGACTTAAAAACAACATTTTTGAAAACTAAATACCCTACTAATATGATACATAAATTATTTACAAAAAGAGAGGTGCATTATAAAAGCACTTTGCTTTTAGCGTTGTTATTTTTGGTTTCTTTTTCTTATGCTCAAGTAGGAGTCGGAAACACAAATCCACAAGCGGCTTTAGATATTACAGCATCTAACCAAGCATCACCATCTAATGAGGATGGTATTTTAATCCCTAGAGTTGATGATTTTCCCGCAACAGACCCTACAGCTGCCCAAAATGGTATGCTTATTTATCTTACCACGACAGTTGGACCTGACACAAAAGGGTTCTATTATTGGGACAATGCTGTGACAGATTGGATAAGATTTTCAAGTATTGAAAGATTAAATGATCTATCTGATGGAAAATCTGATGTAGGTGGTGCTACTCCTGGTTCTTCGATTTTTATAGGTATAGATGCAGGGCTAAATGATGATGGTAATCACAATCAAAATGTTGGTGTAGGTTTTAACGCATTAATGACAAATGTATCTGGCGATGCTAATTCTGCTTTTGGATTTCAAGCATTAACTTTAAGTACTACGGGTTTGAATAATTCTGCTTTTGGTTTTAGATCTCTAGCTACAAATAGCACAGGACGAAGAAATTCTGCTTATGGTAGGGGTTCTTTAGAAGGAAACACTACTGGTAGTTTTAACACTGCTTTAGGAACACTAGCCTCTGCTAGCAATACAGCTGGTGGAAATAATGTAGCCATAGGTGATTGGGCACTGTTCTCTAATGTAACTGGAGGTGCTAATACCGCAGTTGGTAAAGAGGCCTTATATACTAATACTGCCGCACAAAATACTGCGGTTGGTTTCCAAGCTTCATATCTAAATGCAGGAGGGGAACAAAATACTAGTGTAGGATATCGGGCGCTATATTCAAATGTTTCTGGTGAAAATAATTCTGCATTTGGTCATGGTGCACTTAATTCTAGTACAGGAAATAATAATTCTGCGTTTGGAGTTAACGCTTTGTCTGGCACCACAACAGGTACTTCTAATGTTGCTATTGGCGCAAATGCAGGAAGTGGCAATACTACTGGAGAAGACAATGTTCTTATTGGTTTTAATTCTGGCCTTTCTTTAACAGGAGGAATTAAAAATGTTTTTATAGGCAAAAACACGGGACGTGATGCAACAGGAAGCAATAACATTTTTATTGGCGATAATGCGGGCTTACACAATAGTTTTGATACGGTTGATAATACGTTGGTAATTCAAAACGCAAGTGGTCCGACTCCATTGATTTATGGAGAGTTTGATAACGATATAGTAAGAGTAAATGGAGAATTGCAAGTAGCGGATCCTAGCGGGACCGGATTTGCATTTCCGACAATAGATGGTACCGCAGATCAAATTTTGGTAACAGATGGCGCTGGCCAATTAACGTTTGAAGATCAAGCACCTGATGTTTCTATGTTTCCTATTATTAGAGCTACGCTTAGTGCCAACCAAGCGCTTACTGCTACAGGATCTCAAAAAATTGCTTTTGATACGGTTGGGTTAAACCCTACTGGTTCAACCGAATTTAACACCACTGCTAACGAATTTGTAGCAGCATCTACTGGTGTTTATAGAATAGATGCTAGCTTTCATAGTACCACTTCCCAAACTAATACAGAATATTATGGAATTGTGGTACATATAAATGGTACGCCATATCAAGAGTATTCTGTAAATCATTATTATAATGGCACAGATTCCAGTCAAGTAGCAAGACAAATTTCATGTGTTGCGAATGTAACTTTCGGTCAATCAATAGAAGTTTATGTAATTAACAACCAAACGGGTGTTACGTTAGATTCATCTTCTACTAAAACACATGTTACAATTCAAAGGGTTAGATAATACACATTACAAATAATTTAGTATGAAAGCTTCTTGTTGTCAAGAAGCTTTTTTTGGTATTCTGTATGGAAATTTAAAATACATTTCTTATTAAGTTGTTTTAATAAGTTAAACGACATTATTCAATTACATCGCAGAAACAAATAGAAGTGAAGCCTATACATTGTTTTCTCTTATTGTTACATTAGAGTTAATGGCGCAGAATAAGTAGCGTTAGATGTAAATAACTGTAATAATTCCATAATCTAACAAATACCTTATTCAATTCTTTATTCGGAATTATATAAAGTATAGAGAGAAACTTTCCCTTTTGTATAAGAGATTATGTTATTCCACAAAAAAAATATCCTTTAAAAGTATTCATAAATACTTTTAAAGGATATATAATTTAAGGTCTAATTCAATAAGTGTTTACTCTATAAACTTGATTCCTTTAAGGAAGCCTTTTACAGAGCTCATAATTGTAGAAGTAATTAATTTTTCTTCTTCTTTTTCCCTTTTCCTTTTCCTTTCCCCTTATTCTTTTTAGAGGCATTTTTTATTTCTTTAGCACGTTCGTCTCCAAAAGCTTCCTTTAACGCTTTACCATAAGTTTTGTTATTTTCTTTTCTTTTTGCTTTTAGCTCATCCGATCCTTTTTCGTACGTTTCATTAATTTCTAAACTCGCTTTTGCGTGTGCAGTGTTTAATGTTCTTAAAGTTTCTTTTTCTTCAGCAGTAAGTGTTACTTTACTTTCTACACGCTCTATGTAAGCATTAACTTTTTTTTCTATTTTACTATCTAGATCACTTTGAGCAAATAATGAACTCGATAATGCGATACTAAAAACTAGGAATAATATTGATTTTTTCATAATGTTAAAATGGTTTAAAATTAATTAATTGAATAACAAATTTAGTTTATACTATTTTTAATAGCATTCTGCAAATCATCATTTAATTGCTGAAAACTATCATTTTTGCCTTTTTGAGTATTCTGATGGCGAAATCCCATGTAATTTTTTAAATGAAGTAGAAAAATAAGAATTAGACTCTATACCTATTTGATACATCACTTCTGCAACGTTAAAACCACTATTGCTATCTAATAACTCAGCTGCTCTCTGCAACCTAAAATTACGTAAATAAGCATTAGGGACTTGCCCAGTAAGTTGCTTCAGTTTTCTATAAAAATGTGATGAACTTAAACCAGCTTCTTTAGAAAGCTCTTCCACACCAAAATTTGAATTTGATAAATTATTCTCTATAATTTCCGTGATATTCTCTAAAAACTCCAAGTCTCTTTTAGAAAAACCTAATTCCTTTTTGTTTTTTGGTGGCACACTATTTTTTGAAAAATGAGTTTTTATTTTTACATTATTTTCTATAAGTTTCTGCAATCGAAGTTCTAAATGCTTTAAAGAAAATGGTTTGCTTATATATTCATCTGCCCCAAACTCTAAACCCTTAATTAAATCGACATTGTCACCTAAAGCTGTTAATAATAATACTGGTAGTTGACAAGTTTCTGGATTGGCTTTTATCCGTTTACATAATTCAAAACCATCCATTTCTGGCATCATTACATCACTTATAATTGTACTGAACTCCGTTTTTTTAATTTCCTCTAAGGCCTCTACTCCATTATTTGCTATGGTAATATTATAGGTGTCTGATAATGCATTATTAAGAAAATCTTGTATGTCTAACTCATTTTCAACTACTAATATATTATGCTGTTTTTTATTGTTTTTTTGACTATCCTTTTCTTGAATATTATTGGTTTGTAAAGGAACCCAATTTTTTATGAATGACTTTTTTTCTTCATTCACTTCAATAGCCACATCTTCAACCGTAGAAGAAGGAATCACAACGCTAAAACGTGTTTCCTTATTAGGTTTACTTTTTACAGAAATGCTTCCATTAAATAATTCCACCAAAGATTTACAAAATGATAATCCAATACCTCCTCCACTAACATTTCCATCTTGATTTCCTAATTGATAAAAACGTTCAAAAATGTTATTTAAACTTTCCTTCGGAATTCCTTTTCCGGTATCTATCACATCAATTTTTATGTTCTTAGCCTTATCTTCAAAAACAATGGACGCATTGATACTTATAGTTCCTTGAACTGGTGTGTTTTTGAAAGCGTTAGAGAGTAAATTAAAAATTATTCGTTCCAGCTTTTCTACATCAATAATAATTTCTTCATTTGGAGAACTTATTTTATAATGAAAATTAATATTCTTTTCTAATGCATAATTTTCAAAAGCCTCAGTTGTTGGGTATAAGAAATCCCCTAAAGTTAACTTAGTGTAGTTTAAATTTAGATAACCCTGTTCCGCCTGTCTAAAAGTGATCAACTGATCTATTAAACTTAAAAGTCGATGAGTGTTTCTTTTAATGATTGCTAAGAAGCGTTCACTTTCTGGATTGTTATTATTTTCAATTACCCTATCTAAAGGTCCTGAAATTAGTGTAAGAGGTGTTCTAAACTCATGAGATAAGTTTGTAAAGTATTTGAATTTTCCTTGGTTGATAACCTCTACCCTATTCTTGTCTAATTGCTCGTAAATCAATTTTTGTTTTAATTTTTCGTGCTGGACGAAATAAAACACAATACCGACACCAACACCTAAAAAGATTAGCACCAACAGTGTGTAACTCCACCAGGTTTGATACCAAAGCGGCAAAACAATTAATGTTACAGTTTTAGTTGAATCGCTCCAAATACCGTCTCCATTTGCAGACTTCACTTTTAAAGTGTAAGTTCCATCAGATAAATTAGTATATGTTATGGTAGATTTACCCTCATCTGTTTCTACCCAATCTTTGTTGAATCCTTCTAGTTTATAAGCTAATTTATTTTTAGCAGGTGCAGAGGTGTGTTCAGCTACTAAATTAAAGGATATAATACGTTGACTTTTGCAAATCTCAATTGTATCTGTTTCTGAAATTGCTTTGTCTAGAATAGTAATGTTATTTAATTTCTCACCAATTTTTACGGGTTTATTATTTACCAATAATGACGTTATTAATACGCGTGGCGAATGATTATTTAAAGCAATGTTCTCAGGGTCAAAAATAGTTAGTCCGTTTAGTCCACCAAAATACATATATCCTGATGAACCCAAGGTGTATGCTGATTGTCTAAAGTTGTTTTGAATTAATCCATCGCTAACATCAAAAATATTTAATTTGTTGGTGTCTGTACTAAACCTTACCAATCCCATATCTGTACTGAACCACATATTTTCACTGTTTTTTTGTGGTAATATGCCATAAATTACATCGTCTGGTAAAACATCGTTTTTTCTGAAATACTCTATTTTCTGAGGATTATTTTCACTATCTAAAGTTAATTTATTTAAACCTCCACCAAATGTACCTATCCAGATATTTTGCCTATTATCTTCAAAAAGTGTAAAAACTCGATTTGAACTTAGCATAATATTCCCTTTGTTGGCAGTATTTGTATTAAAATGATTTATAACTTCAATATTTCCATCGACATATTTACATTGCTTCAGGCCCTTATCTGTACCAAACCATAACTGACCATTGCTATGTTGTAAAAAACTTACAACTCTATTTGCGTCTAATTTTAAACGAGATTTTATAGTTATTTTTGGCTTCCTGGTACCATTAAAGGCTTTCCAAGGATTCTCAATAACCAAAACTCTATTTCCAGAAAGCACAAAGTCTGTATCATTAATCTGAGTAATATTCCGAGTTAAAAACAATGAAGAACTAACTCCATTTAATAAAAATTGTATCTCCTTAAAATCGTTTTTTATTGGGTTGTATACCACTACTTTTTTGTCCGTACCAATCCAAATATAATTTCTTTTATCTTGATAAATACACCTTATAACATCATTAGATTCTATAGGTAATTTAGATTGTAAATCTTCAAATTTAATTTTGTCAATAGTATTGGCATTTATGGCATCTATACTTCGAAATAATTTTTTGTTATAACCAGAAACCCAGACTTTACCACTGCTATCTTCCAAAATTGAAGTAATTAAGTTATCTCCAATCGAAAACTTGTCATAAGGATTGTTAGAATATGAATAAAAAGGCTTTTGATAAAGATCTAGTTTATTAATACCTCCTTGAGCTGTACCTACCCAAAGCACATTAAAACTATCTTGATAAACCGTATTAATCTGAAGACTACTGATACTATTTTTATTCTTTACGTCATAATTGAAGTGTTTAAAAGAATTTAGAATAGGGTTAAATTTGTATAATCCATTTCCAATGGTTCCTATCCATAAAACATTATCATTATCTCTAAAAAGGCTATTAACAAAAATCGCAGAATCTTGATTAGGAACTTTAATTTCTTTGACCAAATAATTAGCATTTACATCTAAATTGGTGCTAAATAGTCCTTTTGTGGTTCCAACCCAAAAAATATTGTCCACCTTAATAATTTCAGTAATGTCTTTATCTTTAAAAAATTCGAAGTTATTTAAATTAGGAGTTTCCGATTTTAATGGTAGTGGATCAGACTGACACCTTACTTTTTTCAAACCATCAGTTGTTCCTAAAATTATTGAATTATTCAATCCAAAAGTAAATGTATTTACTTCTATAGGTTTTCCATTTAAATCTAAAATGTTTTCTGATACTTCAAAAACACCTTTTTTGATATCTTTTAGTTTGCAACGAATTAATTCTTTTGAAGAAGACACCCAGACATAACCATCATCTCTAGATGCAATTTTATTGACATTAATATTCGATTTTAGTGGCACGGTAAAAAACTGTTCTAACCAAGGAATATATATATTAACCCCAAAATTAGTCCCTATCCAAAGAATACCATCTTTATCATTAAATAAATAAGTTACATTATTGCTAGAAATGGAATACTCATCTTTTGACTGGGCACTATATGTTTTAAACTCATAACCGTCATAACGTATTAATCCGTTTGGTGTGGCATACCATAAAAATCCATATTTGTCTTGTGCAATAGCGTTGACTGTATTTTGATTGAAACCCTCACTATTAGAGATGCGTTCAAAATTTTGAGTATAAGCGTATTGCGTAAATAGTATTATTATGACACTAATAAGGCATATAATTCTGCGCATGTTATTTATTAAGTTTGACTCAAGAATATAAGCAATATAATTTATTGCTTTATAAATTCAAGTAATTTTTTTACCATAAATGGGCTTCCACAATAAAATGGTGCTCGCTCATGTATTTCTGTAGGAATAATATCTAATGTACCTTGCTTACCGTCAGTTGCAATACCATTAGCTTGTTCCGTTAAAAATGCTATTGGGTTACATTCATAAAGCAACCTTAGTTTTCCATCTGCATTAACAGTACTATTAGGATAAAGGTATATTCCACCTTTTATCATATTTCTATGAAAATCTGACACTAAAGAGCCTATATAACGTTGTGAATAAGGTCTATCTTCTTCAACTTCTTGACAGTATTTTATATATCGTTTTACCGATTCTGGAAAATGACTATAATTCCCTTCATTAACAGAATAAATAGATCCTTTTTCTGGAAAATTCATATTAGGGTGTGATAAATAGAAAGACCCAATTGCTGGATTAAGCGTAAATCCATTAACACCATCACCAGTGGTATAAACCAACATGGTAGAAGTACCATAAACAATATAACCTGCCGCCACTTGCTTTCTGCCAGGTTGCAAAAAATCTTTTTCTTCTACAGGTGTACCTTGCGGTGTGATTCTTCTATAGATGGAAAAAATAGTACCAACAGAAACATTAACATCTATATTAGACGAGCCATCCAAAGGATCCATAAGAACCACATATTTACCATTAGATGCTTTATCACGACCTTCAATAGTAATAAATTCGTCATTTTCTTCTGACACAATGCCGCAAACAATATTTCTATTCTTTAAGGATTGAATAAATGTATTGTTAGCGAATACATCTAATTTTTGTTGTTGTTCTCCTTGAACATTCATATCGCCAGAATCTCCAAACAAATCTACTAAACCAGCTTTATTTACCTCATGATTAACAACTTTAGCAGCTAAACGTAAGGCATTTAATAGACTTGATAATTCTCCACTGGAAAAAGGAAAAGAAGATTGGTTTTTTATAATAAACTCTCCTAATGTTGTTTTCTGATGACTCATAGTAGTTGATTTAGATATATGATTTCATCATTAAAGCAGCACCTAAAGCACTTTCATTTTTACAATCAGAAATTTTTATTTGGATATCAGGGTTCAACAGCTCTAGAAACTTAATAAATATAAGGTTTTTATTAAATCCACCTGAAATATAAACATCTTTAATAACTGTATTTTCATCAGAAATTAAATTAATACCTTGAATTACTTTTTTGCTCATTTCAAAAATTATTTGATAGTAAGCGGCTTCATAATTGTCGTAATTTGTCAATAAATATGGATGTGCTTCAAAATCAGTATCAATTCCTTCAGATAAAAATACTCGTGCATCTGTATCTCTGATTTCATTGCATAAAACTTCATTTAATTCTAAGTGTAAATGCGTATCAATATCAACTTTAAAATAGGTGCTTAACGCATCAATATACACCTCGTGAATTTTTCCAAGAAACTGCATGGACGATTTTATTTGCTGTTTCTGAGGGGTCATAAAACACAAACAGTTGTTCTTTAATTGATGTTGCGTTAAATTTTCTTTGCTAAAAGGATTCATTGCTATAATCCAAGTACCTGTTGACAATAGAATAAATTCATTGTTTTTTTCAGTTTCCAATATCGGAATTATTGAAGAAGAACTATCGTGCAATCCGGTTCCGATAGCAATTTCTCGTCCATTAAAAGTAGCTACAATTGCTTCTTTACCATTTTGTGGTGTGGGTAAATTTAAATTGTAATCTGACACCCACTTATGGTATTGCATAGTATCAAAATCCCAAGTCGCGGTATGCGCTCCTACAGAGGTAAAATCGGCAGTTATTTTTTTTGTAAAAAGGTAGCTTAAGTATTGTGGATAATGCAGAATTGAAACGACTTGGCTCCAAAACTCAGGTTTTTCTTTTTGTAATTTTAAAATTTGAAGTCCAGTGTTTAACATGCCATAAGCAGGCGATGCTGTTCGTCTAGAAAATTCTTCCTGACCTCCATATTGGTCATAAAACTCATGATATTCATCTAAGTTTAGTGGCTTCAAATAGTTGTATAATGGTGTTATTCTATTGCCTTTTTCATCTAAATAAATAAGACTTGCTCCATGGGTTGAAAAGTTGATGGCCTTAATATTATATTCCTCTTCTGATTGTATTCTTTTTATTTCATTTTGAATCCATTTTTCAATCGATTCTATATCATCGCAAGGATCTGCATCTTCATCCGTAATTTCATCAAATCGTGTTGAATTGCTATAAACGACATCCAACGTTTCATTAAATAAAAGAATTTTTTTATTGGTTTTTCCTATATCAATTACAGCAATTACATTCACCATCTCAATTCAAATTTTATAAAAAAAGGTGTTTGACTTTCATATGGTCAAACACCCTTTTTTAGTTATTCTATTTAGTTTTTAAATCCGTATAACGGACCATAATTTTCACATGCTCTATAATCAGCTCCTTCTATGTTTTCGCCAAAAGCAGACCATGCACTTGGTCTAAACACGTCGTCTTCACTAACGTTATGCATATTTACTGGAATACGTAACATCGCAGCTAATGAAATTAAATCAGCTCCAATATGTCCGTGAGAAATCGCTCCGTGATTCGCTCCCCATTTCGCCATTACAGTATAGACATCTTTAAAGCAACCTGATCCTGTTGTTCTTGGTACAAACCATGTTGTAGGCCAAGTTGGATTCGTTCTCTCATCTAATACTTCATGAACATCTTCAGGTAATTCTACACTCCAACCTTCTACTATTTGTAAAACTGGTCCAATCCCTTTTACCAAGTTTAATCTACACATTGTCATTGGTAACTCTCCAATTGTTTTAAATTGTGAAGAGAATCCTCCACCTCTAAAATATTCAGCAATTGCGGCTGGCCATTTGGTATTATCTAAACATTTTTGAACCTCTTCTTCTGTAATATCCCAGAATGGTTTCATGGTTGGATTACCATCAGCATCGGTTTGTTGTGCTGTAGCATCTAAGGTTGTAGAACCAGAATTGATTAAGTGGATAATTCCGTTTTCTGCAATTCCTGTTAGTTTTTTACCTGTTACACGCTCTACAGATTCTGGACTCCAATACGTACGAACGTCTGAGAATAATTGTGCTTTATTAGTTAATAAATGTCCAAACAACATAGAAATTGCGTTTAAACAATCATTTTCTGTAGCGAAAGTGTACGCTTGTCGAATACCATTCCAGTCAAAAGACGAGTTTAAAATAGACTCTGTGAAATCGGCATTCGGTTGGTAATCGGTCCACTGACGTTGCCCTTGGAAACCTCCCATTATGGCATTTCTACCTTTAGATTCTTCACCGAAGCCCATGTCTTTCAACTTTGGGTTTCCGTTCATTAAATCTTTACAGATTAAAGTCATTTTAACAACTTTTTCCCATTCAGCATCTTTTACTTCCGCTGATTTTTGAGCTTCAGGACTGTTATAATCTTTGCCTTCTTTACAGTTTTCTTTGGTCCAAGCTAATGCTTTTTCATATTCGTCGTGATCGTATATACCTTCATCAATACGTCTTAATAACTCTACAGACTCCACAAATTCTGCTCGCACACCTAAGTAATCTTGTAAAAAGTTAACATCTACCATAGAACCTGCTATTCCCATAGAGCTGTATCCTATTGATAAATAAGACTTACCATTCATTTGTGCAACGGCTAAACCTCCTTTTACAAAACGTAATATTTTTTCAGATACATCTTGAGGAATGGTTTGGTCGCCTCCATCTTGAACTTCTTTACCATAAATTCCAAAAGCCGGTAATCCTTT
Source organism: Winogradskyella sp. 4-2091 (assembly GCF_045765065.1). Classification (NCBI taxonomy): domain Bacteria; kingdom Pseudomonadati; phylum Bacteroidota; class Flavobacteriia; order Flavobacteriales; family Flavobacteriaceae; genus Winogradskyella; species Winogradskyella sp. 4-2091. The sequence continues at coordinate 444,372 of NZ_JBJKOD010000002.1, forward strand.
TTGAGAATAGCCTGCTAATGCTGCCGCTAAATATACAGCACCAGGTCGTTCCGTTCCGTTAAAACCCCAAACGGCTTTAGGTGTTAAGGGGTCAGTGTCCATTACTTCAGTTCCATAACACCAACATGGCGTTACTGTTAAAGACACTTCAACACCTTCTCTTTTAAATTTATCTGCACAAGCTGCCGCATCTGCAACACCACCAATCGTAGTATCAGCAATAACAACTTCTACTTTCTCTCCACTTGGAAAACGTAAATTATCTTCTATTAATTTCGCCGCAGCTTTAGCCATGTCCATCGTTTGAACTTCTAAAGACTCTCTTACGCCTAATTCACGTCCGTCAATCACAGGACGAATGCCTACTTTTGGTAATCTACCTATTAATCTACTCATGATTTATATTGTTTTTTATTCTATGTGAATTGTTCTAACTCTGTTAATTGCTCATTTGAAAGTCCAGCTGGTTTAAAACCTGCCGCCCAACACATCATTAACATTTTAGCGCCTTTGTTTGCTACATCTAAAAAGTCCCATGCTTGCATTACATCTGGAGCTGTTGCGGTTGCACCATGCTTTTCCCATAAAGACACGTTTCTAGTTTTAAATGCTTCCATAGTTACTTCTGCCAATGCAGCTGTACTAGACAAAGCATATGGAGTACAATGAATTCCTTTAGGTACAAAAACCTTAACTTCTGGACACATTGCCCATATTTGTCTGTTTAATTCTTCTTCATCGTCAAACAATTCATGATGACTCATACATATTAATTCTAAAGGATGTGTATGCACAACCGCTAAATTTTCTGGATGATGAATAGAATTAAAAAGGTGAATGCTTGAGTGCGAAATCAATTCACATGTTGGACCAAAGTTTTCTCGTTTCCCTCCCCAAATAATAGAATAAGCAGTAGCATCTTCATTGATGTAAAGAATACAAGAGGCCTCTTCAAGCTTATTTACTAAATCTCTCAAATAGCAACCTGTACCTGTAATATAGATTACAAATCCTGCTGCGCCTTTTGGAAATTCAAATGGTACTTCTGTTCCAATACCTTGCACTTCTTCTTTAGAAAAGTATGAGGTTAAGTTCATAGAAATATTACCTGCATTACGCTCAGCCCACTCACGTTGCCATAAATAACCTGCAACTTCGGATACTTTTTTTAATTCTGCTTCTACTTGTGCTGGAAGTTTTATCGTTTTCATTTGTATATGTTTTTTGCTTTTTATTTGTCAAATGGTATATCCATATTAATCATAGCATCTCGTTCTGCACTTTGGTTATGAATGGCTTATATTATTTTAACTAAAATTATTGTAACAAAAATAGAGGCACTATACTCCTTATTAAATATTCAAAATCTGTATTTTTGTATCTAATTCAAACATTGACACTGCATGAAGTTTGTAAAAAACATTGAATTAGGTGACCCTTCTGCAAATCATCAAAACTTTATTGATCTGAAATTAAAGATGTTATGTTGTAGATATTGGTTGTTAGATTTATGGGATTGTCATGAAATGGTTTTTCCGTTTTGGAGGCTATATTGGAATAAAAACACAGGCGGCCAATTAATTCACCAGGAAGTTGTTTATGAAATGGATCCAAATCATATCTATATTATTCCTCCATTTACATCTTTTTCATCGCGCTATACAAAAAATCACAGCTATAATGAAGGCATTCATGTTTCCGGAAAACAATTAAATATTAAACACAATGAAGCTGAGTTAGAGAATATGTTTCTCATCCATTTTTTTGCGCACTTCAATTTAGGTGTTCCTTTTGACAGTGTCTATCCTGGCATTTTAAAAATTGAATTAACAGATTATCTAAAGGATCGGTTACATTATTTAACCAATCGCTTAAAGATTGAAAATAAAAACTTTAAACTTACCTTTAATTTAAAATTACAAGCTTTTATTAAGGAAGCACTTACTAATATTGGACCTGAATTGTGGAAAACTATTAATATAGACGAGCGAGTCTTAAAAGTTATTCGCTATATAGAGGTTAACCTTGATAAAAAGTTGAGTAATACCGAAATGTCATCACTTGTAAATATGGCTCCAAATTCGTTTGCTCGATTGTTTAAAGAAGAAATGAATGTTACTTTGCATCAATTTGTTCAGAATAGAAAAATCGCAAAATCTTGCGAATTATTTGAACATACAAATAAGTCTATTGAAAATGTAGCATTTAACTTAGGCTTTTCAGATCGCTATCATTTTTCCCGTGTTTTTAAATCCGTTACAGGATTAACACCTGCATCTTATAAATCTGGGAAATACACCTAAAATTTCTTTATTAAGCATTCTTAAACTTAAGTTTAGTTAGGACTGTTTTAATGCTATGAAGATTTTGAGCAAGTAATTGACGGATTTGAGAAACGTTATTCATTCTATTTATTCATCCTTTGTAGAGACCAATTATTTCGGTCTTAGGTTCTCATATTTCTATGACAATATAAAATTTTTCATTACAAAATATTGTTGAATACTTAAAACAGAAATCTTTCAATGTTTAAATTATACATATTATTGATTAATATGGATAAATTCTAAAAACACATTGTTATATAAGTTTGTTAACCACATTGACCTATAAGAATTCACTACTTTGTTTAATTCTAACAAAATATTTGAATTTATTATACATATCACAACATAAACTAAACGTAAACACTCATGAAAGAATTTAATCAATTTATAAACGGAAAGTTTGTAAAGTCTACTTCTTCAGAAGTAACAAAAGTACTTAACCCTTGTACAGAAGAAGTATTGTCAGAGATACCACATGGATCAGTTGAAGATGCCAACAAAGCATTAGATGCAGCAAAAGAATCACAACATGCTTGGAAATCTCTAACAGCTATTGAGCGCGCTGGTTATTTAAATAAAATGGCTAATGTCATTCGTGAAAATCGTGTGTTTTTAGCAGAGACTTTAGCAGCAGAACAAGCTAAAGTAATGGGATTAGCACAAGTAGAAATTGATGTTACAGCCGATTATTTTGATTATTATGCAGGTTTTGCGAGACGAATAGAAGGAGAAATTATTCAGAGTGACCGTAAAAAGGAACACATCTTTTTACACAAAGCACCAATTGGAGTTGCCGTTGGTATCTTACCATGGAACTTTCCATTCTTTGTAATGGCAAGAAAAGTTGCAGCATCATTAATAACAGGAAATACTTGTGTTATTAAACCGAGTTGTATAGCGCCAAATACAATTATGGAGTGGGTAGATTTAATTCAAAAAATCGATTTACCTGCAGGAGTATTAAACTTTGTGTGTGGTTCTGGACCAGTTGTTGGTAACGCATTGTCTAAAAGTCCAATTACGGGTATTATTAGTTTAACTGGTAGTGTTTTTGCAGGCCAGAAAGTAATGGAAGCCGCTTCTGAAAATATTACTAAAGTATCCTTAGAATTAGGAGGTAAAGCACCTGCAATTGTATGTGCCGATGCCAATTTAGAATTAGCAGTTAATGCTGTTGTTGGCTCAAGAATTATATATAGCGGACAAGTTTGTAATTGTGCAGAACGTGTGTATGTTGAAGAATCTATCCACGATCAATTTTTAGATATGGTTACTGCTAAAATGAAAGCTATAAAGGTTGAAGATGCTTTTTCTGATAACAATCCTGATATGAGCGCCATGGTTTCTAAAATGCAACTAGATAAGGTAGCTGAAATGGTAGATTTTGCTAAAAAAGAAGGAGCAGAAGTGTTACTTGGTGGAAATAAATCGACTCAGTTTGACAAAGGCTATTTTTACCAACCTACGTTGTTAACTAACGTAAGACAAGACATGCAAATTATTCAAGATGAAGTTTTCGGTCCTGTTTTACCTGTAATGAAATTTAGCACTTTAGATGAAGCTATTGCATTAGCAAATGATTCTGAATATGGATTAACATCATCAATTTTTTCAGAAAACTTCAATAAAGTAATGCATGCTGCAGAAGAATTGCAATATGGAGAAACTTATATAAATAGAGAACATTTTGAAGCAATTCAAGGGTTCCACGCAGGATGGAAGAAATCTGGAATTGGTGGTGCTGATGGAAAACATGGTATGGAAGAATACCTTCAAACTAAAGTGATTTATGCTCAATACAGATAGAAATTAATAGCAGATTATACTAGCATCGTTCATTTTTAGATTTTAACTTGAATGGTGCTTTTTTTCACTGAAACAAAAAACCTAGCTAAATGACAAATTCAACAAAAATACCAGTAGTATCTAAAGAGGTTATTGTGCCATTTGTACTCATCACTTCTTTATTTGCACTTTGGGGTTTTGCCAATGATATTACCAATCCTATGGTCGCCGCGTTTGGAACCGTAATGGAAATTTCAACCGCCAAAGCGGCATTAGTGCAATTGGCATTTTATGGTGGTTATGCTACAATGGCCATTCCTGCTGCTCTTTTTGTTAGAAAATATAGCTATAAAAAAGGAATTCTATTAGGTTTAACACTTTATGCTGTGGGAGCTCTTTTATTTTTCCCAGCCGCCAAATTTGAGGTTTTTGGATTCTTCTTAGGGTCTTTGTACATTTTAACATTTGGATTGGCTTTTTTAGAAACTACAGCCAACCCTTTTATACTTTCTATGGGTGATGAACGTACAGCAACCCAACGTTTAAACTTAGCCCAAGCTTTTAATCCTATCGGTTCTTTATTTGGGATGTTTGTAGCATCGAAATTTATACTTGTCGCTTTAGATTCTGATAAACGAAATGAAGCTGGTGAACTTATTTTTAATACACTAGATGAAGCGCAAAAAGCCCTAATTAGAACCCACGATTTAGAAATTATTAGAAACCCATATGTTATTCTTGGTTTTGTGGTTATCGCAATGTTAGTTGTTATTTCTATTACTAAAATGCCTAAAAGAACTGTTAGCGCAAACCCTACAAGTGCTGCATCATCATTTAAAAGATTATTTAAAAACGGAAAATATAAGGAAGGCGTTTTAGCCCAATTATTTTATGTAGCTGCTCAGATTATGTGTTGGACATTTATTATTCAATACGCAGGAAATCTTGGGATACCAAAAGCAGAAGCTCAAAATTACAATATTGTAGCCATGGCTATATTTTTATGTAGTAGATTTATAAGTACTTTCCTAATGAAGTATGTCAATTCTAGAAAACTACTCATGATTTTTGCGCTATGTGCTATGGCAACCATGTCTGGAGTTATCTTAATTGAAGGTATTGTAGGTCTGTATTTATTAGTGGCCACTTCAGCATTTATGTCATTAATGTTTCCAACCATTTACGGTATTGCATTAGACGGTTTAAGAGCAGACGACACTGCGATTGGTGCAGCTGGTTTAGTTATGGCAATTGTTGGAGGCGCTTTAATGCCAATTTTACAAGGATTAATGATAGATACTGATCAAATTGGACCATTATCTGGTGTTAATTTTTCTTTTATTTTGCCTTTTATATGTTTTTGCTTTATAGCAATTTATGGTTATCGAACTTTAAAGATTTATAAATAGGAAAGCGCAATTAAAACTTTAGAAATTTTAAAATGGAAATAAAAATAAATCCCAAATATCCTTCAGTAACAGATTTAAGAAAAAGAGCGATGGTTAAAATGCCAAAATTCGCTTTTGAATACTTAGATGGTGGATGTAATGAAGATATAAATTTAGATAAAAATCGTACTGATCTTCAGAAAATTGAATTGATGCCACAATATTTATCAAAATTTGACAAATCTAATTTAAAAACAGAATTGTTTGGGCACACTTACGACGCTCCTTTTGGAATTGCTCCTGTTGGTTTACAGGGTTTAATGTGGCCAAATTCACCAGAAATTTTGGCAAAATCAGCTTTCAGTCATAACATTCCTTTTATACTAAGTACAGTAACCACATCTAGTATTGAACGTGTTGCAGAATTAACCGAAGGAAAATCTTGGTTTCAACTTTATCATCCTGCTGAAGAAAAAGTAAAGAGAGATTTATTAGATAGGGCGGCGCATGCAGGAACTGATGTTTTAGTCATTCTAGCAGATGTACCAACATTTGGTTACAGACCTAGAGATGTTAGAAATGGCTTAGCCATGCCACCATCTATGAGTCTAAAAAATATTATTGAAGTTTTTAGAAAACCAGATTGGGCTATTCAAACTTTAATACACGGACAACCCGCTTTTAAAACGATGGAAAAATATATGCCTAAAGGACTAAGTTTAAAAAAATTAGGTGAATTTATGGATGTTACTTTTTCTGGTCGTTTAAATGAAGACAGAATAGCGTCTATAAGAGATCAATGGAAAGGGAAATTAGTTATTAAAGGTATTGTAAATGAAATAGATGCTCAAAAAGCGATTAATTTAGGTGTCGATGGATTAATTGTATCTAATCATGGTGGGAGACAATTAGATGCTGGTCAATCTTCAATTGTACCCATGACACATTTGGCAAAAAAATTTAAGAATGAGATAAAAATCATGGTAGACTCTGGTTTACGTGGTGGTCCAGATATTGCAAGAGCAATGGCAAATGGAGCAGAATTTACATTTATGGGACGTAGTTTTATGTATGGTGTTGGAGCATTAGGAAAAGAAGGAGGAAACCATACTATTTCTTTAATGAAACGCGAATTTCAACAAGTTATGGAGCAACTATGCTGTGAACGTGTTGAGGATTTACCAAAACATATAGTAATTAAATAATCTTAAAATAATAATTGTCATTAACATACAATTATTCCTAGAAGAAAAGCCGCTGTAGGGAGCGGCTTTTTTTTATTTAATATCCTTAAAGTAAACTTTTAAATAATGGTTTAAGGTTTACTTCATTAAGAATCTACTCAATATAAAATGATTTAAAAGCTCCGCGGTTTTAGACTTCAGGTAAAAACCTCTTATTCAATAATTTAAAATTATTCATTGTTTGTTTGAAATAAAAAAAGCCTCACATTTCTGTAAGGCTTCATTTAAAAAGTGGTCCCACTTGTATTGACATTTTTAGAGCAATAGAGCGTGTTATTTACTCATATAGCATGATTGCGTCAAAATTATTAACCAAAAAAAGTAATATTAAGGATTATTTATGTAGAAAGGTTTGAGCATCAATCATAAAACTATCCCAAAACACTACTCAATTTAAACATCGGTAAATACATAGCAATCAAAATAACACCAACTAAAATACCAACAATCAAAATAATAAATGGTTCTAAAACTGTAGATAGTAATTTAGACTTTTGCTGTACTTGAGTATTATATTGTGTATTTAAACGTTCAAAAATAAACTCGTTTTGATTGGTTTCTTCAGCAACTTTAACTAATGCTATCATTTTATCTTCAAATAGTTTATGTTGACTCAAACTTTTACTTAATGAATGGCCTTGTAAAATACTTTGCTCAACAGCCTCTAAAGCATTCTGTAAAGGGTAAAAGTCTATCATTTGTTTTACCAATTGAATACTATTGATTACTGGTACCTTAGAAGCCGTCAATAAGGCTATGGCTTGGGTGAATTGAGATAAGTAAACAGTCTTTACAAAATCACCAATAAATGGAATCTTTAGAATCATATTATCTTTCAGTTTTTTAAACCCTTTTTTCTTGTTGAAAAATGTTCTAGTAATGATAAGACCTATTATTATAGTTACTAGCAACCATCCATAAGATTTAATGAATTCAGAAGTGCTAATAATAAATTCTGTGATTGCAGGAAGTTCTACTTTTTGCTGTTCAAAAATATCTTGAAACATTGGCACAACGTAATAGAGCATAAAAGCCACAACTAAAGTGGCCGTTGTTAATATGATACTTGGATACGTTAATGCACTAACTAAGTTTCGTCTTTGCTCATTTTTTCTGGCAAAGAATGCTCCCAACTGTTCTGTCACTAATTGAAGTGTACCTGTCTCCTCTCCAATTTTTAAAGAATAATATTCATACTCTGTGAATTGTTTCTTTTGCCTTACAGCTTCGGATAAGCTTAATCCTGAAATAATATCTTTAGATATTTCTCTAAGTAATTGTTTATTTAGTTTCTTTTTTTGTGAATTTTCAACAAGCTCTAAGGCATTTTTTAATGTAATACCTGCTTTAATCAATACACCAAGTTCTGTATAAAAATCTTCTTTTATTTTATTAGAAAATGTACTTCCAAAAAATGTAATTTCTTTCTGCAAAAAAGATGATGAAACTTCTCTCTCTTCTAACTTTTTTACAGCTTTAGTAATATTATCTAATTGAAATGCCATTAATCCATATAATTTGAAGCATCATTCTTTTTATATATGAATAGCACTTGATTTTGATAATCCCTTGAAGTCACTAATTTAATAGCATCCATTTTACCATTTAATACTTTTTCTCCATCAATTAAAAACAACTTGTTTTGTAACTGAATATTGAAAGTATCCGTTTCTTTAATAATCATATTGTCATAAAACTGATAGCTAACTGAATCTATAGGTGATGAAAAATTAATCTCATTTTCTAGTCCATTATAACTTACCTTAGAATATCGGTTAAAATCTAAATTTAATACTGCTTCCAACTTGTTTAACTCAGTAGTCTTTTTGAAATTATGCTGGATACTATGCATATGCCTTTGGACTAAGTTTAAAACAGAAAACGCCATTCCAACTACAATACTCGTTAAAATAAGTACTATAATCATTTCGCTTAACGTAAATGCCTTTATTTTCTTATTCAGTTTCAATAATTTCTTTTAAAATGATTTTTGACGTATTTCTATTTGTAGCTTCAAATTCAACAATTAAAATGTTGTTTTCTTTATAATTAACAACAAGTATTTGCCATTCCTTAAAATCTTCATTATAAGGAATTTCAAGTTTATCATTTTCATATAAATATTGTAATTCCGAGAGATGTGATTCTATATCTCTGGTATTGTTTTTAATGGAATTAGAAAAGAGATTGTTCAATATCAAACTCGAAATCATAAATATGATGACTATCAATACTGTGGCTACCAAAGTCTCCATTAAAGTAGATGCTTTAATTTTTTTCAGTATAACCATTTAGCGATTCCTTTTTTTGAATTTTCAAACAAAAGCCCAATATATTCTTGTGGTAATTCACTAGCTATTATAGACCCATTATAAATGTGGTTTTGATAAACCGAACCCGATTGTTTGGCTATAAAATTATTAGCAAAAACACTACCTTTCACACTTCCCTTTAATTCTAAATTTTTATTACAGTAAACTTCACCAATTATTGTGGCTTTATCTTTTAGTTCTACTTGGGCTTTGAAATTATTAATAGTAGATGCGTCTATATAAACAATCATTCCCTTTATAATTGTGTTACTATTAACAGTGATTTTATTTTGTCCTTCATTAATATCCTTTTTATCAGCTTGTATTAGCTGTTTTTTATTTATTACAAGAGCAGATGGATAACCTAACTCAACATGTTCACCTACTATTATATTTTTGGAAGCAATGGCCTGAAAATTTCCTTTTACATTATTTTGGATTTCTATTTCTGGCGCAATTAGTATGACTTCTTTCAACACACATGAAGAATCAACTACTATTTTTGTTTTAGACTGAACAATGATATTTCCAATTAAAGAAAGATTACCAAGATAAATCTCGCTACTTGAAAACATAAATTTTGTAGGCTTAAAAAAAGAATTTTTATACGTTTCATTATCTTTAATTTCCAAGAATTGACCTTCTTTTGCATTAGAAATTATATGTTCAATATCTGTAAATTGCTTATTAGATTCTGAGAAGAATTGAGGCAAATTCTGCGCTATTCTACTTTCTCCATAAATTAACTTTGATCCATAGTAAAATTCCCCAGAAATTGTACCTGGTTTTACACCTTGTCTAGGTAGGTAAACCAAACCATTAATTTTGGTATCCTTTACAAGTACCAAAGGCTTATTATTATCTTGGAGATATAAGGCTAATCTATCTTTTTTTGGTTGCATACCTCCAATTATTGCTACTTTTTTTATTGTATTATTTTTTATTTTTGAAATAGAAATTACTTTTTCAAAAACACCCCAAAACTCACAATGTACTTTTAAGCTTTTATAATCTTCATCTTTTAAATCAATAGAAGTTGTATCGTTTAGTCTTATACTATTATCAAGTGAATAGATAATTCCTTTATTTGTAGTCTGTACGGTTTCAACAATAAAATCCTTTTGTATTCTGAATCGTTTATGGGTTTGAACCAAAAGAATAAAAGCGGTAAGCAACAAAGCAATAACTATTGCAATAAATAGGGTTAATTGTAATGCGCCTGCCTTTAACTTTAACCAATACATTATTGACGTTTTATAGTTTTATTTTTACTTCTATAACGGATAGTAATTTCTTTTTCGTTTCCTTTTATCAATTTTACACTATCTGCTGATTGTCCTTTTTTTAGAAGATATTGATTTTTATTTACATTAACAATAAATACAAGACCTGAAGAGTTTTGTTTCCTTATCAATCCGCTATATACAATAAGTGGACTATTATCTTTTTCATTTTTGATTAATCTAGCTAGCTTTGTAGAAGTTTTATTCTTCTTATTTCTTAGTATTCCTAAAAAAGGATCTCTTTCTATATTCTCAATAGAGAAAGTATCTATTTCAATATTAGTTTTTGGATTAAAAGAAACATCAAATTCATCCTGAGTTATCTCAGCCAAGTTTGGACTGACACCATTAAGAATCTTATATCCAATAGTTCCCCATACCGCAATAACTATCGCTATTAATATGTATGTTTTAGTTTTATTCTTCAATAGAAAAACTTTGAGTTGTGTAATTTGTTTCGTATTCTGAATTCTGTGCTTTAACACGCCATTCATAATCTTGAACTTCTAGACTAGACACTGAGAAACTCGTTGAACTCACTATTTCATTTTCTATTATTTCAATGGCATTTTCAAAATCTGGGGTAGCAATTTGAAACACATATTCTTCAGCATTTAATACCACCTCCCAAGAAAAACTAACCGTATCTGTAGTAGAAAAAATAAGATTATCTGCAGGAGCCAATAAACTAATTTCCTCATTAGAAATGTCAACCTCATCAGTTTCTGTAATGCTAAAACTTTGAGTTGTATAAAGGGTTTGATAACCCGAATTCTCGCCTCGTATACGCCATTGGTAATTACCTGCTTCTAAAGCTTTTGAAAAACCTGAAGATGTCACTAAAGAATCTACTTCAATAGCCGATGCATTTTCAAAATTTGGTGCAGCAATTTGCAATCTATAACTTTCTGCTTCTTCAACTTCATTCCACGAAAAAGTAATCGTTGTATCTGATAAAACTGAAGCTTCCGTAGGCGCTAAGACAGTGACTATTTCATTTGAAATATCTTCGACTTCAATAATATCATCACAGCTAAAAACAAATAACAATACTAAAATTAATACTACTCTCTTCATTTACCTATAATTTGTAATAATTTATTTTCTTTTTAGCCCGCGTGGCAGATCTGTATGTTTTATTAGGACACCTATTTGTGCTTTCTACAATATCTACAATTTCCAACTGATGTTTATCATTTTCCTGCCAACAGAAATTTGAAGCTTTGTATGCGAATATTACACCTTCATTAAAACTTAAAACCGTTTGCAATTCTCCTTTTTTATAAGTCTTTAAAGCATAAGACTTAACACCTGTCGCTTCTAAAAACACTTCATCTGCATTTAATAATTCCTTTAATCTATTTTTATCTAAAGCTATTGAAATAGAGGTTATTAAATGAGCATCTTTCTTATTAAAAATGTAGTCTTTAATTTCTTTATTTATTTTTGAATTGAGTGCATTCAAAATACTAACTCTATCTGATAATTCTAATTTTAGAAATTGAGGTTTGTTTAATAACGAATCTGAATAATCAATTGAAAATTGAGTGTTTTGATTTATTGCTGCTTTAGAAAAAAATTTATATGTAGACTTATTAAAGTGTTGAATATTCCATTGAACTTTTAATGGATGATTATATACTGGTATAGCTGTATGGTTATAATCTCGCTCTAGAATAAATTGTTGATCTTCTCCAATCATACCTAACATTATATTTTGAGTAGTAGTAACCTGATTATCATCACCTACAGAAATAGTTTTACAACTATATATTAGAATCAACAATAAAATAAATGTTATCTTTCTTACCATATTTATATTTAAATATTTACCTGAATCTAATGGCTGTTTAAAATTAAAGAAAATTACTAGGTTTCCTATCTTTTCAATGTAAAATGTCCTTTATAAGTTTTACCATTTTGGCGTTGCAATACAAACCAATAATCACTAGTAGGTAACATATTTCCGTTATAAGTCCCATCCCAACCAATATCAGTTGGTTTAAGTTTCTTAATTAGTTTACCGTAGCGATCGTAAATATAAAGTACATTAGTTGGCTCTTTATCAGAATTAATAATTTGCCAATATTCATTAACGTTATCACCATTAGGTGTAAAAAACTTAGGGTGGTATAATAAGAAAACCTCTTCTGCTGTAGTACCACATCCTTTTTTATCTCTTACAAAAACGGTATAGTTATCTATACTTAAATTAGTAAATACATTATGGTCTTGATAATTAAACCCATCTATTGAATACTCATAATCTCCGTAACCTTCAACAAACACAGAGATTTCGTTATTATTTTGCGTGCAATCTACAGTTTCAACACTAGTTATTAATGCTCTATTTGAAATGATTACACTAACTGTTTTATCAGTACTACAAACTAGACTACCATAATCATTAGTCGCAGTAACGGTATAATCACCCGGCTCATCAACCGTAATTATTCGTGTTGTTTCACCTGTAGACCAATTGTAATAATCATAACCAAAGTCTGCAATAATCCGCATTGGCTTCGTTAAGATTAAAATTACTAAACCCATCTAAATCGTCATCACATTGTCTTAATTCTACTAAAGGAGCAACAATTGGATTTTCATAAACCGTAATGGTTTTGGCATCTAAAGAGTTTTCGGAACCAGAAGTTACTGAAAGCGACACCTCATAGTCTCCTGCAACAGCATACGTATGCGTAGGGTTTCCATCTGTAGACGTAGTACCATCTCCAAAATCCCAAATAAGACTATCGTAGGCTTGTGATATATTTGCTGTAAAACTTGAGGTATTTCCTTCACAAACATCTTCTGCCTCAAATCCCACATTAAAAAATGATTGCATAAATGTAGGTAAACCCAAAGTTGACTCTCTACCCAATAAATAGACACCTTGGTCAACATAATTACAATTTAAACCAAGAGTATTAGGATTATTAATTACACCCAAATAATAACGAAAAGTTCTAGCCACATATATCTTTCCATCTGGTGCTATTTGCATAGACGTAAAACCTTCACCAGGTAGTTCTATTAGTGGAATTATTGAAGCCATTATATCCGCTTCTGTTATCTGTTGTAAATCAAATTGATAAAGACCTTCATAACAAGCGACATACAAAAACCTTCCACTAGGTGAAAACTCAATACCGTAAGAGCTAACAATATTATCTATAGTTATGGGATTACTAATAACACCCGTTGCGTTATCAAAATCAAAGACTTGCACCTCACCTCCTCTTGCAACAGCTAGTCTATTACCGTTTGGAGATATTCTAATTTGCCCTGTGATTAAGAAAAAACCTGTTTGAGATCCTACAGCACTAATTACAGGAGATGTATTAACGCCTGAAGCAGTTACTTCATAAGCAAGAAATTCGTTACTATCGTGACGATGACTTACTACCCAATACCCATCTTGATTTTCATTTAATATGGCAATAACTTTTTCATGCACTACAGGTTCTAATTGTATGTTTTTTACATCAGTAACTGCTCCCAAACCATTGTCTAAGGTCATATCTACTTCTGAATAACTTAGACCATATGCGTTAAAACTATTCCAAATATCTACAGTAAAAATATAATACTGATCTGGCTCATCTGGTTTGGGTACCACAATTGCAGAATGTGTACTAGATGGATTACCACCTAAATCGGTACCACTTTGCATAATAGCATGATTGCTATTATATACCGTAATACCATCTGTATAGAAGAGAAGATTACCATCTGTATTAGATATAGCGGCACAACCTTCATTAGTATCTAATGCTCCATCGAGTAAAACTGTTGGAGAGCCAGAATTAAAGTCTAAGCCAGCATTTCTACCAAAATACCAATTATTGGCTTCGCCTTGGGCTTCGGCAAATAAAGAAAGTAGAAAGAAAAATAAAAGACTAAGTTTTTTTAACATGGTTCATTTATTAGCTATAACCAAGTTACTAATTATATAGGAAGTCCTACGAGTTTTTGTAAGTAAAATGGCTTTATTTTAAATAAATTTATTTTATAAGAAAAATTACACATAATTAAGCTTTTCATTCTCTTTGTCAATCGTTTAAAAAAATTAAATATTTTGTAATAAAAGTGCTACAAATTATAGATTGGTACAACATTTTAACTAAAGAAAAATATAATGTAAAGTGCTATGAGGTTTAGTCCCTCAAAAAACAATGTTATCTATAACTTTATTTGCATTATGTCTTGTTAAATCTCTAAGTAAACCAGAAGGATCATAGTTTGTAGACCTAAAAAACAAATGACAATGACTTGGCATAAAACAATAGGCATATAACTCCATCCCTTTTTCTGCTCAGCAGTAACTTATGCTATCTGCTAAAACATCAAAGTATACTTGTCTTGTAAAAACGTCTATCCAATTTACATTTGCGAAGGACACAAAATATAAACCTGCTTTGTTATGGAACTTGTAGTTTCTGCTCATAGTTAAATATAATAAATGTTTTAAACTAAAAACGCTACCGCTAAGCTGTGCTTAGTAGCCGTAAAGAAACTACAACGTTGCAACTTTTTGTAAAAAACAAAAGCCATGACTTTTGTTGTCATAACTTTTGTGCTTCTTACTCATACTCGCCACTAGTTACAAACTAGCGGTAGCTGGGGTAAAATTCAGTCTATTCTTTAAACTAAAAAACCACTCTTGTTACAGAGTGGCTTTATTTTTTATTGCTTTACTGTATGTAAAGCTAATGACGGCATCTTTAAATTATTTTTGATTAAAAGTTTTTGTACTCCTAATACTATCTGATTTTATTTTTATTAGTTTTTTATCCCTTAAAGAATATACCGTTTTTATAGAATCTATTATCTCACTATAGTTATTTTCATCTACATAAGCATCTATCATATTGTTAACTTTTAGCTGAATTAAAGTCTTATCTTCATCCTTAAAGGTGGATTTATATTCAGAATATAAACCTGCGGTATCATCATATATTCCTGTTAATATTAAATTATTAATATAGCTCCCTTTTTCATCAAAATAGAACATCTTCAAAGAAGTCATCTCATCTTCATATATTATATAAAAAATACCATTGCACAAGGAAGATTCTATACTTTGCATATAAAAAACTTCATTGACAGGTTTATTGCATTTATCAGAAAAAAAACTGTTATAATCTTTTTTCAACTTTTTTAAATTAACTTCTTTTATTTTCTTAATATCAAAATCTCCAATAGATAAATAACTCATTGATTCACAATAAAATAAAAAGTCATTTTTACTTTTGCCTAATAAGAATACATTACTGGGTTTTTCAGAAACACTTAGTGCCTCCTCATCTTTATGATTCTCTAGGGCTATATTTTTAGATGTAATAAGTTTTTCCTCTAAATTTTCTTCTTTTTTTGTCTTTTCAGCACAACTAAAGCAAAATATTACTAGTAAAAATGTTAGTACTATATTCTTCATAATTAATTCTATTTTAAAAGCCATTTCCACTATCAGGTCTTGGTGTTGGCGGCACTATTGGCATTGGACTAGGGTTAGGTGTTGGACTAGGGCTAGGTGTTGGTATTGGTATTGGTATTGGATTTATCGTTCCGCTAGGTAATATAGGAATCGGTGTAATTGGTGCTGGTGTTATAGTAACAACAGATGACACTTTAGGTCTATTTGCTGCTATCTGAGCTGCTTCTTTGGTTTCCATCATATCAAAATTCTCCAGTTTAATTCTATTGCTCTCACTCACAAATGCTCTTAGCGCATCTTTGTATTCAGTTTCTGTATTATAATCTAATCTACTCGGTTCTGATGCTGGTCTACCTGCACCTACAAAATCTAATTGATATTTTGTACCTTTCCAAAGAGTGCCATCAGAACTAGCATTAGACTTACCATTGATACTTACTCCACCTCCGTTAACAGTTGATTGTATAATATGTAATGTGCCGTCAGAGTTAATTCGGGTTACTATTCCAGTATGGGATATTCTAGTTGTACCAGGTTTTCTCCAAAAAAGAAAATCACCTGCTTTAATTTGAGATGGACTTGTAAGCCATATACCATTACCTTGATAATAGCTAGCTTGACTTCTACTATCTCTCCCAGGATTATAACCATCTAATAATGCTATTTCTAGAGCAAATTCTGAACAATCCACATAATCATCATTATAGGCTGCTGACCCTGAAACCATTGCGTATGTTCGTTTATCATTCTTTGCAGATTTTTTTGCTGCTTGAATTCTATCACCAGGTCCCATAGGTAGCATACCTGCAACATCAATAAAAAGAATAGGGTTGTTAAAAGCATACGAGTAAGTAGAAACTCTGGGCATAAACTCAGCTAGCGGGTCAATACCAAACCATCTACCCAAAGCAGCATCATAATTTCTCCAACCAAAATCATATGAATTCAACCCAAGTTCGTCCTGCATTTCCATCCCATTAAATCCAAATTTCTCCCCAATAAAGTTGGCATTCGCACTCACGACATTGTTATATCCAGATTGGGTCATGCCGAATGGGTAATAATTTTTCTCGCTGATTATTTCAGTTGAAGCGTCTATACTTCCATTCCCATCCGAGTCTGCATATGTAAGTCTAATATTCCCTAAATGGTCTTTATATTGATATACATAATTGTATGTACCACTATTATTAGGCTCTATATATCCTTCTGGATGAGTGAAAAACTTTAGCTGAGAAGGTTGTTCGCTAAGATTTCCATTCTTTTCATAAATAAAACCACCTGCATATTGCGTAGCTTCAACACTAATAATATTTTTAGAATAATAAGTATCTACACGTTTCTCTAATTTAACGCCAGTTGCGTCATAAACATAGGAGATAATACCATTATGGTCTTCACTTGTAAATAGAGGGCCATTTATCTCTACCTTGGTTGGTAAATTAAAATAATTATATTCTATGTCTGTAATACCTTTATTCAAATCTTGGGTCATGTTTCCATTAATATCATAAAGATAATCATTTTCACCAGAATTGCCATCCTTAAAACCATCGTCTGTACCATTATCGTTTACCGAAACCAATTTATTACTCTTTGGTGCATAAGTATAAACTAAATCATCAATAATATCCACTTGGTTATTAGAGTCTTGTAAGCCCATACGCGTCAAACGCATTATATTTCCATTTTTATCGTATTTAATACCCTCTTCTGTAGCTGCTGCATCACTAGCTGTTATTATACTATAGTCCTCATATTGACCTAAATAATCAACTAATTCGTAATCCCCATGGTAGTTTGCTAGCTTAATTCTATTTAAAGCATCGTAACTATAATCATAACCTCTAAGGTTATTATCATTGGCAGTTTCCCAATAGGTTTCACTGATGTTTCCATTGAACAATGCAGTTCCTTCTAAAGGATTGTTATATCTTAATTCAAAATTAAACAAATCATTATCAGAATAATTGTCATTGTTTATAGTTTTAAGCCATCCTCTTATATTATAGCTATAATCTACAGACTGTAATCCCTGAGATTCCTCTGGAGCTGAAGAAGCTGCCACACCACCGACATCTTTACGCTTTAATTGCCCTAATTCATCATAATGATTATTTACAATAAGTTCTTCGTTATTTTCAATTATTTGAACTTGGGTTAATAATCTACCTACATGATCATAAGTAAACCTATCTTCGATAGTAATTGGTGAATTGCTATCTTTAATATGAGTACTTGCAGTCTCTTCTACATTACCCACAAAATCTAATTGGCTTGATACGTTATCTATGGTATTAAGATACGCATTGTAACTTGTCACATAAATTGGTCTTGCTTTGTTATCATAATAACTAATCGTAGTTATCCAAGAATCTGTATCTAAAACACGTACTTTGCTCCCAGTCGCTAACGTTTTTGTATTTGTAGCGGTAGTTTGGCTATACGTATTTTGAAAACCACCTAATTCAGATGGTATATTAAAATTATAATCGTCGTAATAATTGATGGTCAATATTTCCTGAGCTCCGTTGTTTGGAAACGCATCTGCCGTATAATACACAGCTGTATTATCAGACATAATAGTCGCAGAAGTTGTTTTAGATTCATATTGCGTAATATGATTATTAACTAAGGTATTTTGTATATAATACCTATCGTTTCTACCATCCTTATAAGTACCCGTATAAACAACACGACCAAAAACATCGTATTTTGTAAATAGCCAAATACCATCTAAACGCTGTTTTCCATCTTGAGTTAGTATAGGCATATCTAATTTATTATATACAATATGCTCCCAATCTTTACCTGGTATCTTTTTTTCTATAAGTCTATTTCTAGAATCGTAATGATAGATATAACAAAGTCCTTCTATAGTTTCTAGTTCAATAATAGAATCTGTTAGAATTGGGGAAGAAAATAGATTACCATTAAATATTGTAAAAACACCTTCGCCTCTTGCATACAAAGTATTATCCTTTAAGTAAAACTCATAGCTAAAGCCTTGTCCTGAAATTGACCCTAGACTTCTATCTGTAAGTCGTCTTTTTAAGTCTAAGGCTATTGATAAATCACTGTTAAGCGATAAACTTGTATTACTGTTTACATTAAAATTGAGCGTTACATTATCATCATCATCTACTAAAACCTGTAAACCTCCTTGTGCGCCATACTCATTCTCTAAATAAACATTTAGAGGGCTTAAATTATTTTGTTTAGCATAATCTCTAAGTTCATCATCAAAATTCTTCGCAAAATCAGCGTCTACAGCACTTAGCATTGGCCACGTATAGTTTAACCGATAACTAAGCGTTTGAGTTGAACTATAGCTCTGATTTATAGCAGATAATTTACCTTCACCTTCAATATAAATACTATTATTTTTAATACTAAAATAATATGCGTAATCAGCCCCTATTAACTCACCAAGTTCAGTATCTTTATAGTTTCCGTATGCTTTTAAAGATAATAACTCTCCTTTTTTAAGATCCAATGCTTCTAAAACAGAAAAACTGATGTTTAAGGTTACTAAATCGCTATCTGAAAAGGTTGTTACTGTAAAACCACCTTGTCCATTATAAGCATTCTCTATATCTGCATTTAATATAGAGGCATTACTATAATCACTTAATTCTTTATTATATTGTTCCGCAAATTCTGCATCTACATTAGCCAAATTTACCCATGAGTAGTTGGTTTGAGAAGCCACTCTAAATTGTTGATCTCCTAATACTAATATCTCATCTGAAGCTTCGGGTGGCAGTACATATGTAAGATTTCCATAATCGTCATAAACGTAATAAGTATCATGTTTTTCATTATTTACATAAGTACGTTTTAAAACAACCTGTCCATGATTGTTTCTAAACTCTTCTGAAGTGTGATCTTTATTATAAAGTTGATTTATTTGCCAATTTTCGTCCTTAGTTATAATTTTGTTCAGTTGCTTTTCTGAATAAAACCCGTCATAAATTAAATTGGTTTGTTCTGTGTCATCATTAGAATGATATACTGAGAATTGTTTTACTTCATCAAAACCATTGGTTTTGAGTGATAATTTCACTGTGTGTCCATTATTTGATTCCCATGCCGAACCTGGAGAGCCTTGTTCTAAAACTCTGTTTAATGGAGAGTCTTCAAAAATATTTTCTGAATAAGCATTTATTGTTGTAGAATTTATTTGAGACTCAGGGAATTCATTTAAATAGTAATCATTCAAATTATTTAAAACTGTACTATTGTTAACATAATCTAGGGAACTATTCCCAGATGTGTAGGCATATGGCAAATAGTTTTTGGATTGTCTCCCAAACTCATCATAAACAATTGGTGTTAATATATTTTCTCCATTACCCCCTCCATGTTTTATTATTGATTGTTTCGCTCTACCTAAGCCATCATAATAAGTAATACTTTCATTTTTATCATCATCCGTAACATTTAAATTTATAGCTTCTGGACTTTGAAATGGCTGTTTATAGGTAATATTTAAAATATAATTTTCATTACTCGTTACATCAA
Source organism: Winogradskyella sp. 4-2091 (assembly GCF_045765065.1). Lineage (NCBI taxonomy): Bacteria > Pseudomonadati > Bacteroidota > Flavobacteriia > Flavobacteriales > Flavobacteriaceae > Winogradskyella > Winogradskyella sp. 4-2091. The sequence goes on from NZ_JBJKOD010000002.1 coordinate 464,672, forward strand.
CATGACCTATTTCTGCATCATCGCAAAATGACTGCAATTGAAAGGCGTCTCCGTTAGAAATGGTTTCATCTTCATCTGAAGTTGCTGAGTTAGACGAATAAATAACAAAATAGTAGCTACTTCCATATTTATAAATTTCGTTTTGTTGAAGTTTTTGAATTAAAGAAATATTATATTTTGTTCCTTCTCCTGGTCCCGCATCATAATTACAATAATTAACAGCTTGTTCTATGGTAGTACCAACATTAATCATTTTATGATATTTATAAGTTGAATTGGTACATGGGTTTGATATAGAAGCGTAATTACAGAATTGAGCTGGCTCAACAGATAAGGGGTAAGAAGAAGATCCTAATGTATAATCTTCATCTGAACTTTGAGAATCATACGCGTTTTTAACATAATAGTAAGTTCCGTTTATTCTATATACCTTATTAATCTCAAGTTTAGACTGTAACCAGAGATTATATTTTTCTCCAGAATCACTAGGAGCTATGTTACAGTAATTAATCGCACTAGTCTCATTACCAAGGTATACCAACTTATGGTTTTTATAACTATCTACACAGGCTTGTGCCTGAGTCAACTTTGTCGCGCCTATAAGAGAGAAGAACAAAAATATATAAAGAATATGCTTTTTCATTGCGGTTTAGTTTTTATAGTTATATCTGTTTTCGCTTAAAATATTTCCGTCATTATCTTTAACAAATTGTAATCGATTAAAATCATCGTAAGTATAATATGTAGTATAACCTCTGGTATCTGTAATACTAGTAACACCTACTAAGGGGGCATAAGTATAGCTCGTGATTTCTACATTATAACCATCGCTTACTAAACTATCTCTAATGTCGTTTTGCCAACTAATCATTGATGCCTCACTTTCATAAGCTATAACTTCATCTAACGTTTTACCTGTGTTACTCTGTAATGAAGTATTAACTTGAGAATATGTTACATTGTCAATGGTCATAACAGTATATGATTTATTATAATCCCAAAGCGTTACATGATAAACATCATCTTTAGTACGATACTGCGTAATATTGCCATATTCATCTCTTAAATCCACAACAGTTCCCTCTTCTAAACCTCCACTTCCTTTACTAGTTAGCACTCGTTTTTTGGATATATTATTATATCCAAAGTCGCTATATTCATTCTCTTTAGTAATCAAAATAGTCCCTTCCTTTTTTATTTCTTGTCTAATTGGAGTATCTATTCTATGATTAGATAATAATGTAGGTACGTTCGGTAAAGTATAAGCTTCGTCGTCATTTGGATAGAAAGTCCTAGTTTCATAACTATCCCCTTTACTATCTGTAAATTCAGTTCTAGTTAACAAACTATTTTCTGGGTGATTATCATAATACATTTTATCTATCTTTTCGTGAAAACGAGTATCATCACCCTGATCATAACTTCTTGTTATGACTTCACTTAACTGTGCTTCCGCATTTGTTATATAATGATATTTAGCCCATGCGAACCAATTTTGATTCAAATAATAATTATTACATAGAGTCTCATAATTTCGAAATACAATACCATACACCATTTCATCTTCATCTCTAAAGGTCTCGTATAGAAATAGTTTTTCTTTTAATTTTAACCCATCCTCAGAATAAACAGTAACAGATTGTTTTTTGTCTCTAAAATATTCCAGACTACTTTCTGACCTGCTCATTGGCGGAAATGGAGATACTGCATAACCCAAAGTACCTTGGTTATTATCTAGAGGTGAATATGATGGATTAGTGTCGTTTGTTTCTAAATTACCTGTAAACATTGTTCCTAAACCATCAGCATAATTAGGACTATAAAAAGAACATTTTTGTCCATTAAAAAATCCATTTGGGTTTGTAGCGATATTTCCATAAATTGAGGAAGATTGAAATCCCTTTTGAATTTCTGTCTGATGAATATCATAAGTAGTAGGCTCATAAAATTTATGCTCAACACGGCCATTTCCTTCAATGTATTCAACAACATCTGTATACAAAACACTAGAACCGTTTGAATTCTCAGATTTATTAAAAGAATGAGAACCTCTCTTGGTATATTTATCCCAATGGTCATAATCTGTAATTACATAATTTTGATCACCAAAATCTGGATTTGCTTCACCTGAAGTAAATGTTATTGGGGCAGGGGCAAATCCTGAAATATTAGGAAGGTTTGAAGGTGTATAGTTTACCGACCTATAAACACCCATATAATTATAAATTGTGGTACCTGGTAATCTAAAATAATTTGTAGCCACACCATAAACCGGATTAACATAGAGTTTCCCTGATGATTGTTGACTCCCCGAAACATTTCTTATATAGTCATAGCTCTTAACTATATCAGTTCCATCACCATCATTATGCTTTACGCTCTTAATACGAAGCCCTCCACCCTTAAATGTTTGCTGAGCCTCTTCATCAAAATATTCATTCGGCTCAAAACTGTACTCCCTAAAACCTTTAGTTGGAAAAATCACTTTCTTTAATGTTCCAGCCAAAATCGCTTGATCGTTTACATCTCTATTAGCACCTGGCAAAATATACTCTAAACTTTCATTAGTATTTGGATAAATTCTGTAGCGCTCCATAGCACTCTTATTTGGATAGACATAAAGTTGCGGTATTAAACTATTAGCATTATTCGCATTGAAGTAACCCCAAAAATCTTGTTGATAAGAAAATCTTGAAGGAAGCGTAAAAGCATCATTATACTCAAAATCATAAGCGTCCTTTACTACCGTGCCATGTCTTTCAACAATTTTATCTAAAAAAAGTCGTTTACACCATTTTGCATCTAAAGCATTTGAACAGTCTGAAGCTGTGGTATAACTGTACTCTAAATCATAACTAAATATTGTTTTATTCGAAATTTTTGATATAACATTGACGGAACCAAGGGTGGAACCTCCATCAGAATCGAGTCTTAAAGAACCTGTTTGAAATGTAACTTTCACATTATCCGTCTCTATTTCACTTATATACTTAGAAGAAACTTCGTAGCGACTTCTTCTATCAAAATTTGTATCATCTAAAATTTGATATTTATTTCTATCTTCATCTGTACAATTTCCTGTTTCACAGAAACCAAGATAAACGGGGTTTTTTGGTTTATCTATAATTAATTGATCATTGTAAGCAAACGCCATTTCTTGGTCACTGGGTGATACTATCTTAGACAAATACCACGCAGTTATATGTTCAGCTTGTGGCTCCTCATTTTCTAGAATTGAATTATCAACATCTGGATTATTAGCCCCTTGGAATGCATCAATGTTAAGCATATATTTTTTATGTATAGTTTTAGTTTTTTCGGTGTCCGAATAATTAAAATAATACTTATAACCCGATGGATTGGTAACAACAAAATCAGTTATAATCTGCTTATAATCAGTTAACATAAGTAATGAATTAAAATAGCTCACTTCTCCCCCTTCATCAAGTTCATATTGAACAGAATAGTCTAATAAATCTTGTTTAGTATATTCTATTTTATAGTCATTTAATCCAAGAATTTTTGGTTCACCATTTTCATTAAACACAAAACTAAATTGCTCACTTCCAACACTAAATGTATACACATCTGGCTCCAAGTCCCTAACTAACCCGAAAGCACTTCTGTAATCCATAAATAAACGACCAAATCCAAACGGATTTGTTATATTCTGTGTCGTGGTAGTTGTAGTCGCATTATAATGACTAAAATGTTCTGACTCTGGAAACTCTTTTATTCTTGACCCTTCTTCCAAATCATTATTTAACCAACCCAGATAAGTTGGCACACCATGATAAGGATCAACTGCAGGCACAACTGAATATAGGGCATCATCTGGCAAATCCTTTACAGTTCGGGTAATAGCTCCTGTTGCAAATAAATTCCAGCCTGTACCAACCCAAGATGCTTTGCTATCAACTTTCACATTGTTTGGATTATAGGAAAGTACAATAGGAAAACTTAAACCTCTATCCTGTATGGTATATAAAGGAATATTAATATTCACACCTCCAGTATTAGATACATCTGGATATTGAACATTATTTTTAAAACCAGATGCTGTAGGAGAATTAATTGAAGTAGCCACATTATCTGAAAATAATCCATCTTGAGAATTTGCAGAATTTGTGCCTGAATTTTCTAATGGACTTTGAGAATTTGCATTTAACGAACAAAAACACAAAACTAATAGATTGAATAAGACCTTATACATATTAAAAAAATTAAAAGACAATACCATAAAACAACTTCTTTAAGAGCTGTAAACCTACTCAATTATAAAAAATTAAATCAAAACAAAACCTTACAATTAGTAATGCAAAACATAACTAATTGTAAGGTTTTTAGTTATTTAAAAATATCTTAAGACATAATTCAATACTCAAAAACTCTATAAACCGTACTTGACACTAATATTTTAGGACTTCAACTAATTCTATTCAAAATATTAGGAAAAAGCGATATTTATCAATAGTTTTAATCACGAATTTTCCTTCAAAATTCAAATTTTAACTTATAGTAATTCCTAACTACATGATTAAAAAAAATCTAAATATTTTCTTAGTAGACGACCACCCATCAGTCATTGAAGCTTACTCTAATTTTTTGAAACAATTTGAAATTATGAATCCTAATTTCAAACTCAATATCTCTACTGCAATGTGTTTTGACTCAGCTACCAATGCCATTAGCAAGATTCATCAAAACAAAAACGATACTATAGACGTTGCATTAATAGACATGCGACTTCCAAGATTACAAAACGGAAAATACAGCTCTGGCGAAGACCTTTGTATTATACTCAAGAAAATATTTCCAAAAATAAAAACCATAATTATTACAGGTCATTACGAAACTCTAATACTGAGCAATGTTCTTCAAAATGTAAATCCTGACGCTATGATTCTTAAAGGCGACGTACAAAGTAAAATAATTTTCGATGCCTTAACAAAAGTTCTAAAAAATGAACCTTATTATAGTATTAGCGTACTAAATTTATTACGAAAAAAAATATCAAGCAATATTAGCATTGAACCAGTAGACAAATTAATGCTCTATGAATTATGGAAAGGTACAAAAACAAAAGACCTAGTCAATCACTTACCTCTATCGATGGGCGCAATAGAAAAACGAAAACGAAACTTAAGATTAAAATTCAGCGCCAACCAAAAAGACGACGATATGCTTATTAACCTCATTTTAGAGAAAGGATTTTTATAAGCAAAACGAAACATTACCAAAAGTAAGGCAGAATTTTACAAACTATAATTCTCTAATAGTATATTTAGCTTTAATTCTTTATAAATGAAAGTAAAAGCCTATAATCTTCAAGAAATATTAGTAGTATTAGTTATTATTGGCATACTTCTATTATTAGCTTTACCAAATCTAATGCCTTTGATTAGTAAAGCAAAAAGTACAGAAGCCCAGTTGCAATTGAGCCACATTTATAATTCCCAAACTACGTATCTTTATATGTATTCAAAATATTCTTTTGAATTAAGTGAAATAGATTTTGAAGCCCCAAAAACAGTGAATAAAAATGGCAGAGCTAATTATAACTATGAAATTCTAAGTGCCACAAATAATAGCTTTAAAGCTCGCGCAACAGCTGTAACTGATTTTGATGGTGATGGCGTATTTAATGTATGGGAGATTGACGAAAACGGCGCACCCAAACAAATTGTAAAGGACTAAAATGGTCATTATTAAAATCATTTTAATAGTAGCACTAATAATGGTATTTATACAGGACAGAAAAGATAGGAAAGTATATTGGTTTTTATTCCCTTTTATAGCATTTGCCTCAGGAGTTCTATTATACAATAGTATACTGCCCGAATTATTTTATATGAGTATAATAATAAACGTGTTGTTTATTATAATACTCATTGCAGTGGTTTTTTTGTATTCAAAATTCAAATTGAGAACAACTATCACTGATACCTTTGGACTAGGAGATGGTCTTATGTTTATAGCATTAGCATTTACGTTTTCAAGTATTTCTTTTATTATTTTATTTGTATTTGGGCTTATATTCTCACTTATGATTCATGTGATTTTCAAAAATAAATCCAGATATAATACAGTACCTCTTGCAGGATATTTAAGCTTATTTTTTATGATAACATATATATCATATTGGTTAGGTATCACACCAAACATTTACACTATATAATTGACATTAGATTACAACATATCAACTTCTTTATTGCAACTAATTACTAGTGAACAGGCTTATCATTATCGTATTATCCCAATTGAAGCGAAAAATGGAACGTTAAAATTTAAGTCCGATAAAATATCTAAAGACCTTAAACAAGAATTACAGATTGTTCTCAATAAAAATATTGAATTGATTGAAGATACTTCAGGAAACATTCAACAATATTTAAGTGTCAATTTTAGACAAAGCAATCAAAACCAAACCGAAGATTTACATTACAGTACGGATTTTTTAGAAAAACTATTATTTACAGCCAAAGACATTGGCAGTAGTGACATTCATTTTGAACCTTATGAACATAAGTGCCGCGTACGTTTTCGTTTAGACGGTAAACTGAAAGAACAGTTTATAATTCCGATTCAGGAATATCCAATCATTGTAAATAAACTTAAAATAAAAGCAGGACTAGACATTTCTGAAAAACGTTTACCACAAGATGGTCGTATTACAATAAAAACAAATACGAATGAATTTGATATACGTGTTTCTTCCTTACCAACACTTCACGGTGAAAAAATAGTATTGCGTATTTTAAGTAAAGATGCTAATCATATTCAACTAAAAGAATTAGGCTTTACTGAAGAAGAACTAAAAACCTATAAAGAAACTGTTAAAAAACCAAATGGAATCATTTTGATTTCCGGTCCCACAGGTTCAGGTAAGACCACAACCTTATACGCCACTTTAAAGTTGTTAAATGACGACCAAACCAATATTTTAACAATTGAAGACCCTATTGAATATACACTTGAAGGCGTTAACCAAGTTCAACTCAAAGAAAATATAGGGCTTGATTTTGCGAGTACTTTACGTACTTTTTTACGTCAAGATCCTGATGTGATTATGGTTGGTGAGATTCGTGATGCTAAAACAGCGAATATGGCTATTCGTGCTGCCTTAACAGGCCATTTAGTATTATCAACCATACATACCAATTCTGCTTGGTCAACAATTTCTAGATTAATTGACATGGGAATTCCTTCATTTTTAATAGCCAGTACTTTAAATGTAAGCGTAGCACAGCGATTAGTTAGAAAACTATGTGATAATTGTAAAGAAGAAACAAACATCTCAAAGGGGTTGTTCCCTTCGAATTTTGAAATACCAAAACACTTTACAACTCATTTTAAAGCTGTAGGGTGTAATAATTGCTATCATACAGGGTATTCTGGCAGAAAAGCCATTTACGAAATCATTCCAATAACAAAAATATTAGTAGAACATATTAAAGATAATGACTTACAAATTGATGATTACATTAAGGAAAATGATATTTCGACCTTAAAAAACAATGCCTTTAAACTAATTGAAGAAGGAATAACATCAATCGATGAAGTTTATGCTTTACTTTCTGATTAACCTCTAGAAAATAAGCTTATTGAAATAATTTCCAACATAATGGAAAGCGACATGAAAAAAATATTATACATACTATTACTAGTTAATTTCACTTTTGTCTTTGCACAAAAGGAAGATCAACGTATTCAAAAAATCAGGAATCAATTAACGGCTTTATCAACTGAAAATGCTGGACTAACTGAAAACTTAAAGACAGAAGTAAGCATTAACAATATTACACTTTCTAATTTCTTACTTGCTATTGCTGAAGTCCATAAGTTAAATTTGAATGTATCCCAACAACTCAACCAAATTTCCATTTCACCTAAATTTCCTAATGTAATTGTCACAGATCTTTTAGTCTATCTATGTAAGGAATACGATTTAACTATCGATTTTACAGGAAGTATTCTTTCAGTAAAGTCTTACCAAAAAGTGCCGGAAGCGCCAGAAGAACGCGTTATTCCAATATCTTATAATCAAAAGAACAATACGATTTCATTTGACGCTAAAGCGGATAAATTGTATGATTTATTTAAAGGAATTATGGACAAAACAGGAAAAAATCTAGTTTTCTCTCCTGGCCTTGAAAATAGAGTAATTACAGCTTATATTCAAAATATTCCTTTTGAAGCTGCAATGGATAAACTAGCGTTTTCAAACAACCTTTACGTAGAAAAATCTAAAGATGGCTTTTTTGTATTTGAAGACAATACAGAAACTGTTATTGCAAATGCCGATACCTCCAATCCACCAAGGCAACGACCAATAAGACGTCGGAATTCAAATTTCTATTTTAAAATATTAGATTCTGAAAAACAAATTCTTGAAGTAGATTTTGTTAATACACTAGTTGCAGATATCGTTAATGACATAGGCAATGAACTTAACATTAATATATTTACAGCAACACCACTTAGTGAAGCTGGAGAAATAACTTTTAAAACAGAACATATTAGCTTCGATGATTTATTAGTTAAAATATTTGAGTCTAGTTCAAAAACCCCATCCATTTCTAATAACACATCAACCCGACAGACTGATAACACTCAGAATAATTCAGGAGACATCAATAATATATTTACGTTTAAAAAAGAAGGCAACGTTTACTTTTTTGGCACAGAAAAACAGTTGAGTGTTCGTAATGTTGAAATTGTTTATTTGCAATACCGCTCTGTAGAACTATTATCAGATCCACAAGGTGGAAGTTCAATGAACAACAATTTTAATAATAACTTTAGAACAAACACCAATATCATTGGCCAACCAAATAGTAATAATAACTATTCCTCAAACCAAAACAGAGGTAATTCTAACTTTCAAAACAATGATAACAATGGGAATTCAACTTTTGGCAACTCAAACGCAAGTAATGCGGACTTGTTGAGTATTATTCCTGAAGAGATAAAAGAAGGACTAGAATTTAAAACTGATATTGAGCTCAACAGTTTTTATGTTACGGGCCCTAGTGCAAAAATAAATCGATTTAAAACATTTATTAATAAAATAGACAAACCAGTACCTGTAATATTAATCGAAGTTATGATTATTGAAGTCAACAGAAATTCTACGACAGACACAGGTGTTGAATGGGGAATCGGTGAAGACGCCGTTACTACGCAAGGAAATGTCTATCCAAGTACTGATTTAACTTTAGGAGCCCAAACTGTTAATAAAATAATTGGTGGATTTAATGACTTTAGCGGCTTTAATATAGGTAAAGTTATCCCTAATTTTTTTGCAACCATAAAAGCAATGGAAACCAATGGTGATTTTAAAATATTATCTACTCCAAAGCTCGCAACATTAAATGGACATCGCGCAAATTTCTCTAATGGTCAGACATCTTATTATACAATTACAGACCGAAACATCATTGGTGTTGAAAACCCTGTTACCAATGAGATTGTAAATTATGTTCCCATTGAAGCAGAACTAGGCTTAACCATAAAACCTTCAGTGTCTGGTGATGGTCATGTTTTATTAGATATTAGTGTTATTCAATCTAGTTTTGGAGCTCGTATTGCTGAAGATGCTCCACCAGATATAAACTCCAGAACTTTTACGTCTATTATTAGAATGCAAGATCAGGACATAGCTATACTAGGAGGTCTAGAAGAGAACTATAAGAGTAATTCAGGCTCAGGTGTTCCATTTTTAGCTAGAGTTCCAATAATTAAATACTTATTCAGCAGACGAACAAGAACGGCTAGAAAATCTAAATTATCAGTTTTAATTAAGCCAACAGTTATTTATTAATGCTAGATAAGATACTTAATTATTTGAAATATGGAAACCGGTTTTGTGGTATTGAGCATTATTCCAGTAATGGTAGGGATATTCTGCAACTATGTGTTTTAAAACAGTCTAAAAATGAACTGAACATAGAATTAGCTGCTAAATTTGAAACTACAGAAGAAGCGTCTAAAAAACTTTCTAAAAACCAACATGTTGTACTCGTTATTAATACCGACAAAGTACTTTCTAAAACTATTGAAAGTGAACAAAATGATGCTTTAAAAAATGTTTACAAGGCATTTCCTAACATCAATTTAGATGACTTTTATTTCGAAGTACTCTCGGAAAACAATACTCATTTTATTTCACTATGCAGAATAGACTATATAGAATCGATACTTAAAGATTATTCAGAGAAAAACATTCATATAATTGATATATCGTTTGGCAATACAATTATTTCTTCAGTAAAGCCATTTACAAATAGTAGAACAATTCATACATCAAATGCTATAACAACTATTAAAGACAGTTATATTGTCCAAATTAAAAAAGATGAAGTAGAACCTAACAACTATGATGTTAATGGTTTAACCGTGTCTAATGATCAAATTTTATCATTTTCAGCTGCTTTACAAGGGGTACTAAAAAATAGTACTACCAAAACAAATTTTGAAGAGAAAAAATCAGCCTTACTAAACGATTTTAAACAAGTTCGCTTTTTTTCTCAGTTCTTAAAACTTGGAGGTTTATTCATTTTGGTACTTCTACTCGTTAATTTCTTTTTCTTTAATCAATATTTTAATAAGGTTAATGATTTAAAGCAGGTTTCCGAAATCAATCAATCCACCAAAGGTCAAATCCTTAAACTCGATGAAATAGTTTCAAAAAAGCAGAAAATGGTTGATGATTTATTAAAAAGTAATGGATCAAAAAGCTCGTTTTATTGTGATCGAATTATGCAAAGTTTACCTCAATCTATTTTGCTTTCAGAATTTAATTATCAGCCCTTATTAAAACGGATTAAAGTAGATAAAGCTATTGAATTAGAGCGTAATAGTATAAGTGTTTCCGGCGCATCAAGTGATAGTGATGCGTTTTCAAAATGGATAGCCCTTTTAGAACAGGAAGACTGGATAGATAAGGTGGAGATTATTGATTATGGCTCAACTGCCTCGAGTGTATCCGATTTCCGCATTAAAATAGTTTTGAGCAATGAGTAAGAAACAGAAGAACATAGCGTTAATCATTGGTTTTGTTGTTGCCTTAATACTCTGCCATCAATTGGCAATAAGCAATACATTAGAGCAAAAAAAACAATATAACAGTTTGAAGTCACAAGAATTATTGTTTAAAAATGCGCCTAAACAATTATCATTATTAAAACAAAAAGAAGTGTATTACGATTCCCTACTAACCAAATACCAATTGGATGGTTCTTCCATTCAAAATAATCTTTTAAAGGTTATTAATGTATTTGCGAATGACAACAACCTTAAAGTCGTTAGTTTTTTAGAACCTCACTCCATTACTAAAAATGACCTTACAATTAAAACTTACGAATTTGTTTTGGAAGGTAATTATAATGCTATTAATCAGCTAATCCACCAATTAGAACAACAAACCAAATTTGGTGAGGTTATTAATTTGCATTTTGAAAAAAAGAAAAATTTTAGAAGTGGTAGGTATTATTTGCAGGCTAGGGTTTTGTTGCGGAGTTATGGGTAAAGATAAAGTGAGGTTTTATTGCTTAAAAAGCTATCCTAAAAACCCAGTGCTATCTATCTCTAAAACCGTGTTGTCATCATTATAATTCCTAGCACTTGAATATTTCCATTCCGTTGGATTGGTTACAAAACCAGTCTCTACTGGATTGTTATGGACATAATCTATTTTTTGTTTGATAACTTGGTCACTCCATAATTCTATTGGTTTGTTATGGTGTTGCCAAAATTGGTATTTGGTAGTGGTTGCGTTCTTTTTGCCTGCTCTTTCAAATAGCCATAGTAGTAATTCTTTTCTACTCTCCTGCGGATTATTTTCTATCGCTTCTATAACTTTCTTTGCCGTATGTCTTTTAAAATCTCTAAGTAATCCTGAAGGGTTATCGTTTGATGAACGAAAAACCAAATGACAATGACTTGGCATAAAACAATAGGCATATAACTCCATGCCTTTTTCTGCTCTCAATATTTTACACTATCTGCTAAAATATCAAAATAGATTTGCCTTGTAAAAACATCTATCCAATTTACCGTTGCGAAGGACACAAAATATAGACCAGATTTGTTATGGAATCTGTAATTTCTGCTCATAGCCTTAAAAATAATAAAAACTTATAAATGCTACCGCTAAGCTGCGCTTAGTGGCCGTAAAAAAACTACATTATTAATCTTATGGTAAAGAACAAAGCCATGATAAAATATCACAGCTTTGTGTTGATTACTCATACTCGCCACTAGTTACAAACTAGCGGTAGCTGGGGTTTTATTGCTTAAAAAGCTATCCTAAAAACCCAGTGCTATCTATCTCTAAAACCGTGTTGTCATCATTATAATTCCTAGCACTTGAATATTTCCATTCCGTTGGAATGGTTACAAAACCAGTCTCTACTGGATTGTTATGGGTATAATCTATTTTTTGTTTAATAACATGGTGACTACATAATTCTATTGGTTTGTTATGGTGTTGCCAGAACTGGTATTTACTTGTAGTTGTGTTCTTTTTGCCTGCTCGCTTAAACATCCAGAGCAACCATTCTTTTCTACTCTCGATTGGATTGTTTACTATTGCTTCTATAACTTTCTTTGCAGTATACCTTTTAAAATCTCTAAGCAGACCTGAAGGATCATCATTTGATGATCTAAACACAAAATGCACATGGCTTGGCATAATACAATAAACATATAACTCCATTCCTTTTTCTGCCCTACAGTAACTTATACTATCTGTTAAAATAGCAAAATAGATTTGTCTTGTAAATACATCTATCCAATTTATGGTAGCAAAGCTCACAAAATACAAACCTGCTTTGTTATGGAATTTGTAGTTTCTACTCATAGCCTTAAAAATAATAAAAACTTATGACTGCTACCGCTAAGCTGTGCTTAGTGGCCGTAAAAAAACTACATTATTAATCTTATGGCAAAGAACAAAGCCATGAAAAATATCATAGCTTTGTGTTGCTCTCATACTCGCCACTAGTTATAAACTAGCGGTAGCTGGGGGAAGAAGAAGAATTTTAGAAGTGGGAAGTTTTATTTACAGGCTAGGGTTTTTATTCGGAGTTTCGGGTAGTTATTTCTTTAAATTATATAAGTTTAAAAAGATTGCTTAACTATATTTTAAACTTTTCCAATATCAAATTTTTATGGTCAACTAAACAAACGACATAGCTAAAACCAGATTTCTACAAGTAATAAAACAAAAGCTATAAAGTTTATCATTTTAGCTTTTACTCTATTTATTTCTTACCCTTTAGTCACTAGTTACAAACATGCGGCAGCTAAAGATTTCAAGGACCAGTGTTTCATACCTACTGGGCTAGCAACAAGGTCATGACTTTTCAAATTACAGCTTTTTTTTAATTACTCATTTCGTAACTAGTTGAAAACTAGCATTACCCCATCTATCAGTAGCTGACAAGTTATACTTTCTAGGATCTTTATACATTTACTTCTTATGATGTAAATGTATAATTCATTACCTATTTCTTTATTTCAAATAGGTTCATAATATAAGAATTTTACCTTTGATGAATCTGAAGTTTTTATTCTAGAATCAAAAACTGCAGACCATTTTGAAATAGGTATTTCAATTACATTTTTCCAACCATCTTTAGAAGTAACTATATTATTGGTAACACCCTTTATTTCTTGCAAAGACGACCCAACTCGTATTCCTTCAACTGTAGAATACAGTTTATCCTTACAAATTATAGAAATTATTCTATCCTTATTGTCATTATAACATAAATCAAACAAACAGTTATTAATACTAACCGTCTCACATTCAGATAGAACTAAACCACCAAGCAAATAATTCACTTGTTCATTAGTATCAACTATTTTATAATCAAGAACATTATCAGCATATCCAAACTTATCATTCTTTTCTTTACAACTTAAACTTAACAACGAAAAAACAATTATCAAAATTTTATATTTGCAACTAATTACCATAAACTGATTCTTTTAATTTTTCTATTTGAGATTGATTAAATACTTTATCATCAGTACTTTTTCTGAAGGTCATATTTCTTAACCAAACCTTTAATGACTTTGTCATTTTATGAAGCGTCACAGGTACTGGCTGATCAATAGTGGTTATTTCCATTCCACCTAAACCAATCGAAGCAGTATTTTCGTAAGTTCCATCTGTGCAAGTTACAGTAGTACTATGTACGAAATGATTATTTCCTTTTGTCTCTTTCACAGGATCGTGTTGAAATATAATATCCCCCGTTTTCATATCACCTTCTTGAATTTCAACGTAGGAATCACCTTTTAATATTGTAGGCACTTGAGCAGGATTTATCCAAAAATCTCCATCAGCAAAAGTAACTCCATGGCAATTCGTATCAGCACCTGAGTTAGAAGTAACATTTCGATAAACCTTAATTGGGGTTTCATCATCAGCAAAGATATAACCTATTTCAAATACTAAATCCTCTTCTCCATCTTCTCCATGATAAAATACCTCTAGCTCTCCGTTAGTTACATAAATAACTTCCCCATCTTCATTTCTTCCAATATCTGCCCCTTCCGCATAACCAGAAACATTAATACCATTGCCATCAAAACTAGCACTGCCTCCATAATATGTTGTTGAACCCCATTTTTTATCAAACTCAGCATTATCATCTTTATCAATATCATCACTTTTAGTTGAATTTGCACCACTAGGATCTGCCCAAAATACAGGATTATTATCAAAAGCGGTATATGTACTCATAGAGTGATGCGTTATCGGATCTATAGAGGTCCAACGGGCAATCGCAGGATCATATTGCCTCATGTCCATTTCGTATAAATTTAAGCCTAAAGCTTCTTCAAATTCTTTTCCGTTGTATTTCCATTTTTGAGCTAAACTAGATGAAGTGACTACATTATTATAGCCTTGGTGTTTTAAACCAAAAGGATAGTAATTGTTTTCTTCTACTATTTCTAAAATTGGGTTAGATTCGCTACCTATGTTTTTATAAGATAATCTAACATTACCCAAATTGTCTGTATATTGATATACATAATCATAACCACTACCATTACGTTCAATATAACCTTCTGGATGACTGAAAAAACTTAATTTAAAAGGCTGCTCAAGGTTTCCGTTTTTTACGTAAATAAAATTACCAGAATATCTTGTGGTTGTCACATCAGTAATACTCTTATAAAAATATGTAGATATTCGTTTTTCTAATTTTACACCTGTAGCGTCATAAACATACTTTATATTCCCGTTAATACCATCGTTAGTGTAATTTGGGCTATACATATCAATAGACATGGGTAGGCTTAAATGATTATATTCTATATTAGTAATACCTTTGTTTAAATCTTTAATCATATTACCACTATTGTCATAAAGATAGTCATTTCCTTGTGAATTACCTTCCTTAAAACCATCCTCGGAAGCTAAATCTGTTAAGTCGGATAATTTATTACTTAATGGTGCATAACTATATATTAGGTCATCTATAACATCTATTTGGTTAGTCGCAACTTGCAGTCCCATACGCTTTAAACTATATATATTGCCATTTTTATCATAAGTAATATCAGATAAACTATAATTTTCAAATTCACCAGATGCCATTTCTAGTTCATAATTCCCATGATACGTGGCTGATTTTATACGATTAAGTGCATCATAATTATATTCATAACCTCTTTGTTTATTATCATTAGCTGTTTGCCAAAATATTTCGCTTATATTTCCGTTAAATAGGGCTGTATTATTTTGCTCTGGGTTATTATAATTAAGCTTTAATCCAAAAAGATCATTATTTGAAGTAAGACCGTCGTTTATACTTTTAAGCCAACCTCTTATATTGTATTTATAATCTACAGTTTGTAAACCTGTAGAATTTAAAGGGTCATTAGAAGCTTCTCCTCCTACTTTTTTACTTTCAATTTGCCCTAATTCGTCATAAGTTATTGAGCTTATCAGTTCCTCCGAATTACTATCAACAGTTTGTGTATGTGTCATATTACGGCCTGCGTGATCGTAAGTAAATTGATCTACGGTTGTTATCGCGTTGTTTCCACCATTTACATGTGAGCTTTCAGTCTCCAAAACCTTTCCTAAGAAATCTAAATCTGTTTTAATAAAATCCGTGGTATTCAAATAATCGTTTTTACTTGCAACATATAAGACTTGAGCTTTATCATTGTACTGAGTGATTGAAGTAGTCCAATAATCTGTTGTTAAAACCCTTACTTTACTACCTGTTGGCAGTGACTTTGTATTCATATCTATTGCATCATCAAAAACTGATGTGTTATCCGCTAAGAGGAGGCTCTGTGTATCAAAATTGTAATTGTCATAATAATTAATTGTATGAAGTGAAATATCACCAGTATTTGGATAAGCGTTATTTGTATAGTATAATTGAGAATTAGGATCAGTACTAAAAGTCATAGGAGTACTAGCTTTTGATTCAAACAAACTAAGGGTGCTTGTATTTAGACTACTCTGTATAATGGACCTAGTGCTATTAGTTTTAATTACGCCAGTATATGCCACTCTACCTAGAGCATCATATTTTATAAAACTCCACTCTTTTGGGGATTGAACAGACTGATATCCATTTTGCGTCATAATTGGTCGATCTAATCTATCATAAACCACATACTCTGCACTTTTTCCAGGAGTTAATTTCTCAATAATTCTATTTTTATCATCGTAAATATATTTATAGCATAAACCTACAACACTGGCACTGTTAACTGTTGCTGGATTTGGTGTTGTCATTACTGTATTTATCATACTTACCTCACCTTCACCTCGTATAAAAAGGTTATTATCTAGAATAGAAAATGTATAATAATAACCATTTCCAGAAATACTTCCAAGCTCCCTATCGATAATAGATCGTTTCATATTTAAGGATGCAACAATGCCATTTTTTAAAGCTAAAGAAGATGACAAAGAACTATTTATATTTAAGGTAACTATATCGTTTTCATCTATAGAGATATTTAAACCTCCTTGTCCTCCATATGAGTTTTGTAAATTGACATTAAGAATATCACTATTGGGATAAACCTCTAATTGTTTTTCATAATCAGCGGCAAACTCTGGATCTACCTCCACATAAGAAGTCCATGGGTAATTATATGAATATGAAAGCTTAATATTACTATTAAAATTTTGACTAATAGCACTAAATTCCCCTTTTCCTATTCCGCTTTTTTCAATAATTATTTCATTTCCTTTTATAATAAAAGTATATACAAAATCTGCTCCCTCAATGCGACCAAGTTCTGTATCTTTATAATTCCCATAATCTTTGAGTGATGTTAAAACGCCTTCTTTTAATGCAAATGCGTTTGTTGCAGAAAAACTTATATTTAATGTTACTGCTTCGCTATCTGCAAATGTTGTCACAGTAAAACCGCCTTGTCCATTATATTCATTTTCTATATCTGCATTAAGTATATCTATGTTGTTATAATCACTTAGTTTTTTATTGTATTCTTCTGCAAAGTTTTTATCTACTTCTACCAAATTAATCCATGAATAATTGGTTTGGGAAGCCACACGAAACCCTAAATCTCCTTCATCTACTATTTGATCGGAGGCTAAAGGTGGAACTACATATACTAAATTCCCAAAATCGTCGTAAACGTAATAAGTGTCATGAGTTTCACCATTTTCAAAACTTCTACTTAATAATGTTCTTCCTCTGTAATCTTTAAAAACTTGCGTAGTGTTATCATCACCATCAGAGATATTCCAATTTTCATTTTTTGTAATGAATTTATATAGTGGAGGTCTATAATTATTTTGAGATTCATCTACTTCATAATACCCATTATATATTAAAGAGGGATTACTTGTATTAGTTGTAGATGAGTACTGTACTTTAAACCACCTCACTAAATCATCATTAGACATTAATTTATATTCATTTTTTATCGTGTGCTCATTTGCAATTCCTTCTAACCAATCATTACCAGGAGCAGACTGTTCCACAACTAAGTTAAGTGGTGTCCCATCAAAAAATGTTTCGCTGTATGGGTTTAGAGTGTTTTCGTATTTTGAAGTGTTATAAAACTGTTGAGTTCTAGCTAGTGCATCAGTTCTATACATTCCGAAATTAGAGTCTGTAGATGCATAAGGAAGATATTGTTTTGACTGTCTTCCAAACTCATCATATTCTATATGATTAATTATGTCTTTAGAGTTTGGAGATAGCTTTACTGCAATTTGTTGAATTGGTCTTCCTAATCCATCATAATAGATAATACTTTCATTTTTTAAATCATCTGCTACACTTCCATCCGTTGTTTCTGTTTGATATATCGTAGTTTTAGAATAGTTCTCTGATGTCGTTTGAGCCAAAGCTATCGTTGACATTAGTATTACTGTTAAATTTAATAGTAACTTTTTCATGTCTTTATTAGTTTTGAAGTTTATAATTGTACTCATTTTCACTTAAAAGATTGAGATCTTTATCTCGGACAAATTTTAATCTATGAAAATCATCATACTCGAAAAACGCTGTTTCACCTCTTTCATCGGTAATACTTGTTACGCCTGTCATATGGTCATAAGTATATGATACTACATTACTTATTTCTTGAGATTGATTTAAAACTGCAATTCGCATTTTATTTAACCATAACCTTAAAGTATCTTCTGTGCTATCATTTGTATCTGCATTTGATAAACCTATTACATAAGATAAACTTTGTCCAAATTCACTTTGAAGCATCGTGTTTACTTGGTCGTATGTTGCACCATCAACAATAGCAATTGGGTACATATAATTATAGCCATATATTATGGCTTTATACAAACCACTCTTATCTTGATATTCAATTATGTTTCCATTAGCATCTCTACGCGTAATTACCGCAGATGGAGTTACTGAACCTGTTTTACTAAAGGTTTCAATTTTTTCCAATGCAAGAATGTTGTTTCCAAAATCTTTATAATGATGTTCTTCTTCACCGATTACAGTATAATCTCGATTTTTAAAAACAACCTTTAGTGGTGTGGCTAACCTGTTTTGAGTAATCAACTCATTAATATTTGGTAAATGATTAATGCTAGGTATATTTAAAGATTGATCGGAAGTGGTGGTATTTGCATATACAATTTGCTTAACCATTTGATAATCGTATCCTTCGTAATTGAGTTCTAAACATAGTTGATCTCCATCTTGAGTAGTATCATCACAAGTACTTTGACTTTCTTGAATTACTAAAGGATATTGGTCATCATAAAGATACTTTTGCATAGTTACTATTGGTTGCTCATTAGAACCATTTGCGTAATCTTTAGTAACAACAGACTCTAATAAGTGTCTTGCTATAGGTAAATTAATCACTTCTTTGTAAGCGCCACAACCCTCTTGGTAATCTGGACGAAATATAGATCCATCAGAATTATAACATCCCCATGTGTTATACGTAGAAGCTTTATTTAAATAATCTAAGGGTATATGTGTAAATTCCTTATGAGTATAATTATATTCTTTTGAAAACCTTATATCGCCAGATTGGTCATATACTATCTCTGATCTAATTTTGCCTCTTTTATAATCCAAATCAACAAACAATGAAGGGCTACTAATAATGCTCCATGCATTACTATATGCATTCGAATTAGTAAAAGTTTTGGTCGAGCTTAAATTAGCATTTGTTGAATACAAATAGGATGTATAACCATTAGCAACTCTATCTCTAACTTTAACTAAACTATAACCTACAAAGGAACCGTTATTAAATTCTACTTGAGATTGAGGTGTCATAAATGTGTCTATCCCAAAATAACTTGTAAGCTCAGAGAATGAGCTTGGACCGCTATAAGGATTCCAGTTTCTGTTTTTTAACCTAAAAACAGCGTAGTCTGGCATCCTCCCAATAGTTCCTG
Organism: Winogradskyella sp. 4-2091; assembly: GCF_045765065.1. NCBI lineage: Bacteria > Pseudomonadati > Bacteroidota > Flavobacteriia > Flavobacteriales > Flavobacteriaceae > Winogradskyella > Winogradskyella sp. 4-2091. The sequence continues at coordinate 484,575 of NZ_JBJKOD010000002.1, forward strand.
TATTATATTCATAATCCAAAATTTGCTCAAACCCGTTGCCATCTGTTATACTCTGAGATTTAATTCTCAACCCACCACCTTGTCTTTCACCATAATAATTGAATGTATTAAGTTCGTATTCATATGAATTACTTCCTCCAGTAGGAAACTGAATAGAAGTTAAAGTGTATGTTTTTGCATGATTTTCATTTGCCTCTAAAGAAAAATTACCAGGTAATACAATAGCACTACTGCTATAAAATGGTGTTATATTATTATTTTCAAAATAATATTTAGGAATTGGATTGCTTATTGAACTGTTATAAGACCCATTACTGTAACCAAGAAAATCATGAGCATAAGATTCACGAGGCGGCATTTCTACGGTAGTATTATACGTAAATACATGACCTGGAAGTTCTTCTAATGAGTTTAATGGATTAACATCATATACTCTATCTAATCGAAGACGTTTACTTTGAGGAGTATTACTTTCTATTGAAGATTGAAAATAATCATAATCTAATTTAACATGTTTTACTACAACATCATTAACATCTCTTACTATTACCTCAGTTAAAGCTTTATCACCTGTGTTATCTAATCTATCTAAGCCATAAATAAATTCTACTTCGCCTCCATGATATATAATTTTCTTTAATCTCTGAGTCACAGGGTATACTGTATGACTTTTATCTCTTGATGTTAAATTTGATAAATCTGTACCACCACCATAAGAATTCACTTTAGAATCTATATCATCATAAAAATAATTTGAATATTGCTCATACTCAAAACTTATCGTTTGACCTGTGGTTGAGTCAAACATCTCATCTAACCTAAAAGATTCAAACTTATATGAGAGGAAAGTATCAAAAGCGCTTTGGAACCTTGACAAATCAGGTGTACCAAAGCTATATTTTATACCATTTAATGAAGTTATATCTAAATTAGTAATTCCAAATCTACTTGTTGTTATATCACTTCCTGTAGAATCACTCAAATAATTAAGCGAAACCATCCCTAATGTCTCATTGATTAAATTCCCTTGATGCTCTAATTCAATTGGATCTGGAGAACCGTTAAGAAAAATAAAACCATTATCGTCAAGAATACTATAATGCCTTTTATGAATATAATTTGTTGATAAACCTGGTGCACTAACAGAAAAAACATCTGGTTCAGCGTCATTATACCTATTTAGTTCTGGAGTTGAGCTAACAAAAGGGGCTAAACAACCTAACCATCCAGATGGTGTAATATATGTTCCTGTAGAATTATTTGAAATTGGTCCAGGAGAATAAAAATCATCCATGCCTTTTACTATTTTAGAAACAACACCTCCAGCATTTAAACTCCAATTTAAACCTACATTAGAAGCCATGTCATTAACTTTAACACCAGATGTATTGTAAGACAGTGAAATTGGCACACTCATAGAGCCTGCTACCACTTGATATATTGGAATATTAATATTGGCTCTACCTGTATAGTTTGATACAGGAACAAATGTACCCTTTTGAAAAGCTGCTACATCTGGTGGTTGAACTGTTGGACTTCCCATTATTTGAGAAGCTTTGTAAATATTAGAATTTAGATTGTCCCCATAATAATCATCTTGAGCAATAGAGATATGAAATTGTGTGAGCGTTAAAACCGCCAATAAAAATTTAAGCTTGTTCATGGTGTCTCGGATTATAAACTTAGTATTAATTTCTTACAAAACTAAGCTAAAACGTACAGAAACAGACTCTTAAAACCATACTAAAAGTAAGGTAAAACCTTACTTTTAGTATGGTTTTAAGTGGTCCTTTACAGCCTAATGAATGTCACCTAGAACTATATTATGCTCTTCTAGTGATAAGAAGTTAACATGACCAACAAATTGTCTTTCAAAAAAGAGAAATTCAAAAACTCTACTAACCTTAAAGTTATAAGCTAGCTTTAATAAAAAAATATTATACTTAATATAAGTCCAGCTGATTAAAATGTTGGTCTGTTTTCTGGATTTCGATATCGCTCATCTCTTAATTCAGCATAGTAACCAGACAATTGATATGATTTAGCATGTTGAGTTTGTTTTACAAATGATAAATTGAGTTTAATCATATATGGTGTACGGTAATTTTGTACAACAATAGATTCGGTATTACCATCAATTGGTACGGGATTAAATTGCCTAGTCTTGAGCTTTCTTTGTGCTTCAAATTTATTTGAGCCTTCAAGAATTTGTTCAAATTGGAAATCTGAGACATTATCAGTTGAATAAAGTGTCTTATTTGCATGTAAACTGGTTAGTCTATTAAGGTTTTTAACATCTTCCTCATTCATAAGGATATTACTAAACTGCTTTTTATTTCCTATTTTATATACTTTTGGATCATACATGACTAACATTAAATCTGGGGCTATAGGATAAAAAACTTGTAGACCTTTACTTGCTATACCTGTATGACTATATGGAAATTTTCTAAACTCTAAAAACTGGTTATATTTTGAAATTGGGTTATCGCTTGTTATCAATTCTTTTGAAGTTCTATTCTCTAAAAGTTTGATTTGCATGTCCATCATTATTGGTAAACTCTTAAGAAGTATACTTAGACTTTTTTCAATTGCATCATCATAGGCAAAGAAGTGCTTATCAAATTCAAAATTGGCAAATTGTTGCTCAAATCTCATTACTGTCTTTAAAGATACATCAACCATTTCGTTATACTCATCAGCGTTTGCCCTAGTGCGATAGGCTTGTAGAAGCATAAATGTCCAAATCCAATAATAATCAACAGACTTGTTTTTTGGTAAGGACCTCGATTGAATTACTCTGTTAAGAACATCTGCTGTTTTATCTTCAATATTACCAAACCATTTTTCTCTTTCTAAATCTTTACCATAAAAATAAGACTCTTGTGCTTGCCCCTCTAAATCAACCTTCTGAATAATTTGTCGTGATTCCTTTATACAAAGTTTTATATACTTATTACTACCTTCTACAGTGAAAAATCTTAGATAAAACTTTGGTACGTAATGTTGCTTTTTGTATTCTGGCATGATTTAAAACAAATTTAAATTAGTGCATTATAATCCTGCTCTGCAATTCTATTCCTATTGGGTTTTGTTTGGCAACTAAAAATAAAACAATTTGCTTAAATCCATTTAAAATTAAAACGTTATTAATTATCGTAGATCTATGGTTTTCCCACAGAAAGCACATAGTTTTTGCCATTGTGTCCTCATACTTAAAATCTACTCTTACAAAACCATCTGAGACTTTTAGTTTATCTAATACTTGTCTGTAACGTAAATACCTATCAACTATAGCAATTCCTTGTTGAAGAACATGTAAACCTGGTTTTGTCTGCAAAATAAGTAGTAGCTTGTAAATAATCTCTTGACCATTAGATTTCTTATCTATCAGTTGAATATCCTCTGTAATTACTTTTTTAAAGAAGTCTAAGTAGTCAGGGGTTTTCCATAATTCAGTCATTGAATCTGACAAACACATTAAAGAATCCCAAATTTCATTCTGTCTATATCTTCTTCCATGTGCATAACTCCATGTTACACAATCATTGGTATAGGCAATCATTAGTTTCCACTCCTTAAAGAAATTGTTATGGTTTTCTTTGTTTTCTATATTTTTTAAAAAAAAGTAAAAACAGAATTTAATTACCCAAGAGCTTGCGAAGTGACCGTATTGCAAAATTTGCTTCCAAAAGTACTCTGCCTTAATCGTGTCTGTGGGTTTTATTTGTGAAACCAAGTCAGATATGTTTTCCAGAGCCCATAAATGGAATTTATCTGGAAAGTCATCTTGATAGTTTAAATTTTCATCAATATCCCCAAGCTCAAATACTAATTGGTCTGCGATTTGTTTATAGAGATTCAAAAGGTGTTTTCTCTCTTTATCATTTGCTTCGTGAATTTTAGGCATCGAACTAAAAGCATGTTGTAACAATTCTAGATCAATCCCAGGCTTATTTCCCAGTGTCATATCATCATAATGCCGACCTCTTCTTTTTTCCTTAGGTTCAATTAATCGTAATTCAGACCAATCTATTAAAATCTTATTTATTTTATCATCTCCAAATTCTTTTATTAGCCTATCCCGATGCTTCTCTAGTTTAAACTCTTCATCATCCGATACTTTATCCACTTGAGTAGAATTATAATCTCTATATAATACAGTACTCCAAAGTATTGCTAAATTTTGGATTTCTATAAAGTTTTCATCAGACCATTTAAGATATTTAGAAAGTAAAACAAATAATAATTGTATCGTATCATATCGAGCTTTAGTTAATAGAATACCTATTTGTCTTTTTAACTGCTTATTACTTAAATCAGGAATCCACAACATCACTAAAATATTAGCAGTAAACTGTGACCATGAATACCCTGTTTCAGCTTGAGGCATTTTTGATATATCAAGTGAATAATTTTTTAGCATACTGACGATATATTCAACTATCCATTCTAAAAAATCTGGATTTCTTTCAATCCATATTTCTTTATTTAATACTAAAATTGCTGCTCCCCCCATCACTAATTGATGCTTTCCAGACATCCGATAATAAGGATTATCATCTTCTATATTCGAATATGCCTCTATTTTTTCCCATAATTTTTCACAATCCTCAAGCGAATATTTTTTCTCTTGTTTTAACTCTTGAAAACACTTAACGGGGAAATTAAAAGAATCATTGCCCTCGCTTAATTGTTCTCTTACATTCTTATATTTTTCAACTAAATGTTCAGGTTCTATATAATCATAGTAAAAACGACCTTTATGCTCTATAGACTTATAGTTATTATGATTATAAAAAGAAATCAACTTATTTAAATACACATCGTCATTGTCTTCAGATTGAATTTTAGTCAATGCTTTTTTCCAAGAGTCAGTTATTGAAATATAATAATCTTGTAGATTTTCATTATTTAAGAATAGTGATAGAGATACACTTTGAATCGAGGTCTTTCTATGTGGCATTAAATGCCATTCTTTTGCCAAATCCCATGTAGATTTACTAAAAAAATTAGAACCAATCATTTGGTGACCTTCGATACTGTGCCCACCATAATCTAGAGAATTTTCCCATTCATAAAAATTAGAAACCTGAAGCAAAGGTTTCAACTCACTTAAATATAATTTGCTTGAATATTTTCCAATGGAATTTAAGACCCCAAAATATGCAACAGAACTGCCCTTATTTAAAATTAGATTGACATATTCAGCAATTGATTCGTTAGAATTAACCCTGTCATATAAAAACTTCTCAAGTGCCATTAAGGCACTGACAATACTATGAGGCGCACCATTAGCATCTCTAAACCAGAAATAAACTCTCTCATCACCAACAAAGTTTAACGATTCCTTATTATAGATAAAAGATAGTTTAGGGATTTCTACGTTATTATGTCTGTAGGAATTAGTCCATTGTTCTGTAGCAAAATTTATTAAAGAAACAATTAATTCAACTCCGGCTATTGGTTGATGGTTTAAGAAATATAAAAAGGGCCCTCTAGTATAAAAAGGTGGGAACCAATTACGTGGCTCATTTACATCTAGATTATAGTCGTGTCCATATCCAAAAGAAATCTCTTTAGGAGCTTCAATAAATAGTGCAAGAAGTATCTCTTTCGCTTTATTAGGAAAACTATTAATAATAAAACTCAGTGCATTTTCATCAATACATATCTTTTCGAAGGCAACATCTACTCGCTCATATGGACCATCTGGCCATTGTATCCTGTCTCTAATTTTAGCATTTGCAAAAAGAGAACCATTTCCTCTAATAGAGTTAGAATGTTTGTTTTGCTTTTTTTCTGACTTTTCAACTTTAATACGTTTGCACAATTTTAGTGCTAATTCAATAACTTCATCAGGATACTCATTGATTCCTGCTAAAAAAGCCGCATAAATATGTTCATCAACATCATCTTTAACATAGCCACGGTTGAGTTTAAACTCAAACATCCAGTTAGCAATATCCAATGCTATTTCTGAACACTCTTTTCTATGCAGAAAGTTTAATGGTGTATACTCCAACCACATTCTAGTTATCGTGGCAGCTTTCTTCCTAGATATATTTATAATATCCTTTTTTTTGAGATGAATAAAACTTAATACATCGCCCCAATATAAATGATTAGGTGTTCTACTATATGTGGATGCCTCAGCGAGACTATATCCTCCAATTTCTTCAGCTAGTTTTAACACATTCTTATTAGGCAAGGTCGCCTTTAACAAAAATTGGTCTAGAAAACGGTTAAACAGATGACCCTCATTTTGAGTGAAAAAATCCCAAAGAGCCATTAAATGCGAAAATATACCCGAAGAAAAAATAATTGATTCTAGAAGTAAGTCTTGTATTATTTTCTCATTCGCTTCGGAAGTTGTTAGTGATTCAAATAACTTTATCCACTCTGAGGCATCACTATTGTTTTCCAAGAGATATATTCCATATAACCTTATAGCCTTACACCAAAGTGGCGAGAACAAATCTTTAGTAAGCAGAAATGGTTTTAAATTATCTTTATTTGCACGGATTAGTTTATATCTAGCCCAATCACCAAATAAATCATGCGTTAAATATAGTCGATCTTCAATTTCAACAAAAATCTTACCCTCTTTTAATTTATCCAGTGGAGATATATCTGAAATACTAAAATCTGAAACAGGAATACTTACGGATAATTTTTGCGCTTGTTTTTCAGAAAAATCTTGAATAAATCTTGAACAAGAAGCTCCAGTTGAATCGATTTCTTTTTTCCAAATCCAATCGATAATAGTAGATTCCCCTACAACATCATCATCTGTTAAACTTGTTTTAACAGTTAGATTATAAGCTAATAGGTCTAAATATTTTAAATTATTTAAAATCGGAGCTAAATGGTTATGTTTAAATAAGTCTGATAATATGGGAAAATGCTTTTTAATCTGAGAAATATAACGATGTGTATTTGCTTTTAATTTATAATCAACTATATTTAAAGTCATATTTATTGTATGAAGCCTATCTAAAACATCTTCATAATCTTCTATTTGACAAGTAAATACCGTTTTCCATAGAGAATTGGAATTACTAGCCGCTGAGAGTATAGGAAAAATTAAATTGAGTTCTGCTTCTTTAAAAAACCGATCTATACCATCAATGAATAGGTAACAATTAGACTGTTGAACTTTATTAAAGATGTCAGTTAAGCTATGTTGTATTCCAAAATGACCTTCTAACTTTTGGTTTTGTATGCTTTGAGCATCAATCCATATAAACTTATCACTTGAATTAAGCCTTTGTTGAATATATTTTTTTATTAAAACTGATTTGCCATAACCAGATTTTCCAAGAATAAAAACCGTTTCATTATTTTGAATTAGTCTATGTATATCTTCCAACTCATTCAAAGTTGAAAAACTAACTTTATTCCCAATTTTATCTTGTATAGACTCAATTTTCAGTATACTTATTTCATGTATTTTACTCCAGTCGCTACTATGATTTGTAAACCCTTTAAGTTGAAAATAATCTTTAAGCTTCTTAATTAATTTTTGATAATCTAAAAAGCCCGACAATGGAGCTAACTCTCCTCTTATAACGCACAAATTTTTGTACAATTGTTGCGCGGCAATATCACTAGGCTCCAATAAACAATTATTACAAATCTCAATAATCTGATTTTCATGAATAGAAATTGCATCTTCAAAATCAGATTCTACTAATAGAATCCTACTTAAAATTTTCGCGGTTTCACTTTCATCAATATTCTTGGTTTGAGCAATATCTGAAGGACAGTAGAAACCCTTGTACAATTTCTTTAATTCTTTAGAGAAAGCCTGGTCTTCTTGATTGATTCTCTGATGTAATGATTTAGCATCATTTTCTTTAGAAAACCTAATTAAACTATTCAAGCCTTTAGATACTTTAGGATGTAATTTTGAATTAATAATGCATAAGTAATCCTTTGATGAATCAAATACATCAGAAGCAATATTTAAATATTCATTCCAAATGTCGCTTAACAATTCGTTGTTTGGTCCCTCACTATTTATTTGAATATTGCTTTTACTAGATATTGGGATTTTTATTTCTATACCATCGCTGTCTTCTGTCGTTATTAATAAGTCCTCTAATAACCACCCATCAACTTTAACTTGATAATCGATTCTTTTAATTTTTCCAATCTCTAAAGTAAAAGGATACTTATCTGCTAAAAAATGAGATATAAACCATGCTGACACTTTATCTTCAAAAACGAAGCCACCTCCTCCTGTCTGCTTAGAAGTTGCAGTTTTTCTGATGCCAGATGATTGAGGTTTTTTTGCCATGCCAAAAAGAAGTTATAGTATTAACAAATATAACTTTAATAGAAATAATAATTTAACTATAGAAGTTGGCCGCTGAGACTAAAAAAGACCTTATACGTACTACATTTGTTTTTTGATTTTGAATCTAGAAAATTAAAAAATCAATTTATAATTCAAGATATCCAATTATAAGTTAACTCTTCATAATACTTATTACTATTGAGCAAAATCATTGGGATTTTATAAGACATATCATTATTAAAACCAAACTCAAAATAAATTGCATATTTACTGAATGGAGGTTTAAAACGTTCCATTGTCTCATCATACAATTCAACTTGAAATTTAAAGGCTCTTCCTTGTGGGATTTCGATTTCATCATTTAACTCTGTATTTATTGTTTCTCCATCAAGTGGCATTTTAATTTTATACTTTATAATCGGTCTCAAAATACTAGGAAGTGGGATATGAGGGCCAGCTAAACCTATTGGTAACTTTTTTACACTAAGAGCAATACGGGTTAATAGAACTGTTTTGAGAGATTGGTTTATAAAGCTGAAATTAAAAATTGGAAATAGCGATTTCAAGTATTTAGCTTCAAAAGAAAAAGGAACATTATCATAAGGAATCCATCCGCAATTATCAGAATCTACAGAAACTGAGATAAATTCTATTTTTGACGCTCTATTATTAATATTTCTTTTAGTATTAATTACAGTTTGCTTTGAAATATCTTCTTTTGTAATTTTTGAATGACACGTTGGGCACAAAAGCAACAAATTATCAATACTGTTATTTGATGGGTCTTCATCAACATGATGTATTTGAAAGTGTCCAACATCTGTATTGTCACAGAATGGGCAAGAGGAATTAATCTCTTTTTGCAGTTCTGCTTTTACTTTATTTTTTTGCGGAATATGGCTTCTTTTTTTCTTCATGAGAAGATCTGGATTATTTGGAAATACATTATAAAAACTAATATAAGCAGAATTTTATTTTAGCATATAATTGAGCTCTTTATTTACTAGTGATTAAAAACTAAGTATTAATGCCAGTTATTTCAATTGTTAAGTGGTCCACAAAGTATTAACCTCGTTATTCCCATTCCTCAAATCCAAGCATTTTGGGTCTTTTCAATACCCATTCTCCATTTGGGTTTTGAACATGGGTTATATCTAAAATCTTATTACCGTCTTTAAACTCACAAGTAATAATTACTTTTTGGCTCTTACAATATCCTGTTCGATGTTGATATTTCTTTAGTAGTTGGTGTTCCTTAAGTTGTTTCGTCCAATTTGTGATACTTTCCTCACTAGCATTTAATCTTTTTGACGTGAAGCTTCTTTTTGCAAAGTACTCTCTTCGGCCTTTGCTGATCGAATTATATTCTCCCCACAGTAACTTTGCTCCAGTATTTAACTCCTTATGATTATAGATTTCAAAAGGCAAGAATATTTCTCTTTTATCCTTAGGCTTATGCTCTTTATGTTTATCAGTTAAAGTGTATTTAGTTTTATCTTTTAACAAGTATCCTTTTTTAACAAGATTCTTTCTACAGTACGAAATAATGTTAGGATGAAGATTAAATAGTTGACCTGTTTTTGAATTGGTAAGCTTAGTATAACCTTTCTTAGATTGATAGGTATAATCTAATCCGAGAATTAGTTTCTCATTAAATGATAATTCATTATTTGAAAGTATTGTTGCAGGAATTTTTAGAACAAGTTGCTTGTTCCTTTCAAAATAAAGATTGTTGTACATCTTAATAATAATTTTTAAAAGGAAGCTGTCGACCCTAAATGACGCTTCCTTTTTTATTTTATGATATAACTATCACTAACTTTTGTTAATTCACCAATTTTGCATTTCATTTTTGATAATCTTGCCATTGTTTTCACAAAACACACCAATTTTGCACTTCATTCTTACCAATTATCCATTTCATTTCACACCATTTGTGATTTTCAAATACACCAATCTTGCACTTATAATTAAATAGCTAGTTAAAAAAAGAATTAAAGAAAAGAAGTGGCGAATAACTTGTTGTAACGCCTTCGGCTAACAACGGCCAGTCATTCGCTTTTCATTTTTATCAATAAAAACTAATAATCACTCGCTAACATTAGCGTACAGTAATTGTCTAGTTTAGAATACTGGTTACTTTCAATCATTTGTTTATTCAATTGATCGATGAAAAATAATTTGCAATCTTGCTCAACATGATAAAAGGACTGCAAATAATCAATACCCTTATGTTGTTTAACCAAATCCTGTGTAAATGTGTAGATCTCAAATATTTCATCTGCGGTCAATAGGTTTTGAACAGACTGCGTAATATAGAATGTTCCTTTGAAGAAATATTGCCCATCAGTTTCCTGAAGTTTATACTCTAAGTTATTTCTGAATGTGTGACTACTGATAAGATAGCCTAGGTCTTCTTTGGAATAGCTTAAGTGTTCAGCAATTGCTTCATTTGTATAACTCAATTCCTTTAATTGTAAATACACATTATAATCTGCAATGTCTCTTTGTTGTGGTGTTTCTTTATGTAAATCCATGGTAAAAGTTTTTGGTAACCTTCACCATTTTTACCCATAAAAGATAACTGTTGCATATCTATTTTGATAGGCTGGTCTTTATCGCTTAAAGCTTCAACGACTTGCAAGTTCGCTTTTCAAGAGGTTATGTCGTATTTCTTTTATACGTAAATGAAGAATAATAGACCTGCTTTATTTGCCAAAGTTTCTTTGAGTGCCTTCCTCTTTAATAAAAAGACACTGAAAGAAACTTTTATTTTTTGAATATCTCGTTCTTGAATATTGAGGTTTCACATTGAATAGTATTGGAATCCATAATATTAAAAACCAAAATACCTTCATGGGATTCTACGTATATCTTATTGTCTTTAACTTCGTATTTTGATGCTGGCATCAACTTTCCTATTCTTCCCCCAAATGAAGCTACAGTGCCATCAAATGACACACTCTCAATTATAGTATTTTTACTTACCGCATTATAAACACCCTCTATTTGATTATTTGAATTGCAACCAAATAATATAACAGCTAATAAAATAATTATGATTTTTTTCATCATCATTATATCAATCCGTTAAAAGCAATGTGGACTTGAATTGTGCCGTCCTCATTTTGACTAATCTTAATATAATCTCCTGCTAAATTCCCGTCATAATAACTCTTAATTTCTACAACCCTAATACCATTATTAGTCTGCTGTTCTGCGGTAACATAACCTCTAGGATCTTTGTCTTTAATCTTTTGAAACTGTTTATTATTCAAGTCAAATGATAAATTATAACTATTGATAACCATTTGTGATATATCATTAAAAGACATATTAGAAAAGGTAAAATAATAGAAGCCATCAATCCCTTCATAAATCAAATAGTCAAGAACTACTCTCTTATTGTCATTGCAAAATACCGTTTGATGAGAACTTGTTTTATAATCATATTCACTAGCCTTGTCAAACTGTTTTATATCAACTCGTACAATCTTTTTTTCTTTACATAAACTATAGGTGTCTCTAATCTGTTTTTCTAAAGGATTGATATATTCTATGACTACATTTGAATCGGTATTTTCCTCAGGTTTTTTCCTTTGATTAATTTGCTGTTGTACAGTTTTGGGTAATTCATCAAATACCGTTTTTTGATATACTACACTTGCTGTTTCATCGACCTCTTCTATTGTCCTATGATATTCAAAATCATCGTCAAAATAATAATTCTCAACACGTTTATTTTTATAGTGATTATCATATTTGTTTTGAAGTGCTTCTAATTTCAAGGAAGGAAATTGTAGAATGTTCAATATATAGACATCATCTTCCATAACAAACCTTTGTATGGCATCTACCTTTAGTAATAAGTCATAAAATGTTTGGTCATTTTGATAAATAATTATCTCTTGTAAATCACCTTTTTTATACACCTTTTCCATTTCCCAATTAGGATTGTCTTTAATTAGATGATGAAGTAGGTAAAGTGTTTGTGATGAAGATTGACCTAGTTCAACTTGGGAATAGACACTTAATTGAAACACGATAAAAACAAAGAAAATAATCTTATTCATGATTGGATAGATTTTAGTTTCTACCAGTTCCAAATAGAAGATTTGACAAACGAAAAAGCGTGGAACTTTAGCTTACCGTCAAGGAGGTACTGGTATACCCAATGCACAAATAAACCAAGCCCACGCCAAAGCGTGAGCGTTGAGTCCATTCATCTTGTGCATCTTAAAAATTACCAGTTTTCCTTGACAAGAATAAATAGCTAACGCTATATCTTTAATATTTTCAACCGTAAAGTTAATAAACTATTTACGGTTATTTATCATTTTAATGGTCATACAAATAAATTTCATTTCTTTTTAGATGTATGACTTTACTCGAATTTTTAAACACTAGGTTCTATTCCTTTTTCGATTAAGTATTGTTTACCACTATCGTATTTAGAAAATTTACCAATGCAAATACCCTTAACATTTTTTGATTTCAAATAATCAATACAAGTAGGGTATTCGATAATTACTGCTTCTAGCGTTTTATGACATAAATTGACCTTAATTAGTTTTAAAAAACCAATTGACGATTCTTTACTTGTAACATATTTTTCAAAAAGTTAAAGTTTTTTAGTGTCATCGGTCAACGAGTTCCATTTCGGTTTTAGGCGTTTGGGGTGATATACGCCTTTAGTTCCCATATTCTGAACCCGTTCATCAATAATTCTAATCAATTGCTTTTTAGATAATGATTTAGTTTCCTTTGGTTCGATTTCAATACCTGTCAATTCAATATTTGGGTCTATTTGTTTTTCTGTTTTAGACTCAAATATCCTATGTCCCAACCTAAAATGTTATGGTTTAACCTTGGTGACACCTAAGCCCAATACAGTTGTCGTATTTAACTTTATATATGGGATGTCCCTATCTTCTAGGTATGCAACAAAGTCATTTTGTCCCATAATTTTAAAATTGGTTCTTTTTCCGTTCATATTGTAGTGTTTTTAATGATTCATATATTGTGTTTTGTTCCGTCTCCTTATTTATTCTATGCTGCTCTGAGATACCAACCTATGATGACTGCTCTAGGTACCTAAGCATGATTTCTGCATTCTCATCCTGTGAAACCTTTATATAGGTTGAGAATGCTCTTTCTGTTTTATGTCCTGTAATTTTCATAATTACACGAGAAGGTATTCCACGCTTAAACATATTGGTAGCAAACGAACGTCTAGCAGTATGTGTGGTTATTAATTCATACTTTTTATATGCTTTTTCGTAACGGTCACGTCCCTTAGTTCGTACCTTTAAAAATGTTTCATTGATTTTAGCACGTCTACCTATTTCCTTGAGGTGTTTATTCATTGTCTGGTTAACACATGATTTTGGTAAGCTATTTAGATTGTCCTTATATTTTTCCATGATCGTTTGTACAACATCCATTAGAGGGATAGTAACCCATTCGTTAGTTTTAATGGTTTTAATCTTAAAAGTCTTGCCAACAATGTGTTCTTTCTTGAGCTCACTGAAATCACTGAAACGTAATCCTGTATAACATCCGACTATGAATAAGTCTCTTACTCGCTCAATCGATTTGTTATAGCTTAAATCGAGGTCTATTATACACTGTAATTCATCCTCACTTAGGTAGATATTATTGACTTCTTCTCTAACTGTTTTAAAATTCTTGTTTTTATACATCAAATGTGAATTATACCCTTTATCCGTAGCATCATTTAATATGACCTTTAAGTTTTTAATCACTCTTCCAAAACCATTATTCAAAAAACCCTGTACACCAGTATAGAACTCTTGGAAGTCATAGTAGAAATCCATATCAAAGCTATGCCAATCTAATTGCGTTTGTGAATATCTCTCGTACTTTCGTAACTGATTCAGCACAGTTCGGTAAGTTTTTAATGTTCCTTGACTTTTACTTTTTTTGCTAATTTTAACGTAATGTTCTGAGTATTCAAAAAACGTGTACTGTGTTTTCTTTTGTTGCTCAACCTTTGTTTCATTGTAAAGTGACTTGACATAAGTTGTTGTTGGATCTTCACCCTTTATTAAAAGCCCATTTACGATATCGTCTATTTTCTGTCTGATTGTATTTAGATATATGTTAAATCGATCAGAGCCTGGATAACTTCTTTTAACCTTTTGGTTTTTAGCATCCCAATACTCATCTCTAATATTTTTGTGCGTAGTGAAATATGTTACTTTTTTCTTATGAGAATACCTATACATTACCATAGATTCTGGACTATTGGTTTTCTTTTGATGTTGTGATTTGTTTAATACAGATTTTAACGTTGCCATAATTTTACAATTTTATGGGATCAACCATACGCCTTATTTTAATAGAAGGTCCCTAATTTTGATATGAATTAGTTATCTTTTTTGGTGTTGCGCGTTATAGGTAGTTTCTAGCTCCAACAAGGATTTTTTGCGTTTACATTTTTGAGAAGACGATAATTCCATTTTTTTCAATAGGTTAACTGTTTTAGCGTAAATAGGAACACCAAATTCTTGCTCAACATTTTTAAGTGTAGCGAATAGAATGTGATTTATTGAGTTATCTATAGGTAGATATCGGTCTTCACTTCTAATAAGCAAATGATCTAAATGTGTATTTAGGCCTTTATTAAATGATATGAATGTTTTAGGTAGACACAAATCTTCTACTTTTAAATGCGTCGGTTTTAAATCTTTGATTTCGTATTTAATCAAACACTCATTTGGATATTGACTAAGCGAAAACGTCTTCTTGCGTTTAGCATTTACAATAGGGTCATATATTTTTAAATGAAGACCTCTAGTATTGCCAAACATTTTCATTGTTGTAGTGGATTTCTCTAACCTAAAATCCTGTAGTCCGATAAGTGAGTTAATATAATCCTTTGAAGAATTTTCAATCTTTTGATAAGCACCAAACTCTAATTCTATCACTTTTGCCTCTATCAAATCAATACCTAATAGGTCTGATAACGATTTCATAGCTTTTAGTAAATCTAGTGCGTCAAACTCCTTAAAATTATGCCCATAAATGAGATACGGTATACTTGAACGAATAGTGATGTTTTGTCCGCCATCAATGAATAGATCAAAATTCTTGTCGAAAAATCGACCATTAGAAGTTAATGAATAATGATTATTTAAATTTTTATTAGGTTTTAGTGCGTCCCTATTTAAGAGACTTGAATTAACGTTATATAGCTTAAACTTAATAAAGTCATAGTGATAGTTAAATAGTTTCATATTATTCGAGTTTAATGAGCCATAGCCCAGTTATGTCCTTTATCTAAACCAACCTCTAATGGTATAGACAATCTAACCACGGTTTCCATCGTATTTTTAACTAAGGTTTCCATAACCTCCATTTCGTCATCGGGTACCTCAAATAATAATTCATCGTGGACTTGAAGTACTAATTTTGATTTTAAGTTTTTGGTTTTTATTTGCTCGTCACAGGCAACCATGGCCATCTTAATAATATCCGCTGCTGAACCTTGAACGGGTGAATTCATTGCCAAGCGTTTGCCTGCATTACGTTCCGATAGTTTACTCGATGATAGTTGTGGAATCGGACGTCGTCTTCCATATATAGTTTCAGAATAGCCGTGTTTATCAGCGAAGTCTATTAAATCATCCAAGCAAGTTTTTACACCACTAAACCGCTGAAAATATTTGGACATAATATCCTCTGCTTGTTCTTTGGAATGGTGCTTTCCTGTTATTTCGGTTAGTGTTGCCGATAAACCAAAAGCAGTTTTACCATAGATTAATCCAAAATTGACGCTCTTTGCAATGGAACGTTGTTCATCAGTTACTTCTGAATATTTAATATTGAACACTTCCGAAGCAGTTAATCTGTGTACATCTAAATTCTTCCCATTAGTATCTTTGGTGGTGTATGCTCTTAGTAGATATTTATCTTGACTCATATCAGTAACTACCCGAATTTCAATCTGAGAATAATCGGCACAGATAAACTGGCAACCTTTTTTGGGGATAAACATCTCTCTAAACCTTGATTCCAGAATTTTAAGTTCGTTGGTTTCATCTTTTTTGAGTTTTGGGTTAGGTATATTTTGTAAATTAGGTTTACTACAACTGAATCTTCCTGTAGAAGTCCCAATCTGATTAAATTGACCATGAAGTCTTTTAGTTATTGGATTAACATTATGCAATTGTTTACAGAAGTTTATTAGACTAATGGTTTTACGATAATCCAACAATAATGGAACTATCTCATGTTGAGCCGTTAACTTTTTTAAGTGTGATTTGTCTGTGGAATAGCACCCATTTTTACCTACTTTATCTACTTTAGGCTGTAGTTGAAGTGTTTCGAACAGTAGCTTATGCAACTGCAAAGGGCTTTCCAGATTGATTTCCTCTTCTGCAAATATCTGTATTTGTTGTATTAAGGTTTTATTGAGTTTGCTTAACTGCTTAAGAGTTTGTTTACATTTTTTAGTGTCTATCTTAACTCCATCCAACTCCATCTTCATCACAACATGAAGCGTTTTGTATTCTAGGTCTAGTATATCTTGATTCATCTAATTATTGATTTAATTTATTAGTGATAAAATGGTATAATTGATAAGTAAGGTCAGCGTCTTCACAGGCGTACTTAGTTAACTCTTCAGTAGGCACTTCAGTAATTAATTTATCTCCTGTCATTTGCTTGAAGTTGATTTGTCTATACCCTAAATGCAATTCTGAAATTTCCTTTAAGCCATGTTTTTTTCGATTAGGATCTAAAAAATGGTCAAGTATCATAGTATCTTCAATATGTCCTAATACTGGTATTCCAAAGCGATGTAAGAATTTAAGGTCGAATTTAGCATTGTGGAACACTTTAGTAATATGCTCTGCCTTTAAAAAAGCAAGTAACGGTTCTATAAACAATAATGCTTTAGCCTTATGCTTTGGAAAGACAATATTATAGCCCGTGCACTTTTTAAACGTCAATGACATACACACAATATCATTCTGAAAACAATCAAACCCTGTCGTTTCCAAATCAACAGCTAAAATCTCATTTGGATGATCCTCAAAATGTTTTGTCATCTTGTTAACCAAACGAGTCATTTTATTGGGTGTATCGACTGTTTTATAATCGGTTTTAACATTTTCAATTGTTAATAATATTTGTTCAGCTTCTTGCGTAATAATTTCAAAGAATGCCTTAGAATTTGAAGGCGTCTCCTGATAAGATAAATTCTTGTATTCACAGTATTTCTTTAGTTTTACAGTGAATGTGCGTTGTGTTGGAGTATAGCGTCTATCAACATAGCCACCATTTTTAAATTCATTGAAAAGCTCTTTCTTATGATGCTTCGGTTTTTCAGCAAACTTTTCATCCAAGAAGTCTAAAAGGTCAGCGCCTAATTCACTAATAAGTCTTCGCTCGATTAGGTTTACCGGTTCAGCCTCAACTAGTCCATGGTTTAAGTAATACCGAATACAAAAGATTATGAACAGTGTTACTTCATTCCATTCAAATTCATCCCAATCTTCAAAGAACTGTTGTTGAAATTCATCGTATACTGTTAGATGAGATCCATAATGTTCTGAAAGCTCTATTTCATATTTTCGTCGTTCGGTACTATGCCCAGAAGGTGCCTTAATCATAAAATTTGATGACAACACTATTTTTGGAGAACGCTCAAAAGGAATTTCAATCTCATGTTTGTACTTTCTATTTATAGTAAAGTTATCTGTAACACGACCATACATACTCTCAAAATTGAAGTTAGCCTTGACATCATTAATTGAAATGATATTAGTATTTGCCGTTGCTCTTTGAAAAGAAAATTGATTGTTACTACTAAAGTCTTTTCCTGGTAGTTCACACAACTCCCTAAAATAACTCAACGACTTAATCAATAGACTCTTTCCTGTGCCTCCATGTGCTGTATTAAGCTCATTAATCGATTGATCTAATAGAATAATAGCTTTAGTGTTCGATGCCTTTTTAAACCGATGAAGCAGATAGCCGATTAAAGATAAAAATGCTTTAGATCGCTGTATTTTTTTATCCGATATATTGTAGATGAATTTGGAAAAATTGGTATTACGAAATAGCTTCTTAACTTTTTTAGGATTGAAATGTCTGTTGATAATTTGTTCTTGGAATACATAACCATCTAGATCTTTGTAATCAATAAGTTCAAAACCGTCCTTGGTAATCTTTGCCACGGTATTCTTGAAATATAAAAAACAACTATCTACAGTGTCAAAATGAGTGTTAATGATAGCGGTAGGTAAAAATTTAAGGTTAAGCGGACTGAACAATTGTGGTGTCTTATTGATCCAAGCACTTTCAATTTGATCTATATAAAGACCGTCAATTACATTATTCTCGGAGTTATCCTTTAACCATTTTTTAGCCAAAGAAATAATTTCTGAATGGTCTTTGATCCTATAAACAATATTATCTTGAATTCTTACCATCTGATAAACACCATTAACAAGTGCGTAACGAAACCCAAGCTCTCCTAAAAATCTGATGAAATTTAATGTTGGTACTTTAACTTTACCTGCATCTTTACCTTCTTCAATGACAAACCATGGTTTGGAAGTAATTTGAAGTACTGATGGAAATATGTGTTCCATAACCCTACTGTTTTATAGATTTAATGAATTGTTCTACTTCAGACAGTTTGTAGCGTTTTGCCCCATCAATATCATAGACAGGGAAGTCTTTGTGTCTGCGTTTGACTTTGTAGAAATGCGCTGTAGAAATTTGAAGCGCTTCGCACAACTCTACATCCTTTAAAAGTTTTTCACTCGGTATTGGCACTCCAACTAGAGCATTAGACTGCTTAGATAGTGCATCGACAACACGCTGTGCTATCCGACTTTCTAATTCCGAAAAAACTTTAAAAAAATGATATTGTAGTGCGTCTTGCTCCATAACTTTCTGTGTTATGAGGCAAATTTATTATGAAGTTAGGCGCGTCTGCCTTTCTCGTAATATTTACGAGTTTTTACACGTTTTACGAAAAGTGGATTTATTTTCTGATTACAAGGTTAGATCCGTAACTCTTTAAAAAGTTATCTAATCCCTTTTTGTGTTTTGAAGCTGTATCCCTAATTTCTGGGAATGCGTTATACATTATTTTAACAAACTCAACATTTGTTGGTTTCTCATCCTTCAACTTTGAATACCATTGTTGTTTTTCAGGTGTAAGATTGTCAAAGCTATTGTTATGGTCTAGTATACGTTTTTCGGAATGATATTTATAGTAATCGTCATATTCCTTTTTAACTAAACTAATTTGTTCTTTAATGTAGGTAAGGTTTTCTAATTCAATATAAAGAAGTTTGATTGGATATAAGTTATTTCCAAAATCAAAAGAATTAACAAATAAGGCTTCGGCTTGTTGTTGAGTCATTACCTCTTGCATTGCCTTTAGAAAGTACTCCTTCAACTTATTATGCTTAAAATAAAGAGGAAGCCTATAGTTGATAATACCTTCATTAAAAAAATCTCCATATTCATCAAAAGCGACTTTATATTTCTTTAATTGATTTAATCTCCTATGTGCTGTTTTCTCATAAGAAATGAGGATTGCTACCAGTTGCTGCTTATTCTTGTAAAGCTCTTCCTTAAAAGCGTGAAATAGTTGTTCCTCACCTGCTTGTGTATGTTGAAATTCTTTTTGTTGAAGCCACTTATTGAAGAAGGTGTAACGTTTAGATCCATTAAAGTAGTATTTGAGATAAAGGCAAATGTAATGTTGTTCCCCTGCATTAAAACTCCAGAATTTTTGCTTGAACAGTTCCCTGTCAAGTCTATTTTCAAACAACTCATTAATGAAGTTAAAAACATTAAATGCTGATTTTGGAGGGAGTTCAGTGATTGCGTTATTAATTCTATCGTAACTACTCATAATGGAAAAACGGGACTTCTGTGAGACTATTTAATTTTGAATTATAGTCAAATGTAGTTAATTCGGGTAATTGCCAAAAACAGAAACATCGATAAGCTCTTTAGACATGATACTTTTAAACAACTAAAGGAAACCTGACTTTTATCAAATCTTAATCACAAAATCACAATATTATTATTTTAGAGAATAAACACAATCTCTCGGAAGTCAATAATAGCAGGTGTTTCAGTAAAGGATTGAGCATATACTTGAGCTCAATAAAAAAAGCCCCGAACATCTTACTGATAATCAAGGCTTTACAAGTGTTGAAAAGTGGTCCCACTTGGGCTCGAACCAAGGACCACCTGATTATGAGTCAGGTGCTCTAACCAACTGAGCTATGGGACCAATTAACATTGCTGTTAATTTTACTCTTATTTAAAAGAGTGTGCAATATTACTACATATTTTAAAACTCTACAAGAAAAATAAATCGTTTTAGTCCTTTATCTCCTGACATAGTTCTATTAGAACGCCATTTGTAGATTTTGGATGCAAAAAAGCAATTAATTTATTGTCTGCTCCCTTTTTAGGTTCTTTATGAATCATAGTAAAGCCTTCTTCCATTAATCGTTTTATTTCATCTTCAATATTATCTACTGCAAAAGCGATATGATGAATACCTTCGCCTTTTTTTTCAATAAACTTTGCAATAGGACTTTCTTCATTAGTAGCTTGAAGCAGTTCTATTTTATTTGGTCCGCATTTAAAAAAAGATGTTTTTACACCTTCACTTTCTACATCTTCAATTTTATAATGTTTTTCTCCGAATAAGGATTTAAACAACTGATTAGAATTTTCTAAATCTTTAACAGCAATACCAATATGTTCTATTTTTTTCATCTTTAATCTACTGAAGCAGTTCTATTTTCAATTTTTAAGTGTAATTGATTCATAAAATCAAATTCTACCATCAAAAATAAGATAATCCTTAAATATCATCTACTTTTGCAGAAGTTTAGTTAGAATAGGCATTATGGAAGAATTTACACAAAGACAAAAAAAAATTGGAGGCATCCTTCAACAAGACTTAGCGCAAGTATTACAAAAAGCAGCCACAGATGGTGGATTGCGTGGTGTAATAATATCAGTAAGTAAAGTAAATGTTACTACAGACTTATCGGTGGCTAAGGTATATCTTAGTATTTTTCCAAACAAAGAAGCACAGCCGTTATTAGAAGGCATTAAATCTAATAAACCACTTATTAGGCATGAATTATCGCAACGAACACGTCATCAATTAAGACGAATGCCACAATTAGAGTTTTTTATAGATGATTCATTAGAATATATTGATGGCATTGAACGTTCTCTTAAAGGTGAAGACAACCCTCTAGAAAACCCAGATTTATTAGGTAAGCGCAAAAAGTCTTAAGTGAATTTTCCTTTATATATAGCAAAACGATATTTGTTTTCAAAAAGCAGTAATAATGCCATTAATATAATGACATTGATTGCTTCAGGAGGCGTCATTATTGCATCAGCAGCACTTTTAATTGTGTTGTCTGTTTTTGCTGGTTTAAAGGATTTTAGTCTACAATATTCTTCTTTTGTTGATCCAGATTTAAAATTGATACCTACAGAAGGTAAATCATTTCAATGGACAGAAAAAGACAAAGCATCACTAATTAAAATCGATGGTATCGATTCCTACTCTAAGATTGTAGAGGAGCGTATTTTCATAAAATCTGACAATAAAAATTTAGTTGCCACTCTAAAAGGTGTTGATGAAAATTACCTTAAAGTTACCAACATCGATTCTATGGTTACAAAAGGTAATTGGATTACACCAGGAACTAATGATGTTGTTTCGGGTTGGGGAATATCTAATAATCTATCATTCGGAATTTTAGATTACTTACAACCTTTATCATTATATGTGCCTAAAGTTGGTGTTGGCCAAGCAAGCACGCCTCAAGGGTATTACAATTCTGTGTATGTAACTAATGTTGGATTATTTGAAATAAACGAAGAATTAAACAATAAATATATGTTTGCCGATATTGAATTGGCAAGACAACTTTTAAATTTTGCTGATAATCAATTGAGTGCTGTTGAACTAAAATTAAATAATGATAGCGACGAAGATCACATAAGATCACAACTTAAAGCAACTTTTGGCGATAAGTTTATCATTAAAAACAGAGCTGAATTAAATGATGCTCTATTCAAAATGTTGAATACAGAAAACCTTGCTATTTACCTCATTTTTACGTTAGTCATAATCATTGCATTATTCAATGTAATTGGTGCCATAATTATGATGATTTTAGATAAAAAGAAATCTCTCAACACGTTATTTCATTTAGGTACAGAAACCAAAGCGATTAAATCTATTTTCTTTCTACAAGGTAGTTTAATGACTATTGTGAGTGGAATTATAGGTGTTGTGATAGGTATAATCGTAGTGTTTGTACAGCAGACTTTTGAATTGGTTATGCTTACACCTGACTTAGCTTATCCTGTACGTCTTAACTTCTTCAATGTTATTTTGGTATTAGTAACCATTTTTGCTTTTGGTATAATGGCATCAAAAATTGCATCCCAACGTATTACGCCTAGCTTAATTAAAAGCTAAAATTGAAAGACGCCTTCAAACCAAACTAGAATAACTTTTTGATACTTAAATTAGATTAAGACGTAAACTGATGGTCTGCAAACTTTTCTAAAACCTCATCAAAAGCCGCAAATACATCTTTAGAGTCATCACTTGTAACCATTTTCATTCGGTATTCTTTAAAGTGCGGAATTCCTCTAAAATAATTGGTATAATGTCTTCGGGTTTCGAATACGCCAAGGGTTTCTCCTTTCCAGTCTATAGCCATTTGCAGATGTCTTCTGGCCGCTTCAACACGTTCTGGCATTGATATAGGTGCTAAATGCTCTCCTGTTTCAAAAAAGTGTTTTACTTGTTTAAAAAACCAAGGATTTCCTATAGATGCTCTTCCTATCATTGCGCCATCCAATCCGTAAGAATCTCGCATTTCCGCAGCTCTTTCTGGTGAGGTAACATCACCATTTCCAAATACAGGAATATGCATACGTGGATTATTCTTTACTTCTGCAATTGGTTTCCAATCTGCATCACCTTTATACATTTGGGCTCTGGTTCTTCCATGAATTGAAATGGCAGCACAACCAACATCTTGCAAACGTTCTGCAACCTCAACAATTTTAATAGAATTGTCGTCCCAACCTAGACGCGTTTTTACAGTTACAGGTAAATTGGTGCGTTTAACCATTTCTGCTGTAAGCTGTTCCATAAGACAAATATCTTTTAAGATGCCAGCTCCTGCGCCTTTAGACACTACCTTTTTAACCGGACAACCAAAATTAATATCTATTATATCTGGTTTAGATTTTTCTACAATATCAATGGTTTGCAACATGCTTTCCATATTGGCACCAAATATTTGTATACCTACAGGTCGTTCTTTTTCGTAAATATCTAATTTCATTACGCTTTTTGCCGCGTCTCTAATTAAACCTTCACTAGAAATAAACTCTGTATATACTACATCTGCACCTTGCTCTTTACATAACGCTCTAAATGGAGGATCGCTTACATCTTCCATTGGTGCTAAAAGCAATGGGAAATCTGGTAATTCTATGTCGCCTATTTTAACCAATCTATATGTATTTAATCGTCGCCTAATTCTGTTATTTTTTTCTCGTAGAGTTTTTTACTCTCAACAACGGCAACATTCAATTCTTGCATAATGCCATCTACTCTATCTTCAATACTTTTCATTTGTCCGTTTATAGAATCAAACGAATTTAAAGCCGCTGCGACTTCTAAAGCTTTAACCACCTCAACAGCATCTTTATGTAATAGTCTTAATTTACCTATAGCCTCAGATGTATTAGACAAAGTAACATTATACTTTGTTTTGGCCTTATTTATAGCTTTTAGCAAGGTGTTTCTACTTTTCTCATCACTTAAACTATTGGTTTGCGTTTCCATGGCTGTAAATAAGTTTGAAGCTTTAGTTTTTAAATCTTCGTATTCCTTATTTAGATTGTTAACGCGCTTGTCTACTTTCTCCCAATCGCCATACACCTTAGCAAATTCTTTATCTTCATTTTTTGCGTCTTCTAAAGCTAATTTTAATTCCCCTAAAGATTCTAAACCTTGAGATACCTTTTTATTAGCCACCTCCTTTTTACTTTCAAAATCTGAGACTTGAGATTTAAACTTGTCTTTTAAACGAATTAAGTCTTCAGGACTTTTGTCTTTCCAACAAGAACTAAAAACGATTAGTAAAGACAGTATAGCAAGTGATTTTTTAAACATAACAAATATGATAAGATTAATTTGGCTGCAAATATACAATGAACCTTGTAAAACCCAATGTTTTAGAAATTGTATTATTATGGCTTGTATTAACCAAATTGAACATATTATGTATATTTACAGCCAAATCTATTATTATGAAAAATAACCTACTTACATTATTCATAGCATTTGTGGTACTCTATAGTTGTGACGTTGTGGACGATTTAACCAAGTTTGATTTAGACTATCAAACGAATTACTCCATTCCGGCAACAACACTAATTGACTCACCTTTTAGTCTAAATACGCCAGATGTTACAACAGAATCAGACTCCTCATTTGAAAGTAACAACACGCACAAAGATTTAATTGAGAGCATTAAATTGAAAAGTTTAAAACTAACAATCGACTCGCCTGAAAGTGGTAACTTTAATTTTCTAAAAGAAGTACACATTTATATTGATGCTGAAGATTTAGAGGAATTAGAAATTGCTAATATCTTTAATCTTGAAAACACAGACGATAATACAATTTCTCTAGATGTTTTAGGACAAGAACTAAAGTCTTACATTAAAAAAGACAGTTTTAATTTACGTGTAAAAACTATTACAGACGAAACCATTAGCCAAACACACGACATTACAATAGACACCAAATTTAGAGTTGATGCTGAAATTTTAGGTGTTTAAAAAATTCAAATACCTTGCAAATTCCATTTGAACCTATAGTATTTGGATACCAAATAAATATACATCTCATATTAGAGTATGCTGCATTTTTTATTGGTTTTAGATACTATGTGTTTTTAAAACGAAGGCAAACCGATGTCATTTCTAACAACAATCGTTTATCCATTATTCTTGGTGCAGCTTTAGGTGCTTTAATTGGCTCACGCCTTATTGGCATTTTAGAAAATCCGCTTGTTGAATTCTCTCAACAAAACTTGCTTCAATTGCTAAATACCAAAACCATAATGGGTGGATTATTTGGTGGTTTGCTCGGTGTAGAGTTGGCTAAACATATTATTGGCGAAAAACAATCGTCTGGCGACTTGTTTGTGTTTCCTATAATTTTTGGCATTTTTATAGGAAGAATTGGTTGCTTTTTATCTGGAGTTAATGAATTTACTTATGGAAATGAAACCTCATCCATCTTTGGTATGGATTTAGGAGATGGTTTACTTAGACACCCAACGTCACTTTACGAATTGGTGTTCTTGATTCTTCTATTCATTATTTTAAAGCGAACTAAAAGCCATAATAATTTAAAAAATGGAGATCTCTTCAAAATTTTTATGTTGAGTTATTTTGGCTTTCGTTTTTTTATGGAATTTCTAAAACCAAATGTTTTTTACCTCCTAGGACTAAGCACTATTCAACTATTATGTGTAATTTGTTGGTTGTATTACTACAAATTCATCCTACGAAACATCAAAAATGCCAGTTAGAAACTATACTTATTACGATTTTACTTTAAGCTTATGTCCTGAATGTTTAAAACGTGTAGATGCCAAAATTGTATTTGAAAACGGTAATGTCTATATGCTAAAACGTTGCAAAGAACACGGCAACTCTAAAGTGCTTATTGCAGATGATATTGAATATTACAAAAACATAAGAAACTACAACAAACCTAGCGAAACGCCTTATAAATTCAACACTAAAACAGATTATGGTTGTCCTTACGATTGTGGTTTGTGTCCAGACCACGAGCAACACAGTTGTTTAACAGTCGTAGAAGTTACAGACCGTTGTAATTTAACTTGCCCAACCTGCTATGCTGGTTCTTCACCAACTTATGGAAGACATAGAACGCTAGAAGAAGTTAAAGCCATGTTAGATACTATTGTTAGGAATGAAAAAGAGCCAGATGTGGTACAAATTTCTGGAGGTGAACCAACCATTCATCCTCAGTTTTGGGAAATTATGGACTATGCAAAATCATTACCTATTAGACATTTAATGTTGAATACTAATGGCATTAAAATAGCTAAAGATTTTGCCTTTGCCGAAAGACTTAAAACCTACGCTCCTGATTTTGAAATTTATTTACAATTTGATTCTTTTGAAAACAGTGTTTTAAAAGAATTACGAGGTGCAGATTTAAATGATATTAGAAAGCAAGCTTTAGAAAATTTAAATAAGCTTAACTTATCTACAACTTTGGTTGTAACACTTCAGAAAGGCTTAAATGATAATGAAATAGGAAAAATAATAGACCACGCATTAAAACAGCAATGTGTTAGAGGTGTAACCTTACAACCTACGCAAATTGCTGGTCGTTTAGATAATTTTAATCCAGAAACGGATAGAATGACTCTAACTGAGGTACGACGAAAAATAATGGAACAAACTGATATCTTTAATCCGGATGATCTATTGCCTGTGCCTTGCAATCCTGATGCTTTAGTTATGGGTTATGCCTTAAAACTAGGTAACGAAGTTTTACCACTTACTCGCTATATTAACCCAAATGATTTATTAGATAATAGTAAAAACACTATTATTTATGAGCAAGATGAACAGCTTCAAGATAAAATGATTGAATTATTTAGTACTGGGAATTCCGTTGAGGTTGCAGAAGAAAACTTAAAATCAATAATGTGTTGTTTACCAAATATTGATGCGCCAAATTTAGGGTATGATAATTTGTTTAGGGTTATAATAATGCAATTTATAGATGCCTATAATTTTGATGTACGCGCCATAAAAAAATCGTGCGTACATATTGTAGATAAAGACAATAAAATTATCCCTTTTGAAACCATGAATTTGTTTTACAGAGATGATAAAAAAGCACGACTAGAAGAACTTAGAAACGAAATATAGCTATGACAACATTATTGATTGAAGCAACGGGAGGAATGAATTTAGATGGCTTAATAATATTAATTGTTGCTATAATGTTTGGTCCTGCAATTTTACTAGCTATTATTGGCTTTGCAGTACTCAAAAAAAACAAAAAAGCAGCTAAAGTTTTATTCATTTTAGCTGCTGTATATGTTATTATAAGTTTAGGAATTTGTGGCAGTATGATGATGTGATATTAATACCCAAAGTCCGTAACAACCAAGAAATATCTCTGCAAAAGCGCCAAATTGATATCCAAAAGTTGGTGTGCCATCTATAAGCCAACTCAAAATTCTTCCAAAGCCTAATCCTATCATAAAAATGATATTGGAAGTCAATGCCAGTTTGAAAAATTTAGCTTTAAAAATCCCTAAAATCCAAACTATTGAAAACCCTAAATATAAACCCATAACGGCTTTAAACTGGTTATGCTCATCAATAGTATTCAAATGAATATCAAACTCTGAACTTGGATTGAATCCGTAAACAAAAGCAATTGGTACAACAATTAACACCGAAATTACAAGATGAACTTTAGTAATAATTGCGTTTTGAGTTATCTTCATTAATATGGTTTTTTCAATGTTTTATTACCTGAAAGACCTATTAATATAATTATCGCAAAAACAAGTCTTATTGTTTAGTCCAAACAGAGGTAGAGACTGTTGTGCTAGATGTTACTGTACCTGTTGTAGGTTCTGTTTGAGATACTGTTTCGTCTTGTGAAAATGTTAGTGTTTGGCCATCAGCAGAAATATCAAATGTTCCTGTTTGTTCGCCTTGTAATGCACTATCATCCATGCCTTCAAATTCAAATTCAAAAAACGATCCATCTACAGTCATAACATTTCCGCTTGTAGTATACGTTCCACTTCCACTGACATTCTCTAATGTGTAAGGCTCTGACTGAGCAATTTCTCCATTTACAACAATACTGGTATCATAAGTGTAATTTCCACTTGTTGTAAAATTACTTTCTGTAAATGTTAGCTCGTAATTTTCTTCAGTACTTTGTATATCAATATCAGACGTAAAACTTTGTCCATTAAAATCTGTAGACGTTTCTAAGGTAACACTAAAATCAGTTAAATCCCAAGTGCCTATTAATGCTACATTAGTATTATTTGGTCCTGAATCTATACCATCATCTATAGGTTCGTCTTCACAAGTAAATGCTGTTAACAAGGTAAAAAGACAAAATAGAGATAAAAGTTTTTTCATAATATTTGGGAATTTAATTAATGTTAAACCACAAATCTACATTATTTTTTTGAGTCTATTCCTTTCCAATTGGTTCCTATAAAGTTTCTATCATCATAATCTTCAGATAAAACAACATAAAAATATTGTGATAAGTAATAAACCTCTGTGTTTCGCTTGGTCTTTTTTAAATCTCCGTTATCCTTAGATTGAATTTCTACTTTATGATTTTCATAGTTTTCATTAATTAGGATAACTTGTTTGGTTTTCCA
Source organism: Winogradskyella sp. 4-2091 (assembly GCF_045765065.1). Lineage (NCBI taxonomy): Bacteria > Pseudomonadati > Bacteroidota > Flavobacteriia > Flavobacteriales > Flavobacteriaceae > Winogradskyella > Winogradskyella sp. 4-2091. Next base: position 513,414 of record NZ_JBJKOD010000002.1, read on the forward strand.
AGGTTCGCTATGACACAAAATTTTTAAAGGGTTTAAATATAGCAATCCAACTAGAGTTATTGTTGGAATAGCGTTTCTCAATATAGGTTCAGAACAATTTGCTTTTAGTTCCATAATAAGCATAGGAATAGGTAAAAGTAAAATGCTGTAATAAATGAAACTTTTAAAAAAGATTAGTTTTGATTGAAACAAATCGAATACATCTCCAATAAAAAAGAATAATATAACATAGAAAATTACTCGTGTTATTTTTAACATTCCTACATGCTCTACTTATTAAATCAAAACTAAGTTTCTTCTAAAACTTAACCTTTGTATTAATAGTTTCTTTGCCTCTTAATACAGTAATTGCTGCTTCATCGCCTTTATCAAAAATAGATAACGCTCTCATATAACTCATCATATCAGTTACAGTACTATCACCTAATTTAATAACCACATCCCCTTTTTGTATACCAGCATTAAAAGCTGGTGTTTCTTCTCGCGTGCCATCAATGCGCATACCTTTACCGTCAAATAAATAATCTGGAACAACACCTAAGCCTACCTTAAATCGAGGTGTTTCTTCGCTTTCATTTTTTGTTTTTCTAAATGCTAATTCGCCATTATCATCTAAATCGGTAATAATATTGAAGATGTAATCTGAAATTAAATTCATGCCATCATAATTCAACTTTTCTGAATCATCACCCGGTTTATGATAATCTTCATGCTGACCAGTAAAAAAGTGCAACACCGGAATATCAATTAAATAGAAAGACGTGTGATCACTTGGTCCTACTCCACTTTCGTTTTCAACGATTTTAAACTTATCGTTATTTGCTTTAATTGTTTGTTTAAACATTGGTGATGTACCTGTTCCGTATACAGCTAAAGTACTATCCGCTTTCATTCTGCCAACCATATCCATATTAATCATATAATTAATAGATTCAGATTCAATAGTTGGGTTTTTTGAAAAATAATTAGAACCTAACAATCCCATTTCTTCTCCAGAAAAAGCCATGAATAAATAGTTGTTTTTATCTTTTATTTCAGCCTGATCATTTCTCACTTTTAATCGGCTTGCCAAATTTAGCATTACTGCTACTCCACTTGCATTATCATCCGCACCATTATGGATTGCTTTTTCTTCGCCTCTAAACAAAGAGCCTTCACCACCATATCCTAAATGGTCGTAATGCGCACCTATAACAATTGTAGTTGTCGCTTTATTATCTATAAAACCTATAACATTATGACCTGTAATTGTGCTATCTGCATTAGTTGTAAATTCTACTTCACTATGAGGATCTGTTTTAGGTTTAAACGAAAATGATTGCAAAAACCCTTCAGTTCCTTTAGGTTGTAGCCCAATATCGATATAGCGTTTAATAAGGTATTCTGAAGCTAAAACTTCACCTTGCGTACCTGTTTGACGACCTTCTAACTTATCATCTGCCAAAAATACTACGTCTGCTTTAATGTTATCCTCAGCAACTTTGGGCTCGTTTTTACAAGCTGATATTCCTGCTAAAAGGAATAAAAAAAGTAATTTTTTCATCTGTAAACCATATTTTTGCACAAAATTAGGCATTAAAAGCCATTTATTATAATCCTATATTATGTACAGAATCATTGTTATTTTACTTCTACTTGTTACAATTTCGTCTTGTAAAAATGAAAGATCTGATGCTTCAGGTTATTCTACAGATACTACCTCTGGAGCGACTAAAAAATACGATTCATTAATCTACCCAGAAGAAACCCATTTTAAATCTATTAGACAAGTGACTTATGGAGGCGATAATGCAGAAGCGTATTGGAGTTTTGATGATAAACAATTAGTGTTTCAATCTAACAACGCAAAATGGGGCGTTGGTTGTGATCAAATGTTTTTAATGAATGCAAACGAAACCTTTACAGATAGTATTGCACCACCAATGCTAAGTACCGGAAAAGGGAGAACAACATGTGCATATTTCTTGCCAGACAATAAACATATTATCTATGCGTCCACGCATTTAAAACAAGACGAATGTCCTGATACGCCTCTTAAAAAAGATGGGAAATACATTTGGCCAATCTATGACAGCTATGATATTTTTGTTGCCGATTTAGAAGGTAATATTGTAAAACAATTAACCGATGAGATTGGGTACGACGCAGAGCCTACAGTATCTCCTAAAGGCGATAAAATTGTATTTACCTCAACCAGAAGTGGCGATTTAGAATTATATACCATGAATATTGATGGTAGTGATGTTAAACAAATAACGCATGAATTAGGTTACGATGGAGGCGCATTTTTCTCGCCAGATGGTAGTAAATTAATTTTCCGTTCGTCTCGACCAAAAACAGAAGAAGAAATTAAAGAATACAAAGATTTATTAGCTGAAGGTTTAGTACAGCCAACAGAGATGGAACTTTATATCTGTAATGCAGATGGTTCTGATTTAAGACAATTAACCGATTTAGGCAATGCTAATTGGAGTCCATTTTTTCATCCTTCTGGAGATAAGGTATTATTCTCTTCTAACTTTGAGGCAAAACGCGGTTTTCCTTTCAACTTATATTTAATAGATATCGATGGAAAGAATTTAAAACGTGTAACACATGGCGAAACGTTTGATGCGTTCCCTGTGTTTTCTAATGATGGTAAATATTTAGCCTTTTCTTCTAATAGAAATAATGGTGGTGGACGCGATACTAATCTGTTTATTGCAGAATGGCGCGATTAGCGATTTTCTGAAATACACAAATTGAGATACAGACTTATTTATTGCAGAATGGCAGGATTAAAGTCTTTCGCGTTCTTCTGCATCTGTAGTACGTTCGTTAGTAGACAACTTAGTATTACCAAATTTGTAACGGAAACCTAGTTTTATGAATCTATTATCAATATCCACAGAGCTGTAACTAGATTGGTTTAAATAACGTGTTTTAGATTTAAAATCTTGAAGATCAAAGAAATCTTCAACAGCAAAAGTAATTACACCCTTTTTCTTTAAAATAGTTTTAGAAACACTTAGTTCTGAGACCAACCTATCATCTATGGTTTGAAATTGCTGTAAGTTTTTACCAACCCAAGTGAAGGTTAAACTGGCATTTAAACTTTGGTCTTTTAAAAATGCAAAACTATTAGATAACACACTGTAATTAGACCATTGATTTTGCTCAGCAAAACCTTCTATAAAACTGGCTTCTTCAGCGATATTATAAAAAGAAGTTACAAAATATAGGTCCCAATGTCTTGCTGGTGCAGCGATATATTCTAAATCAAACCCATACTCTACTTTGTTCTCGAGATTGGTTGGTGTATAAGCAATTATATTAGTGTCATTATCTTGTCTAGGTAACTCTACAATATCGCCATCAAAATTTTTGTAATATCCTGAAATGGTAAAGTTCTCTAAAAAGTTAACACCTAAATAATAATAATCTATGTATGTTGGATTTAAATTAGGGTTACCAAGAACCACATTGCTCTCATTTAAAAAGAAAGTAAACGGGTTTAAATCCTTGTAACTTGGTCTTGTAATACTTCGTTTGTAATTAGCTGTTACATTAACTGATTCTGAAATTTGATGTGATAAACTCGCATTAGGAAACCAATTTAAATAATCTTGCTTATTGGTTTCGTCTAAAGTAACAGATGTACCTTCAATATTACTCTGTTCTACTCTAAGACCAACACTTAATTCCCATTTATCCCAAGATTTTGAATAGTTTGAATAAGCTGCTAATACATTTTCATCATATTCAAAAGCATCTGTGTTATCTATATTTATAACTTCAGTTCCGCCAACAATATCAAACCTTGTAATGTCGCTTTCTGTATTTATGTGAGAGTATTTTGCTCCAATATCTAAACTCGATGTTTCATTTATAGGCAAACTGTAATCTACTTTACCATTGATAATATTGGTGTTTTGGTTGGCGTCTGTATTAAACTCTGAGCTATCTTCAAAAGTGTTATCAATATCATAATTATTGGTAAACACGTTTTGATCTCGATTGTAATCATAGATCGTATAGTGACCATTTAATGACAGGCTTGCACCACTTTCAAAACTATGTCTGAAGTTTAAATCTGTACCAATGTTATATTGTTTATCTCTAGATAAATTATCTGTAGTAAAACGATCTTGAAGGCTTAAATTCTCATCAAAAATATCTGTTTTGTTTTTAACCAAATACTTATAAAAAGGCGTGTAAAGACCTGTACTTGTAAGGCTCAATGTATTATTATCATCAATATAATAATCAAAATTAAGATTTAGATTATGTGTTTGAGACCATGTGTTTCTGTTAATATTAGATTTCCAAATTTGGTCAATTTCGTAAATAGCTTCTTCGTCTGGATTAGGATTTGTATTTTCTAAATAATTAATAGTATCATCTTGATCTCTATTTACTTTATTTTGAGAATAACTATAGTTTAAGTTAAGATTGATTTTATTGTTTTTAAAGTAATGGCTCGTACCTGCATTATATCTCGGAAAAACTGCTTGAGTATAATTAACAAATGCACTTCCTCTATAACCTGTAACTAGGTTTTTATTCATTATTATATTAATTACAGATCCAGAATCTGCGTCATAACTTGCTGGCGGATTTGTAATTACCTCAACCGATTTTATACTGTTTGCAGGCGCACTTTCTAATAATGTTATGAGCTCATCAGATGTGAGTTGTACACGTCTATTATTTATAAAAACTGTTGCAGGTGAGCTTTTAATATTTATACTACCCTCAGAAACAATAATACCAGGTGTACTTTTTAAAACACCAAGTGTAGAACCTTCTGTTAAAGCCGTATTTTCTACATTAAATACAAGTCGATCTGGCTTACGAGTTATAGTTGGTTTTTTTGCAATGACAGTAACTTCATCTAAACTTTCGGAAATTGCTTGAAGCTGAATTTTTGCTAAATCTAAGTTTCCTGTTAGTATAATTTTTTGTTCAAATTCTTCAAAACCAATGAAGCTAATTTTTATTACATATATTTCGGTAGAAAGGTTTGTTATATTAAAAAAACCTTCATCATCTGTAGATGTCCCTTTTAAAAAAGACGTACCGTCTTCACTAAGTATGACCACATTAGCCAATGAAATAGGCATATTGTTGGAATCCACTACTTGTCCAGATATTGATGACTCTTGAGCCCAAATAGCAGAACTAAGCAAAACAAAGATTAAACAAATGAAGTAACGACTACTAAATACCATTCACAAAAATTGAGAGGCAATATATTAATAGTTTTTTACTTTTTGTTGTGGTTTTGACGTAAATAGCAGCGTTTAATTGTAATAATTGATAGTTTAAAGCACAAGAAATCGATTATATTTGCAAATTAGATATTAGAACTCGTTTTTGATGAGTTCATTGCCTTTAAAATAGACATGAAGAACATACGTAACTTTTGCATTATTGCACATATTGACCACGGAAAGAGCACCTTAGCAGATCGCTTACTAGATTATACAGGTTCTGTGACTGCTAGAGAGCAACAAGCCCAACTTTTAGATAGTATGGATTTGGAGCGCGAACGTGGTATTACCATAAAATCACATGCCATACAAATGGATTATGAATTTGAAGGCGAGAAATATGTTCTTAACCTAATTGATACACCTGGTCACGTAGATTTTTCATACGAAGTTTCTCGATCTATTGCTGCTTGTGAAGGTGCATTACTTATTGTAGATGCTGCTCAAAGTATACAAGCACAAACCATTTCTAATCTATACTTAGCTTTAGAAAATGATTTAGAGATTATTCCGGTGTTAAATAAAGTAGATTTACCAAGTGCAAACCCAGAAGAAGTTACAGATGATATTGTTGATCTATTAGGTTGTGATCCTGAAGAAGTGATTCATGCAAGTGGAAAAACTGGTTTTGGTGTAGATAATATTCTAAAAGCAATTATTGAACGTATTCCTGCTCCAGAAGGCAATGTAGATGAACCATTACAGGCCTTAATTTTCGATTCTGTTTATAATACATTTAGAGGAATTGAAACCTATTTTAGAGTCTTTAATGGCGAAATTAAAAAAGGACAAAAAATTAAATTCGTTGCCACAGGAAAAGAATATTTTGCTGATGAAGTAGGAACATTAAAACTAAACCAAGTGCCTAAACAAAGCGTAAAAGCTGGAGATGTTGGGTACTTAATTACAGGAATAAAAACGGCTAAAGAAGTGAAAGTTGGTGATACTATTACCGATTTTGCTAATCCTACAACCAATATTGTTGAAGGTTTTGAGGATGTAAAACCAATGGTATTTGCTGGTATTTATCCTGTAGACACTGAAGATTACGAAGAGTTAAGAAACTCTATGGAAAAACTTCAACTAAATGATGCGTCTTTGGTATTTCAACCAGAAAGTTCTGCGGCTTTAGGTTTTGGATTCCGTTGTGGATTCTTAGGTATGTTGCACATGGAAATTATTCAAGAACGTTTAGAGCGTGAGTTTGATATGACGGTTATTACAACGGTTCCTAACGTATCTTATAATGCCTATACTAACAAAGAACCAGATGTTCCTTTTATAGTTAATAATCCTAGTGATTTACCAGAACCAACTACAGTTAATAGAGTTGAAGAACCTTTTATTAAGGCTACCATTATTACCAAAGCAGATTTTGTTGGTAATGTAATGAGTCTTTGTATAGAAAAGCGTGGTATGATTGTTAACCAAACGTATTTAACAACAGAGCGCGTTGAATTAATTTTTGAAATGCCATTAGCAGAAATTGTTTTCGATTTTTACGATCGTTTAAAAACGGTTTCTAAAGGTTATGCTTCTTTTGATTATTCGCCTATTGGAATGAAAGTTTCTAAACTAGTAAGATTAGATGTTTTGTTAAACGCACAACCTGTAGATGCGCTTTCTGCTTTAATTCATGCAGATAATGCACATAATATTGGTAAAAAGATGTGTGAGAAGTTAAAAGAGCTTATTCCACGTCAACAATTTGATATTCCTATTCAAGCTGCTATTGGCGCAAAAATTATTGCAAGAGAAACCGTGAAAGCTTTACGTAAAGATGTAACTGCAAAATGTTATGGTGGTGATATTTCTCGTAAGCGTAAGTTATTAGAAAAGCAGAAAAAAGGTAAAAAACGTATGCGCCAAGTAGGTAATGTGGAAATACCTCAACAAGCATTTATGGCTGTTTTAAAATTGAATGATTAAATAATTTATTAAACTTATATAAAAAAATCCCTTCTTTCAGAGGGATTTTTTTATGCTTCATTCTTTTGTAACATCAGGTAGATTATCGTCTTCATGCACCACTTTTTCAACATCAAATGGTTTTCCTAAATACACCAATTTGTTTTTATCTCCTATGTCTTTTATTTCTTTATTGAATGAAGAAATGATATGTAATTCGCCCTCGTCATCTTTAATAAATAGAGGAATAATATCCTTATTCTTATTCGTAATTTCTATAAGGTTTTCATATTGTACTTTGTCTTCAATATCTATTTCCTGTATGGATGGATATTTTCTAGTAACCTCTAATAAAGAAGTGTAATCATCAGTGGGCGAAAACAACCCTTCTGTTGGATTAACATCTGGATTACTAATTTCTTCTGAAGTGACTAATCTAAATGATCCGTTTTCTCCAAATTGCTTTTTAAATTTATTAATAGCGTATTTATTAATATCCGAATTTCCGGTAATTGCCATTAAATAACCAACGTCATTCAATTCTATATTATCCGTTAAGGCATCAGAATAAATATTAGTGTTTAATGCTTCTAAGCCTAGTTCCTTTGCTTTTGTAATATTGTTTTGGTTACTATCTATTAGCACTACATGTCTTCCATTTGATTCTAAATAATGACCTAATAATCTAGAAACTTTAGATGCTCCTACAATTAAAATTCCATTGGATGATTTTAAGAAAACGCCTACCAATCTTGCAAATAATCTTGCTGTAGTTGCATTAAGCAAAACCGTACCTAATACAATTACAAATACTAAGGGTGTTATATATTCTGCTCCAGGAACACCTAATCTCGCTAATTTTAAACCAAATAGCGATGCTATACCAGCAGCTACTATTCCTCGTGGTCCTACCCAACTTATAAAGAGTTTTTCGTTCAGTTTTAGTGTAGAACCAATGGTACTTAAAAACACACCAATAGGTCTTATTAAAAATACAATGACTAAGAAAAGGATTGCTGTTTTCCAGTTATAAATTAATAATAATTCTTCAAAATTAATATTTGCTGCTAAAAGGATAAAGAGTATTGAAATAAGCAGTACACTAAGTGATTCTTTAAAATATAAAATATCCTTTAGATGTGGTGAATTAGAGTTTCCTAATACCATTCCCATAACAACTACTGCCAATAATCCAGATTCGTGAGCAAAGGCATCAGACAATACAAAAACACCTAAAACTGCAGCTAACGTAAAAACATTCATTAAATAATGAGGGACCCATTTTTTATTCAAAATAAAATTTAATGCATGAGCAAATGTAAACCCGAATGTAGAGCCAAATAACACAATTTTACCAAATTCTATTAGCGCTGTTTTTGTGAATTCGCCTCCAGCATCTACACTAATAAATTCAAAAACCAAAACGGCAACTAATGCACCAATTGGATCTATTAAAATACCTTCCCATTTTAAAACGGCTGAAACATCTTTTTTTAATGGAATGTTTCTTAAGATAGGTGTAATAACAGTAGGGCCTGTAACGATAATAAGACCAGAAAACAGAAATGAAATCTCCCAGCTAAGTTCAAAAATAAAACGTGCTGCTATTGCTGCTCCGAAAAATGTAACTAGTGAACCAATGGTTATTAACTTTGTAATTACTGGTCCCACATTCTTTATTTCATTTAGTTTTAGCGTTAAACCACCTTCAAAAAGAATAATACTAATGGCTAGTGAAACAAAATAAAACAAGCTTTCTCCAGGAAATAACCCTTCGGTTTCATTCCATATAGGTTCAATCCACTTTGTACCATCTGCACTTAAAAATTCTGCGGCAATTGGGCCAACTAAAAGACCAATCAATATTAGTGGTAAAATCGCTGGAATTTTAAATTTCCATGCCATCCATTGCGCCAATATACCAAGTATAATTATTCCTGCTAATTCTAACATTTTAATACATTTTGCGTGAAAATACTAAATATTGACTTTAAAACCATTTAATTCTATTGGAACGCGACTTACTCTAATTGATAATTAAACAGGAATTACCTTTAAAACTCAACTTTTGGTATTTTATTAAAGTGGTTCTATTCCGTTTTACTAAATTTATAGATCACGTTATTTTTTATTAATTGCTAATCGTTTTTACTTTCTTCTGCGCTATAATAAAGTTTCTTTAGACTTCTCTTTAAAAGTGTGAATCTATAAACACCAATCACAAAAAAAATGACGCAAAACACCAAGGCTACGAGCGCTAAATATTCAAAATTTGCAAATTCTTTTAATTGATACAGTGCAATAGCGCCTAATAATAAATATAAAGACGAACGAACATACGATAAAAGTGTACGTTCATTAGCCAAACGTGTGCGCTCAATGGCTAAATAATCTCTTAAAATTACTTTTTGATCTGGATTAAAATCGCGACCAAAGCTTAATAAATTTTTCTTTTTAGATTTCTTTTTAGACGTATTCATTTCTATAGATATGTGGTTTTAAAAACCTGATAGCTAAATGTAATTATTTTTTGAGAATTGAAAGTGAATAATACGGTTCTTATTTGTTAAAAATCCTGTAATTTATGCTAACTAACAACAATTAGTTTTAATGCTTTTAGTAATTTGCAAGACTTTACAAAAATTTGCCAATGCAATTATATCCTATTAATGCCGGAAATTTTAAATTAGATGGTGGTGCTATGTTTGGTGTTGTACCAAAATCATTGTGGCAACGTACCAATCCTGCAGACCAAAATAATATGATTGATATTGCTGCACGTTGTTTATTAATTGAAGATGGTAATCGTCTTATTTTAATAGATACAGGTATGGGAAATAAGCAAAGTGAAAAATTCTATGGTTATTATTTTCTATATGGTGATGATAGTATAGATAAATCTTTGGCGCAATACGGATTTCACAGAGATGATATTACTGATGTTTTTATGACACATCTTCATTTTGATCATTGTGGAGGAAGTATTCAATGGAATAAAGACCGAACAGGTTATGAACCAGCTTTTAAAAACGCACATTTTTGGAGTAATGAAAATCATTGGAAATGGGCAACAGAGCCTAACCGAAGAGAAGTTGCTTCGTTTTTAAAAGAGAATATTTTACCAATGCACGAAAGTGGTCATCTAAAATTTACTGATATTCCTGAAAGTCATATTTTAAAAAATTCTAACTTAGGTTTTGATATTTTCTTTGCAAATGGTCATACAGATAAACAAATGATTCCTATGATTCAGTATAAAGGAAAAACCATTTGCTTTATGGCAGACTTATTGCCAACAGTTGGTCATTTACCTTTACCTTTTGTTATGGGCTATGATACTAGACCATTATTAACTTTAGATGAAAAAGAGTTATTTTTGAACATGGCTGCAGACCATAACTTCTATTTATTTTTAGAACATGATGCGCATAACGAAATTATAACGGTTAAACACACAGAAAAAGGTGTGAGACTAAACGAAACATTTACAACAAACTCACTATTTAACTAAAGCTTTAAACATTAAAGAAAAATGAAAATTAATTACAATTTAATCGCCTATTTAGGATTTGCCGGAACCTTATTTTTAGGTTGTGGAACAGGAGATATTATATCTACACCAATTGAAAATATTGATACATCACCATTAAAAGTTACAGAATTAACTGATGCTCAAAAAGAAAATTGGGGACACTTAGATCTAATAAAAGATACAATTCCTGGTATGAGCGTTGATAAAGCTTACGCTGAAATTATTAATAACAAAAAAGGGAAGACAGTAATTGTTGCTGTTATTGATTCTGGAATTGATATTGATCATGAAGATTTAAATGGTGTACTTTGGACTAACAAAGGAGAAAAACCAAACAACGGAATTGATGATGATAAAAATGGTTATGTAGACGATATTCATGGTTGGAATTTCTTAGGAGATGCCTATGATGAACAATTAGAATTTGTAAGAATCATTGCTTCAGGAGATACATCTAATCCTAGTTATTCTGCTGCGCAAGCACAATACGATAAGGATTACCAATTATGGACAGGACGTAAAGCACAGTACGACCAAATAGCACAAGCTGTTAGTGGTGCGCATGAAACTTTAACTAAGCAATTAGGAAAAAGCGACTATACATTAGAGGAAGTAAATGCTATTGAAACTGAAGATGAGTCTTTATCTCAAGCAAAGCAAATTGCAAACCAAATGAGTGCAAATGGTTTAACTTTAGCTGAAGCTAATGTAGAAATTAATAATGCTTTAGAAAGTATTAATGAACGTTTAAACTTTAACTTAAACAAAGACTTTTCGGGTCGTAAAACTGGAGATGATATTAACAACTTATCTGATACTGGTTATGGTAACGGAAACGTTAAGCCTGTAAAAAAATCTGAATCTCATGGAACACACGTTGCTGGTATTATTGCTGCAGAACGTAATAATGGTTTAGGAGCAAATGGTGTTGCTAACAACGTAGAAATTATGTCTATTAGAGCTGTACCAAATGGAGATGAGTATGATAAAGATGTTGCTTTAGCAATCCGTTACGCAGTAGATAATGGTGCACAAGTAATTAACGGAAGTTTTGGTAAGTCTTTTTCTCCACATTCAGAATGGGTAAGAGATGCTATTAAATATGCTTCAGATAACGATGTGGTTTTTGTACATGCTGCAGGTAACTCAAGTGAAAACATTGACGTAGAGCCTAACTTTCCTGATGATAATGTAGATTTTGTTGAGGTATCTAACACTTATATTAGAGTAGGTTCATTAACATCTAAATATGGATCTAAAATGGTTTCTGGTTTTTCTAACTACGGTAAAAAGAATGTTGATGTCTTTGCGCCAGGTTCTGGAATCTATTCTACATTCCCAGAAAATGAATATAAAAGTATAAGTGGAACTTCTATGGCCTCACCTGCTGTTGCTGGTGTTGCTGCTTTAGTACGTTCATATTATCCTAAATTATCTGCTGCACAAGTAAAGCAAGTTATTTTAGAATCTGGTTTACCTTTAACAACTAAAGTTGTTGTAGGTGGAGATGCTTCTAATGTAAAACCGTTTTCAGATTTATCTAAAACAGGACGCATAGTAAATGCTTACAATGCTTTAATTTTAGCTTCAAAAATGTAATCATCTACATCATTGTAGACCTGTAAAATGAGTTATTGAGTTGTAATGGCTTAATAACTCATTTTAGTTAATTATCAATAAACTTTAGTTTCAAATTAAATCAAATTTCATGAGACATTTCTTAATAAGTCTTTTTTCACTTGTATTATTTATAGCGTGTGGTGCATCCAACCCTCCTAAGGAAGTTGTTAAAGAATCACCTATTTCTAAAGACAGCTACTGGCAACAACACGTAGATTATTCTATGGAAATAGATATGGATGTCAATAATTACCAATACGTAGGTAAACAGAAATTGGTTTATACTAACAATTCACCAGATGTACTAAAGCGTGTATATTATCATTTATATTTCAATGCTTTTCAGCCAGGCAGTGAAATGGATGTACGCTCACGTACTATAAAAGATCCTAGTCCAAAAATTGGTGATCGTATAAGTAAGCTTCAACCTAATGAAATAGGATATATTAAAGTTAATTCTCTAAAACAAAACGGAACAGCGATTAGTTATGAAACCGTAGGTACCGTTTTAGAAGTAAAACTAAGCCAACCTATACAACCTGGAGAAAAGGTCACTTTTGATATGGATTTTGATGCTCAAGTTCCTGTTCAAATTCGTCGTTCAGGTAGAAATAACGCAGAAGGTGTCGCTTTATCTATGTCGCAATGGTATCCTAAATTAGCAGAATATGACGATGAAGGATGGCATGCAGATCCATATATAGCGAGAGAATTTCATGGTGTTTGGGGGAATTTTGATGTAAAACTAACAATAGATAAAGATTACGTCGTTGGTGGAACTGGCTATTTACAAGGCGAACCAACTAAAAAATCTGGAAAGAAAACCCATCACTTTAAAGCACCAAATGTTCACGATTTTACTTGGGCTGCAGATCCAGATTTTATTCATGATACGTTTCAAATGCCAAATGGACCAATGCTTAATTTCTACTATAAAAAAGATTTAAAGAAAGAATACTTAGACAATTGGAAAAAACTACAAGCAGAAACAGCCCAACTAATGGATTTCTTTAGTGATAATGTTGGTAAATACCCATACGATCAGTATTCAGTAATACAAGGTGGTGATGGCGGCATGGAGTATGCTATGTGTACACTTATTACAGGTAAGCGAAAATATGGTAGTCTATTAGGTGTCACTGCGCATGAGTTAGCACATACATGGTTTCAATTTTTACTAGCTTCTAACGAAACTAAACATGAGTGGATGGATGAAGGTTTTACAACCTACATATCAACTTTAGCGATGAATTCGCTTAAAGATGATAAAAATCCTAATCCGCTTGCTCGTACTTATAAGGGTTATTTTGGTTTAGCTAATTCAGGTTATGAACAACCATTAACAACTCATTCTGATCGTTATGCATTTAATCAAGTTTATGGCGCTGCTGCTTATAACAAAGGTGCTGTTTTTTTAGCGCAATTAGGTTATGTAATTGGTAATGATAATTTAAATAAAACTATTAAATCATACTTTGATAATTTTTCATTTAAACACCCAAAACCCTTCGATATTATAAGAACAGCAGAACGTATTACGGATTTTGAACTCGACTGGTATTTTATTGATTTTGCACAAACCACAAATACCATTGATTACGCTGTAAAATCTATAGATAATAAAACAATTATATTAGAACGTATTGGCCTAATGCCAATGCCTATAGACCTTTCAGTAACTTATGTAGATGGTTCAACAGAAGATTTTTATATTCCTTTACAAATGATGCGTGGCGAAAAACCAACCTCAGCAACAATTATTAGCGATTGGGCTTGGGCAATGCCAACGTATTCCTTTAAGACAAATAAAGATGTAAAATCAGTAGAAATTGATGCATCTCAAATGATGGCTGATGTTAACCGTGAAAATAATACTATAGCTATAGAATAATTTTTTAAAGTATTACAATTTATTAAACCTCATCATTAAGTGATGAGGTTTTTTTATCCCTGAATTTTGGGATACTAAATTCGCCATTATTAGTTATTTACATTTTTAGTATTTGAGTTAATTTTACACTGTAATTAACACTAAATAAACCATGAAAAAATTAATTTTATCCTGTATTACTTTATTATTTATTGCAACAAGCTGTAACGATGAAAAAAAATCCTCCAATGCTGAGCAAGTAAGTACTAAAACCTTAGATAAATTTGAATCTAAAGAATTTATAGATAAATATAATATGTACATAGGCTTTGGGAACCGTTTCGATAAAAATGTTGGAAATTCTTATGAACGTTATTTTAGATGGGCCGATTATGAAAAAGGACCATCTACAGAAAGTAAAAGAATTGGTGGTGTAACAACATTAAGTGATTTTGAATTAGAAAAATTAGAAAAAGCAATTGCTCTAGATCCAGAAATTGAAGAAGTAGACGATTTAATGAAAACTGTATTAAAAGATGCTACCACACTCTATTCTACCTTAGAAAAAGCAGATTCATACTATCAAAAACAAGATTATAAAGATGATGATTTTGCACTTGGTAAAGATTTACATAAAGAACTTGTAAAAGCTTTTGAAAACTATTATAAAAGTTATGACACTATGTACATTAACTTTAAAGGCTTACAAAATAGCCTGAAGGAATTTGAGGCTAATAAATACAAAGAAAATGGTGAGCTAATTAGATATAACCTAATGATGGAATTAAATAAAGCAGATCAGGTTTTTGATGTTATCGGAAATGCAGATAGCGAAAATTTAAAATCCATAGATATAAAAGATTTAAAAGCAAAACTTGCGGATTTTAGTGCTGTACACAATGAGCTAGAAGAGCAAAATAAAGACGAAACCCAAAAGACAAAAGAATTTGGAAAAACAAGTATCGCAAAAAGTTTTCTACCTAGTTTTATCAGAGAAGGCAATTCTTTCATAAGAGAAACAAGAAATTTAATTGAACGTATTGAAAAAAATGATTTTGATTATGGAATAACACATCCTTCAATTCCGGCATCTGGTTCTGCATTAAAATTGAGAGCGGTTTTTGGTAACTTGGTAACTAATTACAACCGCATGAATTAAAATTTATCATTAATAAAAATTTTTATAAACTCTTTAAGACCATATCAAATGATATGGTTTTTTAATATAATTAAATCAAATCGTTGATAGTAACAAATACAATTCTATTTTTGTTGTACTAGATAATTAATAGTGAACTTTAAATATTCAAAAAAAGATAAGCTAAAAAGTAAAAAGTTAATCGAACAGCTTTTTACAGAAGGAAAGGCTGTAACAGCCTATCCTCTTAAACTTATATATCTAAAAACCGAATTTGATGATGGTTCTGCACTAAAAACAGGTGTTTCCGTAAGTAAGCGATTGCATAAAACCGCAGTGTCTAGAAACCAAATAAAACGTTTACTACGTGAAGCTTACAGACTAAATAAACCACTATATTTTAACAATAGTTCTACTTCTTTTGCGTTTATGATTTTATATCTTAGTAAAGATGGAACAACTTTTGATAAACTTAATGGTAGTATGAAATTATTGTTCAAAAAATTTATTGACAAAACTTCTAACTAATGAAAAAACAACTACGTAATAAAATAATGTTTCCAGCAATAGCCGTGCTTATCTTTTTTGGTACCACAGCTTTTAAAAATGATTTCTTCGAAATTGCTAAGCAAATAGAAATATTCACGACATTATTTAAGGAAATCAACATGAATTATGTTGATGATACCAATCCTGGTAGTTTAATGGATACTGCCATAAAAAGCATGTTAGATGATTTAGATCCTTATACCCAATTTTATAACGAACAAGATGTAGAAGCTTCTAGAATAAATAATGCAGGTGATTATACAGGCATTGGTGCTAAAGTATTAACACTAAAAGATAAATTGGTTATTGTAGAACCATATCAAAATTATGCAGCTGATAAAGCAGGTTTAAAAGCTGGTGATGAAATTATTCAAGTAGATAAAGTAATTGTAGCAGATTTTAAAGATGATGCTGCTAACCTATTACAAGGAGCCGCAGGTACAGAAGTTTCAATTACATATAAACGTCAAGGAAAAACAAATACCGTTAAAATTATAAGAGAATCTTTAGAGATAAAAGCTGTACCACATTACGCAATGATAGATAAAGAAACGGGTTATGTTGTACTAAGAAAGTTTAATGCAAAAGCGTCTTCTGAAACTATTAGAGCTATTAAAGCCTTAAAAAATCAAGGTGCAACAAAACTTATTTTAGATCTTAGAGGAAATCCTGGTGGCTTACTTCATGAAGCCGTTAACGTTACTAATATTTTTGTACCAAAAGATCAGTTAGTTGTAACTACAAAATCTAAAGTAAAAAAATATAATAAAACCTACCACACTAAACGCGAACCAATAGATACTGAAATTCCACTTGTAGTTTTAATTGATGGTAGTAGTGCCTCAGCGAGTGAAATTGTTTCTGGTGCTTTGCAAGATATGGATAGAGCTGTTGTTGTAGGTACTAGAAGCTTTGGAAAAGGTTTAGTACAAAGACCAAAACCATTAACTTATGGTACACAAATGAAAATTACTATTTCAAGATATTATACACCTTCTGGTCGCTGTATACAAGCATTAGATTATTGGAATAGAGATGAAAACGGTAAAGCAACACGTACTAAACAAGAAAATTACAATGCTTTTAAAACTAAAAATGGACGTAACGTATTTGATGGAGGAGGCGTACAACCAGATATTGAAGTAGAATTTGCTAAACAAACACCAATTACAAAAGCAATATCAAACGAAAACTTAGTCTTTAACTATGCAACTAATTATTATTACAACAATAATGTTGACGATTTAAAGACTTTTGAATTGTCTGATTCAGATTTTAAAAAATTTAAAAACTATATAAAAACAAGTGGTTTTAACTTTGAAACTAAAACCGAAAAAGCACTAACAAACGCCATAAATGTTGCAAAAGAAGAAGAACTTGAGTCTGCAATTAAATCTGAGTTTAATGATTTAAATAAAGCGCTAATGACTTATAAATCTAATGCAATTGACGGAAATAAAACACAATTAAAAACATTACTTACAGCAGAGATTATTAAACGATATTTTTACAGTGAAGGTTTATATACCTATTATCTAACGCATAATAATGAAATAAAAAAAGCCATGAATATCCTAAATGACCCAACACAATACGCTAGTATTTTGAGATAAAGGCAAATTTTTTCTATATTTAGCGTTATAAACATTTTCTGTAAGTAAGAAAATTATTATTAAATGAAGTCCCTAGTTATCTTTTTGTTGTTATGTTTTCAACTCTCTTTTTCCCAAGAAGAATTGAAACATGAAGTTTATTTTGACACTGATAAACACGATATTCCCGAAACTGAACATAGTAGATTATTACTTTTTTTAACCGAAATTGAAGATTTAGATATTGAAAAAATTTCTATTTATGGTTTTACTGATGATAGAGGCAGTGACAATTATAATTTAGTATTATCTCAAAACAGAGCACAGTCTATTAAAGAAGTATTTTCTAATAACGAATTTGATGAGTCTGTAATTACAAACGTAGATGGTAAAGGTGAGATATTAGTTAACATCGTCCACGAAGAAAATCTGAGTAAAATTCGGGGTTTAAACCGTAAAGTTGAAATTATTGTAACTCCTGTTTATCCACCAAAACCTAAAGAAGAAAAACCAGAAAAAACTAAAACTGAAGATATTTTAAAAGGTGAACTAAAAGAAGGTGATAAGATTTTACTCGAAAATCTATTGTTTAGAACAGGTTATAGTTATTTAACCAAAGAATCTAAATTGGTACTTGATGGTATTGCTGAAGTTTTAGTAGAACGTACAAATGTTTATTTTACTATTGAAGGGCATGTTTGCTGTACAGAAGGTACTAGAGATGCTATAGATCGTAAGACTAAAAAACGAAATCTGTCAATGGCTCGTGCAAAATATATATATGATTATTTAGTAAAAGCAGGTGTAAAACCTTACCGAATGAAATTTGCAGGTATGAGACGTAAAGCACCACTTGGTGGTGAACCAGAACAGGATAGACGTGTAGAAATTTTGGTTACTAAAATTTACGAGAAAAAATAACAGGTTTCTAAAAACCTAAGAACGCAGCATAGCAATATGCGGAATACCATCTTCTAAGTACTCCTCTCCTATTTCCTTAAATTCTAAATTGTTATAAAAACGTTTTAGATATACTTGAGCAGAAATTTTTATTTCAGTTGTATCATAATACATTTTTATGGCATCAATTGAAGCCTTCATTATATCATAACCATAGCTATGTTTCCTTTCATTTTCTAGCACTACTACTCTACCAATACTCGCTTCTTTAAAATAATCTCCTCGTTTAAAAATTCTTGTGTATGCAACTAGGCTTTTATTTTTATAACCTAAAACATGTAATGCATTCTGATCTTTACCATCAATATCTTGATAGACGCAATCTTGCTCCACCACGAAGACTTCACTACGTAATTGAAGTAAACTATATAGTTCATATATAGAAAGCTCGTTAAAAGCGCTTATTTTAATTGTTAGCATAATTAGTCTTGTACAATAATATCTTTAGTATCACTTTTACCAAATTCTGGTTGAATGTTTACGTGATTGATATCGTATTTATGATAAATAAATTCCTCAATTTTATTAAGAATAACATCAAATTCTGTTAATGTAATATTTTTTTCAAAATCTACATGTGCTTCAAAATGTATCTCTTCTTCATTTAATTGCCAAACATGTACGTGGTGCACATTACTAATGGTTTCAAAACTATTAAGCTTCGTTACAATTTCATCTACCGGAATCGAGTCTGGTGTAAATAACATAAGAACTTTGGTTGAGGTTTTTAATAAATCAAATCCCATCCATATTAAATACAAAGCAATTAAAAAAGTAAGTACACTATCTATCCACCAAATTTGAAAAAATTTCATTAACAGTCCACCAACTAAAACAGCCACACTTGCCATCATATCTGTTAATAGATGTAAGTATGCGCTTTTCATATTCATGTTAGTACTAGCATTATTTTTTAATAATAAAACACTAAAACCATTACCTAAAATAGCAACTACAGATAACCATATTACCAAATTAGATTCTATTTGTTGTGGGTTTTGAAAGCGCTTTATCGCTTCTATAATAAGAAGTACAGCAACAATTATTAACGTAGAAGCATTAATAAAAGCAGCTAAAATTTCGGCACGTTTATAACCAAAAGTGCGTTTTAAAGAAGCTTTACGTTTTACTAATTTATTAGCGATGTAACTAATAATTAAAGACACTACATCACTAAAATTATGAAGTGCATCACTTAATAAAGCTAAACTACCAGAAAGTAAACCACCAATAACTTGAGCTACTGTAATAGCGATATTTAGAAGTATAGAAATTAAAAGATTACGACCATTTAGATCGTGTGTATGTAAATGCGAATGTTGATGAGATTGACTCATGTTTTATCAATTTAAAATTGATAGTTTAGATGTTTAGCATGACATAGGTATTTTATCTACTCTATTTTGATGACGGCCACCTTCAAACTCAGTTTCTAAAAAGGTATCTACCATTTTAATAGCTTGTGGAATAGATGTAAAACGTGCAGGTATACAAATCACATTAGCATTATTATGTAAACGTGTTAGTTCAGTAATTTCACTAGTCCAACAAACACCAGCTCTTACATGTTGATATTTATTAGCGGTCATTGCTACACCATTTGCACTTCCACACACTAAAATACCAAAATCAACTTTTTTAGCTTCAACATCTTTAGCAACAGGATGTACAAAATCTGGATAATCAACACTATCTAAAGTATCTGTTCCATAATTATTAACTGTGTAACCTTTTGCTTCTAAATGTTTAACAATGGCAAATTTATAATCTGGTCCTGCGTGATCGTTTCCTATTGAAATAGTCATGATAATTGAAATAATTTATTACCACAAAGTTACAAATAAAAAAGGCTTAATACTTTTGATTTATAAGTTCTTTAGAGCATAATTTAAAAAAAATGGGAAAACTTAAAACGGACTTAATTCTAAACAAAATTTAATAAAAAAAAGCTTAAGAATCATCTCAAGCTTTTTTTCTAATTTTATAAAGTTAACTTTTAGTCCTTAATTAATTTTTTAGTTACGATTCCGTTGTTTGTAGAAATCCTAATTAAATAAATTCCTGATTGTAGTTGACTTGTAAAAATTTGTGTTTTTGTAGTTTTCAATATTTGTTTACCTGTAATATCAAATAGAACAATATCATTTATAATACTTGAATTATATAATTCAATATTTAATTGATTTTTCATTGGGTTTGGTCCTACATATACTTTATATGATTCAAATTCTGAATCACTTAACGTACAACTTTCACTATAACTAATACTTGCATCTTTAACCCAGTCTTCATATATATTTGTACCAGCATTTGCGGCAGATTCATCTATAACGGTAATACACTGTAAATTCGTCATATTATTAGCAATTAAAATATTTAAAACTGAATTCGCTGAAACATCTAAGTTGTTAAGATTAGAATCAGATACATTCAAATAATTTAATATTGTATTATTACTAAGATCTATATTTACAATGTTTGTATTTGCTACACTTATATAGTCTAAAGATGTATTATTACTTACGTCTATATTACTAATGGAAGTATTATAAATATTTAAATACATTAATGCTGTATTGTTAACAAGGTTTAAACTTGAAATAGATGTATTCCACGCATTTAAATTAACTAATGCTGAATTATTACTAATATCTAAACTATTTAGTAGTGCATTTTCAGATACATCTAAGGTTATTAAATCTGTAAAATTTTGTAGTCCCGTTAAATCACTAACACCTTTTGCTCCTAAATCTATAGTAGTTACTGTATTAATATTATTGGTTAATACATAATCATCTAAAACAGTATCATAGCCTTCATCAATTAAATACTGTTCAAAAACATCGTCTGGTATAAAGGTTTGTTGAGAAAAAGAAAAATTTAAAAAAAGTACACCAAACAATAATGGTGTATAGAGTAGTTTTGTTTTCATAATTTTAAGTTACTTTTTAATAATAGATTATTAGGGAGTACAATTATATATTAAGTTTTATTATTTTATTATAAACCAGTTATTTATCGATAATAATTGTACAAAAAAACATAATATCGGCTTTATTTGTCTCTTGTAGTTAATTCTTACAAGGCTATATATTCTGATAACTTTACCAATAACTTGTTAATAAGTGTTCACAACTCTTTAAAATTAAAATTAGGTTTATCCACTTATTTTTTCAAACCAAAATACGTTTGAGATATGCAAATTAGTTAGTTGTTTTTTTAAAGCAAGTTAT